>DUVI01000046.1 GCA_012841065.1 Bacillota bacterium
ATCCCGCCAAGAAAGGTATCAAGCTTTTCGGATTGCTTGAAAGTGCTTACCGTCCCACGATAAGGATCAAACCACATCCGCCACGCTCCATACGATGCAATGGTGCATATAACAAAAGTGCAAAGAAGAATCTTCAGATACTTTGTCCATTTCTTTTTCATACTCAGAGTCCACTCTGCGCCGTTTCTCTTATCAAAAGGCATTAGCGCAATAAGACCGATCAGTAAACCCGCAGCAGCACCGCCGATTATGCCGATTATTAAATGGAAGCTGAACAACGCCGAGGCCAGCGTCCCCACTCCGGAGCCGAACATAACACCCAGCCCTGGCAATAGCGTTTTTACAGACTTTGACATATTCTCACCCTATTTCAGCTTTTCAATCTTCACAATGACATTCTGTTCATTTTCGTTGCTATAGTACTGAAACTTCCTTGGCAGCTGATTTTCATAATTGATATTGCCTTAGCCTGGTTGTTTGTTCTCAAGTCATCTACCTGTTGGCAGGCAGGTATGCATATACTATACCCAGCGATTCTGACATATGGTATATGGCAATAACTATTTTAAAAAATACGCCAATCAAGAATTTTTCTCGATTGGCGGCAATCTAATTATAATCCTATTTTGCTGAAATAGCAAGCAGCAATGACCTCCTCAATCGTCGGACTGCGGACAGACAAGTCCTCAAGATCAGGGGCTTGGACGGCCATCTGAAGGACCTGGCTTGTTGGAATGACAGATCCTCGGTACCGAACTCGCACTTCGGTAGGGGAAACTACCACTGCGTCCAGCACACCTTTAGGAAACAACCCGATATTCTCGTAAGCAGACATTCGAGAAAATCTCAACCTCATCTCCATCTCACTGTTTACCCTTCTTCTTATGTCTTGCATTGTGCCATCGAACACTATAGACCCGCGGTTGAGTATGAAGATTCTTGAACACAGCACTTCAACATCGTTCATGTCGTGCGTTGTCAATAGAATGGTGGTACCTGATTCTGAGTTGATGGTCTTGATGATATCCCTGAGCTTAATCTTCAGAAGCGTGTCCAGCCCTATGGTCGGCTCGTCCAAGAGAAGCAGTTCAGGTGAATGTACGAGCGCGACTGCTATGTCCGCTCTTATGCGCTGCCCTAAACTGAGAGTCCGAGGAGTTTGATTCTGGAAACTGGTCAACTCCATCATCTCAATTAGATGTTCAATATGGTTCCGCGCTTGCGCTGGGTCAACCTGGTATTCGCACATCGAAATGTCCCATATAAGTTGCGTACGGTTGCCAAACACCACACCAATGCGCCTAGCAAGAGATTGTCTCTGTGGCACAGGGTCAAGTCCGCAGACTCTCACACGTCCGGAAGATGGCGCTAGTATTCCTGTGGGGATCTTTAGTGTGGTTGACTTGCCGGACCCGTTGGGCCGATGTATCCAACAATGCTCCCTCGTTCTATGCAGAAATCCAGGCCTATCAGCACCTGCTTCTGCTCATAACGAGGACACTGTCACCTGAATTGCGGTTTTTTCTCAGGTTTCGTGTTGCGATTCTTAGTGTTAACTACTGCCAAAAAATAAACTGGTGGAGCCGAAGGGAATCGAACCCACGACCTCCTGAATGCCATTCAGGCGCTCTCCCAACTGAGCTACGGCCCCGCCTACATCCTATATCATACTTGTTTTTCTCCAAAAGTCAAGTTTGCCTGGAACAAACGCCATGGTTACAGGCAGTTATGCAAACAGCAAAACCGCAGCCTACTTTTGATCTCCTGCTTCTGCGTCTGCGTCGCCGCTATGTCCCGTTTCTTCAAGTCCAACCTGAGGAGCGTCACCCCATAGCCTTTCCAGGCCGTAGAAATCACGTTCTTCTTCCCTGAAGACGTGCACCACAACGTCACCGTAATCCAAAAGCACCCAATGCCCAAGCCCGTAGCCTTCTACATGCATGGGTTTTCTCGCAATGTCCTCAGAGTAAACCACCCTGTCAGCAAGGGCTTGCACATGCCTGGGGTTTGAACCTGACGCAATGACGAAAAAGTCAGCGATCAGAGTGAGCTCTCCGACATCCAAAATCACAACATCGATGCCCTTGGCATCGTATAAAGATCTTGCCGCCTGCACCGCCAAACACTTGGTACTATCCTTCCCGGTTCTTGTATGCTCTTTCACTTCAACAACTGGCGTATCTATAAAAACCAAACCTCCCGTTGTGTTCTATTTCTCTATCTTGGCATTCTAAAGTCTTTCCCGATGATAACCAAAACATCGTACTCTTCAGGAACTTGGTCAGAGGTATAGCCCTTTGATTCAATGCCGGCTACCCTCATACTCTTCAAGAGTTCAGTCTGCACATCCTGCTTCGCCTTGGGAGCCAACACCTTTGTCTCATCGTAGTCGAAGTTGTCGGCGTTCCCAACGCTGACCACGTTGAAACCGTAACTTCTCAAGATAGAAGCAATGTAATCCGCGGCACCCGGAACGCCACATCCGTTTTGCACTGCTACCCGGACCTCTGAATTCCTCTCCCGGTCTATACCCCTTATAATCTCATCGATCACTTGCGCCGCTTTCTCCGAGTCAACCAGCCAGTAGCTCACGTCACCGATATAACCTGCTCCTCCCGGCAGGATCGCCCATTTCACCTCATCCAGTTTTGCGCCCAAGCCAACAGAAGCCAGGTACATCATATCCTCATTGCTCATATCAGTCAGTACATAGGGCAGCATTTCACTTATCATGCTTGGCAGTTTGGTAACGGTACTGATCCGCAACACTTTGTCTGCAAGAGCGTTCAAGAATTGCTGCTGAGCCCTAATCCTGCCAATATCACCGTCCACATATTCCCTGAAACGCACAAACTTGAGCGCATCTTCACCGTACAGAGTTTGTGGACCCGGCTTAAGATGGATGTACAGGTCCTGATCCGGATCCTCGTAATCCATACCAGGAGGCACATCTATGTCAACCCCGCCCAATATATCAATTACTTTCTTGAAACCTTCAAAATCGATTCGTACATAACGGTGAATTTCCACGTCAAGGAAATCTTCCAGGGTTTGAACTACCAGTTCCGGACCGCCGTACGCATGGGCATGCCCCGCCTTCTCAAGATCATTTACCTTAGGTATGAAAACCCTGGTATCCCTAGGAATGGACAACACTCCTACATCTTTGGTTTCTGTGTCTATGCTTACTAACAGCATGACATCAGAACGGGTACCTGTTTTGAGAGACGTGAGCGATTGGCCGTTGACCCCGCCGTCAATCCCGACAACCAATATGTTCATCCTTGAAGTGGATTCGCTAACCAGGGGGAGTTCACTTGTACGCGGATATCCTCTCGAATACCCCATAAGGTAGGTGTACATGCCGACTCCCATGCCGACCAAGAACAAAACTACACCAAGCACAACCATCCCCACAAACCTGCCCCATTTCCGCTTTGCAGGCTTTGGTGTAGTTGCCGGCTTCTTATATATTCTGGTTTCGTCCAGATCGGGGTTAAGTTCAGCGTCACGCTTCCGTCTTCGCGATCTCATTGAATACCACCACCGTTTCTGTATCCACAATCCAGCCCCTGGATTGAGCTGCATAAGTTATGGCGTTCCGCAAGCTCTCCAGTAGAGCGCGCTCAAACTCGCCTTCCTCCAGTAGTTTACGGACAACATCCGCACCAGGATAGACTCTGGTGGGTTCAACCTTGTCCGCTAGATATACAATCTGCTCCAACTTCGTCCAGTGGCGCCTGCCGACTACATGGGAAGCGATTGCATTAAGAACGCCTTTGTCTCTTACTCCAAGTTCGCTTTCAACAATGTAAGCTGCCACTTTTCCATGCAAAAGGAGTGGACAGGTTGTTTCTTCTCTTCTCAGTATTATACCTTGTTTTCTTGCCTGCAGGTATAGGGAGCGGGCCGGCATCTCCCTAGCAACATCATGCAAAATCCCAGCCAGATAAGCCCTTTCAGGGTCAACTCCGTATTGCTCAGCCAACCGGTACCCGTACCTGGCAGTGCTTACACTATGCTCAAATCTTTCTGTGCTGAGCATGGCCCTGGCAAACTCGAACGCGCGTTTGTATATCAAATCTCAGCCCAACCTTCGGAAGTGTCTGTATTCCCGATAATTCGACGTAGACATAATCACTAAAGTTTCAATGACAGGGACTGTAGTGGCGGATGGCAAGAACTCAAGGAACACCTACCGTAGTGCAATGGTTGGTACCACGGTTACCCAAAAAGGATGTTGCCTCCAAATCCTCTCCGATTGTAGCACATCAAGAAAGATGAGGAGGCAATACAGTCCTGGCTTACATGAAACTAGTACCTCGGCTGACGGGGTCTGGCCTCATTTACCACTATTTGACGTCCACCCAGCATGGTCCCGTTGACGGCTTCGATAGCTTTTTGCACATCAGCTTCGTCTACTTCGACGAAACCAAAGCCTCTTGACCTACCGGTATCCCTATCCGTGATGATCCTGCAGGCTTTAACTTCAACAAACGGACTAAAAGCTGCTGAAAGCTCCTCACTGGTGGTGGACCAGGGCAAATTGCCCACGTACAGAGTCTTCATAAATACACCTCCCTTGCTTTGACTTGACCGCACCTTCTCCGGACAATCATCCTCTGATAAAACGACTAACGCGTTTCGTCAGCTCTCCCGGAATAGAGCCCATGCTCTTCGATATATAAACGCACCGGTTCAGGAACCAGGTACCTGATGGATTCACCTTCTCTGACCCTTCTCCGTATGTCCCTTGATGCAATAGCCAACAGAGTTACCGGAAACGGATGAACCTTTGAAAAACATTCAGGCCCCAAAACCTTCTCAAGCGTAAGAAATACTTCCACACTGTAACCGGGCCTGGTCACAGCAATGAAGTTCGCCAGTTCAAATAGCTGCTTGTACCCCTTCCAGGTGTGGATTTCAAGGATCGCATCGAGGCCGGTTATGAAGTATAGAGTCTTACCTTTGCAGACGGAATCTCTCAACTCTCGCAAGGTGTCCAGAGTATAGGAAGGGCCTTCCCGCTGTATCTCAATTGGTGACACTTCAAATCGAAGATGATCGACCGTAGCAAGTTTGGCCATCGTGTAGCGATGTTCAGGGGAGGTAACTTCAGAATGGAGTTTGTGTGGAGGCCTACCTGCAGGAACAAAGATAACACGCTCTAGCCCGAACCCTTGCAAAACCTCTTCGGCAGCCCTGAGATGTCCAAAATGAATCGGATCGAACGTACCGCCCATCACACCAATCGCAGTCACCCAAACGCCTCCAACACCCAGGAACCCTGAAAATCAGACTTCACAGTTTGATTTTTCCTCTATACCTCTATATCTACACCTCTGTCTATTCGCTGTTCCTGTCTAAATTCCTTCTTTATTGATGCGTTGCTGCTAATACATCGCGTATCCCTTGAATAAGGCTATCCAACCCGATCTGCTCAGCAGCAGAGATCAAATACACAGGTTTGTTTGCAACCTCTTCCATCTGAGCTTTGAGCTCTTGAAGTGCTTCAGTTGAATGCACCAAATCAACCTTGTTTATCGCTACAAGAGATTGCTTCTGCTTCATTTCCTCGCTGTAGGCGAGCACTTCCCGCCGTACAGTAACAAAATCGTCGATGGGTCCTTTGCCTGCCTGTGTTTGGCCCAAGGTGCTCCCATCTACAACATATAGTAGTACTGCAGTCCTTTCTATGTGCCTGAGAAATTCATAGCCCAGGCCTTTACCCTGGCTGGCCCCCTCAATCAGGCCCGGTATATCAGCAACTACAAACCTTTCACCGTCTTCATCTACTACACCGAGATGCGGGGTGAGCGTTGTAAAGGGATATGGAGCTACTTCCGGCCTTGCCCTTGAGATAGCTTTTAAGAGTGTAGACTTGCCCGCGTTAGGCAAGCCCACAAGCCCTACATCAGCTACGGACTTGAGTTCGAGCTGGATGGTACGTTCCTCTCCCGGGCTGCCCTCTTCAAATCTCCTGGGTGCCCGGTTCTTTGCCGTGGCAAATCGGGCGTTGCCCTTGCCGCCTTTGCCGCCTTTGGCAACTACCGCTTCCTGCCCCTCATAGACTAGATCCGCAATCAACTCACCGGTATCTGCGTCGTACAACACCGTTCCAGGAGGAACCTTTACTATCAGATCTTTACCCTTCTTGCCGGTACGCTTGTCGCCTTGCCCATGGCCACCATTGGCAGCTTTTAAGTGAGGCCTGTACTTGAAGTCGATGAGAGTGTTAAGATCATTGCTCACCTTGAAAATCACATCTCCGCCGTCTCCCCCGTCACCGCCGGCAGGGCCACCGAAAGGCACATACTTCTCACGCCTGAACGCAACACATCCGCGTCCACCGTCTCCCGCTCTTACAAATACTCTGGTCCGATCAATGAAGCGAGACGCCAATCCGTACCCCTTCCTTTTCCGAAATGCCAAAAGCGGCGGGCATTTCCGCCGCTCATCATTGATTGCATAAGACTAACCGGTTAGACATTGTAACTTCAGTCATCGCTGGCCGATGCCGCAGCTTCATCTACAGGAACTACAGACACAATCCTTCCGTTCCTGCCTCTACGCTCGAAGGATACATATCCATCTGCCTTGGCAAACAGTGTGTAGTCCTTGCCCATGCCCACATTGCGCCCCGGATGTACCTTGGTACCCCTCTGGCGCACGATGATGCTGCCCATTGTAACAAACTGGCCGTCATGATTCTTCACGCCAAGCCGCTTGGAGTGGGAGTCCCGTCCGTTCCTGGAGCTTCCTACACCCTTCTTCTTTGCGAACAGTTGAAGGTCTATCATCATTCCAGCTCCCCTCCTTCCTTCATGGTACCCATTTACATGCTTTTCGATAGACTAGTTCAAATAAGTCTAATGAATATCTTGATATGCTACATCAATGTGACCCGGATACGCCTTAGCAATCGACAAGAGCCCCAGTTCCAACGTCCTCAAAATGGTCCGGGGGGCAATCTCACGGGCATCTTCCAGGCCAACATTAACTTCAAGATAGCCAGGTTGCTTGCGGAAACTCACTCTGTCGCCCAGTACGTCTTGCAAGCCCAAAAGTGCGCCCTGGGTCAACGCCGATACTCCTGCACACACTATATCTTGGCCATGTTCCGCGAAACCTGCATGGCCCTGTACTGTAAAGCCAACTAGGATAGCGGCAGAACCCCGCTCCGGGCCCGGTATCCCCGGCTGAACTCGCTTACGCAGAAACCGTACCCTCAGCATTCTGATCGATAGCTTCGATTCTTATCTCTGTAAAATACTGACGGTGCCCGTAACGCCTTCTGTAGTTGGTCTTGGGCTTGTACTTGAACCCTAGTATCTTCCTGCCTCTGCCCTGGCGAACAATCTTTCCTTGTACAGTAGCTCCCGGAATGTAGGGCTTTCCTACTTCCAAGCTTTCGCCGTCTGAAATGGCAAGCACCTTATCAAGTACACAGTTACTCCCGCGTTCGCCGTCTATTTTTTCAATCCTGATAACACTACCAGGAGATACCTTGTATTGCTTACCGCCTGTCTCTATAATTGCATACAATTTTGGAAAACCCCCTACTCCAGCAAAGCAGTTACCGTTACAGTCTAGCACGCATTTGAAAACTATGTCAAGAAACACAGGCGAACCGCCTAGTCTGACACTTGGGTGTCGGTTTGGCGGCCCCTGGAATTCACAATCATGGCTTTGGCGAAAGTGCGAAGGCAGGAAGTGATCTTCACCCTCAGCGTCTCGCCCACGCGTGAACCGGCGTCTTTAATATCTATAACATAACCCTCGACCCTTGCGATCCCATCCTGGGGATTTTGCGCATGGGGCTCTTCAACTTCCAGTTCAAGCACGTCACCTATCTTGACCGGAATTGCCTTTGTGGCAATCTCCTCCTTACTGCCCAAAGCCTTCACATTCATGTCTTCAATGTGCAAGTCTTCTGAGCCTCTGATGAAAATGCTCCTGCCGGTCTCCTTCTCTAATTGCTTCAAGTTGATCCCGCCCGGCCCTATGAGGTAACTGGCCACATTCGGGTTAACCTCCACAAGCACCGCTTCGCTGTGGGAATTCCTCAAGAGCCTCCTGATTTCCCTCCGGATCTTGGAAGCGACGGTTTCTTCAGACAACACGCTGCCTTTGCCCCCGCAGTAAGGGCAGGTCCTGGTCATAACGGCGTCGAGGCTATCCCTGACCTTCTTCCTTGTCATCTCAACAAGTCCCAGGCCGGTAAGCCCCACCACAACCGTCTTGGTGTGATCCTTCTTGAGATGTTTCTCAAGTTCTTCAAGCACCCTTGCCCGGTGGTCAGGATTGTCCATATCGATGAAGTCGATGACGATGATCCCGCCAATGTCCCGGAGCCGCAGCTGGCGTACAATCTCCTCACACGCTTCCATGTTGGTCTTGAACACCGTATCAGACAGGTTCTTGCTCCCAACAAACTTGCCGGTATTTACGTCGATCACCGTTAACGCTTCAGTCTTGTCAATTACTATATACCCGCCTGACTTGAGCCATACCTGGCGGTTCAGTGCCTGTTCAATCGCAGCTTCTACCCCGTACAAGCTAAACAGGGGAATCTCCCTGTCCCTGTAGTATATAACCCTGTCCTTCATCTCAGGCGACACACTGTGCAGGAGTTCCAGTATCTTGGCATAGGTGTGACTGTCATCTACAAGCATACGTGTAGTTTCTTGATTGAGTTCGTCCCGTACCATCCTCATTACCAGGCCAAAATCCCGGTGCAAAAGCGACGGCGCCTTCTGTTGCTTGGATTTCTGTTGTACCTTTTCCCATAGACGCAGCACAAACATCAGGTCTCTCTCTATTTCTTCGCTTGTCTTGCCCTCTGCCACAGTCCTTATGATCACGCCCATATTGGGAGGCTTGATTCCCTTGGCGATTTTCCGCAACCTCTGCCTTTCCTGGTCGTCACCAATCCTCCTGGATACGCCTATATAGTTGACTGTAGGCATGAGCACGAGATAGCGTCCGGGGAACGTAACATGTCTTGTGACCCGGGCGCCTTTTGTCCCAATAGCTTCTTTGGTAACTTGAACCACAATCGTCTGGCCCGGCTTCACGATCTCTTTGATGGAGGTTCTGCCCTTCCTGTTCCTAATGGAACTCCCGCGCCCATTTTCATCGGGCAAGAATGCGTCATCTACATACAGGAATGCATTCTTTTCCTGGCCGATATCTACAAAAGCTGCCTGCATCCCAGGCAGAACATTTATCACCTTGCCTAGATACACGCTCCCTGCTGTCTTCTGGCTATTGGGTTTTTCAACGTAAAACTCTACAACTGAACCGTTCTCAACCAGAGCTACCCTGGTTTCATCAGTATTAGCGCTAATAAGTATCTCCCTACTCATGGGAGCATTCATCTCCTAACAAAAATTCTTAATGCAAAACTAACCACCGCCTGTCACGCGGCCGGATGGATAATAGGCCAACCTCATTCCAAATAAAGCTTCAGCCTGTCTACAATGATTTCTCCCGTATCAATATCCATCCCAAATCTTGACAAAGAATCGATCACCCATTGAGGACGCACAGTACGGCCATTGTCATGCTTGATCTTCATAAAGACTATCACTGGGTGTGAACTTGGTATGACGTTGATATCTTCTACAAACTCACGCAAGTCTACTATGCGCGTCTGTTTGGGCCTTTGTAATACAAACAAAACTTGTTCCTGAGCCAAAAAGCCCTCTATTGCAGGGGATATACCTTCGCTAGTCACCTCCTCTATCTCAATCCGGTACAAAGACCCCACAATCTGTGACTCAAAATTTTGCTTGCCGGCATCAGCGACGCAAACTTCGCTAACGGAAAATCCCTTTGGCAAGGCCTTGGAAAGTGCTTGCGCCAACCGGGCTAAAACATCTACGTACAGCGACTTCCGGCTTTCGCCTTTAGCTTTTGCCCCGATGAAGTCTGCAATGCCGCCTTTGTCAAGCATCACATCCATGTATTCTTCGTCTCCCGCCGTTCCAACAGGCAAAGGCGCATAAAACGATACCTTCATCTTCGGTGAATAGCCTCCGGTCATCGCTACAGGCCACCCGGTCCTTGCCAGAGCCATTCTCAGGTTGCGTGTGACGTCCAAGTGGCTCAAAAACCTGACCGTATCTCCTTTTTTGTACTTAACCCTGACTCGCATCCACAACACCTCTAGGCTCCCGGGCATCTACTTAAGGGATATTTCTACTCCCAGATTGGAGCATACACCGCAACCAACAGAGTAACCGATCCGGCAATCATTGGTAGTATGACCTTGCTTCGCCCGGTCCCTCTCCCTGAGCAAATATTGTTTGGATACCCCGGAATCCAGATGGTCCCAGGGTAAAATCTCTTCCGTACCCCGCTCCCTGTGTGC
>DUVI01000047.1 GCA_012841065.1 Bacillota bacterium
AACCAGTTTCGCAACAACCACCACATCTGTCCAGGCAGACCCTTCTGCAGGATCTATGTCAAACACCGCAAAGTCAGGGTAATCCAGGGATGTATACCTGGAAAGCCACGGGTTTATCTCAATCGCCCCAAGGTTGGCAAGCCAAATCAAAGTTTCAATGTTGTCGCACAAAATGAAATTTATGCATGATTGTTTGTCCTTTGACCATACTGGAGCTATGCGCACCCAATCCGGGGTACCTTCGGGAGCGTCTTTTTGATAAAAGCCTGGCTTGCCAATACCGTCAGGGAACCGCACCAAAGAAAGGGGCCTGTGTTTCAGATGGGGCAGCATCCACTTGCCTACAGCCGCGTAGTACTCGATCAAGTCGCCTTTTGTGAAGCCTTGTTGCGGCCATAACACTTTGTCCAAGTTGGATAAAGTAACCCGCCTCCTGCCAACGGCAACGTTTACACGCTTGTTCCGGATCCCTGTCGGCACAACCACACCTCCTCACCAGATCACTTGTTTTAGCACAGGATGCCTCAGCCTGCCTTCAGGAGTGATTTCGGTATACTGGACTTTCACGCCGAAAAACGGTTCAATCCATTTCACTTCACGTAAATCCCTCTTCGGTAGTTTGCCCTGAACTTGAGCTATGCTGTGGGGTATCGGAGCTCCAAATGCTGCCTCAAGCGCGATTTCAAGTGCTTCGTTAAGCCCTGATGAAACGCGCCCCAGGAGCACAAACCTTTTAGCCCCGGTGCTTCTCTCCCCGGCTTCGCAGGATACCACCTCCTGCCGGGTGTGTGGATGCACCATGCCTGGCCGGCCTTGCCTCTGCTGCTCTGTGGCCTCCCTTGCAACCAGCAAAGACCCGATTTTGCGTCCGGGAGAAGGAAAATAACCTACCACCCACAGGTCCTCTTCCTTGAAATTCTTGATTTTCAACCAGTCGCGCGTTCGCCTTCCGGGAAAATACAAGCTGTGTTTGCGCTTTGCCATCATGCCTTCCAGATCCCTACGTCTGACGAACTCAAACAGGGTTTCTCCCAGCTCGTCTTGAGCTTCTGAAAAGTAGATGGGGCCGTTCCAGTCAAATACCTGAGACAGTTTGTGCCTGCGGTCTACAAGGGGAACATCTAACAAAAACTCGTCGTTCAAATACAGAAGGTCAAAAGCCATATACACCCCAGATTCAGGGTTGGTCCTGAGGAAAGAAAAGTCGGGCCTGCCTTCGCTGAAAGCTACGATCTCGCCGTCAACTATCAGGTTGCGGAAATTGGCTGCCTTGACACATTTCACGACAGCTTCAAGTTGGGGAAATCTTTGATTGAGGGATTTGCCGTTGCGCGACCTTAGAAAAATCTGGGAGCCTGCTATATAAAGAAGGCACCTGTAGCCGTCCCACTTGAGTTCAAACAGCCATTCTTTTCCGTTGAATGCCTTTGGCCAGGTCTGTGCCAGCATAGGCTCAACATCGGGCATTCCGGGAAGCACCGGTCTACATCACCTGCAATCACCTGACCTGCAATCACCTGCAGGACGGACCTGAGCTTATTTCGCCTGCAGTTCCGCCTACATCACTGCCTGCCCTGGTTCCGCTTGCCCCGGCGGTACTGAAGCCTTCACCTGCAGCCTTGTTTTCAGCTTTGGCCCTTTCGACGCTTCTCCGCAAAGCCTCCATCAGATCTATGACTTCAGGAGTCTTTTCCGGCTCTGCGACTATCTGCTTGCCCTGGATCTTTTGCTGGATGAGGTCCTCAAGCGCCTCTTTTTGACGGCTTTTGTACTTGCCGGGCTCAAACTCTGATGACAACGTCTCAATCAGTGTGATGGCCAGTTTCATCTCCCGTTCATCCAAGCCGGTCTCCTCAGGCACCTTGAGTTCCTGCCCAGATCTCACTTCATCCGCCCAATACATGGTCTCAAGCATGATGAACCTGTCCTGGTAAGTTCTTACTACGGCCAAAGTCTCTCTCGCCCTCAGAGCCACCCTTGCAACTGCTACCTTGCCCTGTTGCCTCATGGACTCCAACAGGAGCCTGTAAGCTTTTTCGGCACCTTCCCTAGGTTCAAGGAAGTAGCTCTTTTCGAAAAGCACGGGGTCCACATCGGCGAGGTTCACGAAATCGAGAATCTCAACCTTGTGGGCATCGGGTCCTGGCACAGCGTCTAATTCCTCTTCGGTCAATACGACATACCGGCCCTTTTCATATTCGTAACCTCTCACAATGTCCCCGGGTTCCAATGGCACACTGCAGGCGGAGCACCACTTTTGGTACTTAACGGGAGAATTGCATGCTGAGTGGAGCAAACGGAAAGATATCGTTTGTCTCTGAGTAGCTGCATAAAGCTTTACAGGTATTACCACCAAACCGAAAGCCAGGGTTCCGTTCCAAATTGGCCTCATGCTTCAAGTCTCCTGTTGTGTAGTTTCCTTATCTCCTGGATTTCACAGGCAACCTGCGACAACCTCTGCATGGCCTGCCACGTATCAGTGGCGGGGCTCTATTATTTCAACTTCCTCTTCTTGACAGTGTCTGCGTTCCATAATATCAGCCAATTTGTCCAACAAATCCGGCGCTGCTTCAAGCAGCCTGTCGTAAACCGCCCTGGAATCAACAGGCAAAAAACGCACCTTCCCAGCGCCTACAACCAGGAAACCTACCGGTTTGACTGAGACTCCGGCGCCGCTGCCACCTGTAAAGGGCAGGTTACCCTCGTTGCCCATGCCTGAGTCCTGCCCTTTTAAAGTCTGCGAAGTTTGATATGCCTCCCCTTGGTCCATCGAAGCTTCATCCCCGCCTCCCGCCACAAATCCGAAAGTAACCCTGGAAACGGGCACAATAACTGTGCCGTCTTTGGTTTCCACTGCTTCTCCGACTACAGTGTTGACGTCCACCATGGCCTTAAGGCTTTCCATCGTGGTCTTCATCAAGTTCTCAATGGGATGGCCCATGATACATCAAACCTCCTATATCATTGTGCGTTTGTGTCGGCGACCATCGGTCACGCTATAGCTTCTCAAGCACATGTTTTGCAAAAATCACCAGTCTGATAGCATTCAACAAACTTACTCTAACCACCAACTTAGCTTTCAATGCAAAATAGCTTCCGTGATAAACAGGGGCAACACACACTTCCCAGCGTTTCGACCCTGATTTAGGTTTTGGCAGCATCCCGCTGACCGCAGTAAGCGCACCACACACGAGGGCGGTGGTACACGCATCGTCTAACCCCACCTGGCCCCGTACGGTAAGTTCCTCCAGAACCATAATGCGCCTAGCCTCACTCAGAAGCCTCCGGTATCCGCCCTTGTTGCTTGACGATGGCTGACCCTGCTTAACCTTATGTTTTGCTCCAATCCTGTATTCTATCAGCGACAACGCCCATTGTACGAAAGCATCCCCCGGCCCGGACACCTTGGTTTTTCGCATCTGATTGAAAATGATTATGTAATTTGGAAGAAGTGAGGGCTTGATGGAGATGGTTATCAGCGTAGTGCCAAGTTTGTGGCGCAAATCCACCCTGAACCGCGATGGCAAAGCTGCCAATAGCGCGGCAACCAACATCGTGCCAAGTGCCACATGAGGAATATACTTTGCGGCTCGCAATCCAGACATGCGCCTTTCATACCATGTTTCTCACATAGCATGTCCTGTGTTGCGCCAATTTATAGCAATTTGATTGAGTTACGCTAATTGGCGGTCTCACCTGGGTTAAGCTTGCCTTCAAGGGATTTTATCGGAGGCAAATCAGACAGGGAGCTGAGTGAAGTTTTTTTCAGAAACTCCTCTGTGGTTCCATAGAGTTTGGGCCTGCCTATTGTGTTTCTGCGCCCTACTTCTCTTACAAGCCCTTTTTCTAACAGGGTCTCCAAACTTGCATCTGGGTTTACGCCCCTGATCGATTGAATGTCCCGCTTGGTAACAGGCTGGCAATATGCTACTACAGCCAGTGTCTCCAGGGCACCTTTTGACAACGCAACCGGGATTTTTCTTGTAAACGCCTGGGATATTATCTCTCCGTACTCAGGCCGGGTGGCAATCCTAAGCCCTCCTGCAACTCTCTGAATGAAGATGCCCCTGTCAGCATACAGTTTGTCAAGCACGGCAACTGCTTCTTCCACCTGCTCAGGTTGGACTTCAAGCGTCTGAGCCAATTTGGACACGGGCACAGGTTCACTGGAAGAGAACAGAATTGCTTCTATCAGGGCATCGAGCTTCAATCAAGCCACCTCCCTCGGGAAAGATAACAGGTTCTCAGCCATGTTCACCAACCCTGGTTATAATATCGCGTCTTGTTGAAAACATGATATCTCCAAAAAGCACCGGTTGCCTGGCAAGAATACGTCTCCGTTTTACGAGTTCAAGCAGCACTAGGAAATTTAGGACCGAATCCTGGGCCCTGCTGCTCCTAAACAGCGAAAACCGGAGCACCTTGTAACGTGATGCCAGCTGAGTAACCTGTTTCCAAAACCATCTCATGTGGTCTGAGAAATTTCTCCTGACAATCTTCACCGTCCGCTCCCGGGGCCCCATTTCAGCCATGAGGATTTCCATGGCTTCAACCAGATCGGACGTTTCGATTGCTGCGGTTTCTATTTGGCCCACTTCGTCTATGGAGGCGGTATGCCGTCTGGTAAACACAAACTGGGACTCCTGCAGCAACCTTTCAACCACACCTGTAATCTGTTCCAACTCATCTACCTCAAGCAGAGGAACGGTGTCTTCATATTCCTCAGCAGCGTCGGCCCAATTGTCTTCCACTCGCTCCTCTTCTGCCGGCATTGATTGAGGCAGGAGCCACTGGGTCTTGGCGAATATCAGGAAAGCCGCATCTACAATGAGATCTACCGATTCATCAAGGGGCACCGCGCCTTCTTCTATTTGCTCTCTCAGCCTCCTGCAAAGGGGGGCCAGCTGCAGCACACTCATATATCAACACCTGCTCACAGTCTGCGGAACAGCAGCGACAGACGCAGGCCAACCCTTTGAGCGAAACTCATGAACCCTGTCACGAAAGGCCCCATAATCCGAGAGACTACTCCCAACATCAGGAGAGCTATGAGAATTATGAAACCGTAGCGTTGAACCTCATCCCACACGTGCTGGTATCTATAGGGTATGTACTGCTCCAAAATTCGCGAGCCGTCAAGGGGCGGTACAGGAATCAGGTTGAATATGGCAAGGCCGGCGTTGATTCTGGCCGCCATCTGCAACACCATCGGAACATAGACCCATCCCCCGGAAAACCTGTAAAAAGTGAAAAGCATGATACTCGCAACTTCCAGCACGAAAGCCGTGATGAGGTTTGCCAGAGGGCCCGCAAATGCGATTTTGGCCATATCTTTCCTGGGGTTCTCGAGCCTGAACGGACTTACAGGAACAGGCCTGGCCCATCCGAATCCAACCAGCAACAACATCAGAGCACCGACAATATCGAAATGCGCCCATGGCTCAAGGGTCATCCGTCCCGACAACGCCGCTGTGTCATCGCCGAGCCGGTAAGCCATCCTGGCATGAGCATATTCGTGAACACTGATGGCAAGAAGCAATCCGGGAAGCCGCAAGATCAGCATACCGAGCGAGTTTGACATCAAAGCACCTCCTAATGCAATAATCACCAAAGCCAATTATAGCATCTAAGTGCCTTACGTCTCAGCCAAAGCTAGAACTGTATGAAAATCATACAGCTTTTCAGAAACCTGTAGGAAAATCAGGCAGGTTCTATGAAGGGCTGGGGGTTTTTCATACGGCTGTCTGAAATCCATACAGATATACCAGCTATACCTTCCCACCGAATACGAACTCCGCCAGATCTGTACAGAACGGCAGCTCCCAGGAAGTCCCGGAAGTCCCAGAATTATCAGCCCTTAGGGTTGAACAGCACAGCCATCAAGTATCCAAACAGCACTGCTGAGAGGAGTCCTGCGGACACTGCTTTGAAACCGCCGGTGAGGATTCCGAACAGGCCCCATTGAGCAGCATCTTCCAGCATACCTGTTACCAGGGTATGCCCAAAACCAGGCAACGGGATGGTGGCGCCTGCGCCGGCGAATTCAACAAGGGGAGCATAGAGGCCAAGGCCGGATAATATTGCTCCGGCACTCACTGCCGAAACCATGATTATTGCCGGATTGGCCTTGGTAAGATCCATGGCTGCCTGGGCAATGGCACACAAGAGCCCGCCCACCACAAAGGCTTTGACATAAGCCATTCAGTCACCACCTGCCCTTCTCATTCACTCACAATGGATACGGCATGCGCCACACACGGAATCGATTCGCCCTGTTGACACGCAGTAGGGCTGTGCAAAGCGCCCGTGGCCACAAGCAGTATCCTCCTATATTGCCTGTTGTACAACTCTTTCCACAGTTTTCCCGAAAACACGCTGGCTACACATCCGCAACCTGAACCGCCGGCTCCCACTTCGGGGCTTGGATCATACAGCATGACTCCTGCGTCTTGATGTATTTCGTCAATGACTATCCCCTTGTTGCGCAGGAGTTGACGGCCAATCAACGAGCCTATCCTGCCAAGGTCTCCTGAAAGCACCAGATCGTAGTCTTCGGGCTTCCTAGCCATGTCCTGGAGATGCCGCCACACGGTATCGGCAAATCCAGGCGCCATCGCTGAACCCATATCGTTAGGTTCAGATACTCCGAGGTCTTGCACCCGCCCGATGGTAACCGCTTCAACGCGCGGGCCTTTCCCCTTTACCCCCACCACCACAGCCCCGGCCGCAGTTGCAGTCCACTGCCCTGTTGGGGGCCGCTGATGGCCAAATTCTGTTGGATACCTAAACTGCCGTTCGGCAGCATCATGATGGCTTGAAGAGGCCACAATCACGTAGCGGGCGAATCGCCCTGCTACAAGCAAAGAGCCTATCCCTATACCTTCGGACATAGTGGCACACGCCCCGTAAATGCCTAAGAAGGGGATGTCGTATTCCCTAGCCATGTAAGCTGATGAGATTATCTGATTGAGAAGGTCCCCTGCGATAAGGAAGTCTATGTCTGATTCATCAAGGTTAGCTTTGGCCAGGGCCAGATCCACTGCTTGCCTTAACATTTTGGATTCAGCCTTTTCCCACGAGGCTTCTCCCAACAGCGTGGTGCTATACACCATGTCAAATTCAGCACCCAAAGGGCCTTTGCCCTCGCGAGGGCCTACTACGGCGGCAGCTGAAACCAAAACCGGCATCTGTTCAAATACGCAAGTAGACTTTCCCCTCCGATGGAATTTCAAAAGCTACGCCTCCCGGTTGATCGATTCAGAAAACGTAGAGTTTGAGTATTGAAACAACGGTAGCGCTTAGCGAGGCATATACTATTACAGGCCCTGCCACTTGAAACATCTTGGCGCCAACACCCAGCACGAACCCTTCCCGCTTGAACTCCATTGCAGGCGACACAACCGAATTGGCAAAGCCTGTGATAGGTAGCGCCGCTCCCATGCCGGCAAAACTGCCAATCTTGTCGTATACACCAAGGCCGGTGAGAAAAGCGCCCGCGAACACCATTATCGAAGAGGTCAACACATATGCTTGTTTCAAAGGAATGCCCCTGGTCATGATGTAGGTGAGTACACCTTGCCCGACTGTACATATCAGGCCTCCTACGAAAAAGGCCACTACAATGTTGCGCAAGGTAGCGCGCTTTGGTCGGAAGTCTTCCAGGAACGCTGAGTAAGCTTCTTGTTCGCGGATATTTGCCTTAGTCATAGTGCTTCATCCAAGTATGCAACCTTCATGTTAGCTTTGTATTTCACGATTTCACCGTTCTCAACGTTTGCAGTCCAGTTGAGCACTTCTACTCCGGTGACCGAAGGTATTCCGGCAGAAACCTTCCTGACGCCGTCGGTGACAGCGTCCGCCCAGCTTTTGTCGGACTCACCTACGATTTCCACCACTTTCACTACAGCCATACAGCAACTCCTTTCAACAGCGATAATAGGGATGGTCTGGCCTTCTGACTGTAGTATTGCCAGGAGCCCTGGAAAAGAATCTTAAGGCTGGGGCTCAAGCGCCTGCCTCAAAAGGAGTAAAGCTCGCTTTTCAAGCCTTGACACATGAGCTTGGGAAAGGTTCAACTCCCTGGCGATTTCGTGCTGGGTTTTGCCGTTAAAGAAGCGGCCCTCGATGATAGCTCTCATTGTGTCGTCGAGCCCGGAAACCGCATCTCTCAAATCAACCGAATCCAAGAAGCTTTGCGGCCTGACCGGAGCCCGGGTCTCTTGCGGGGAACCTGCCTCTCTGTGGGTCGTAGCCGACAGGTCTTCCAGGTAAAGCACCTGTTGGGTTGATTCCAAGGCCTGACAGAGCAAGTCCACTTCCACCTCCAATTCCCTGGCCAGTTCTTCCATTGAAGGCTCCTTGCCTGTGTGTGCCTTTTTCATCGACGACAAGCGCTTGGCCGCCAGCGAGAGTTCTCTCAAACGCCTACTTACCTTAACGGCCCCGTCATCGCGAAGGTATCTCCTGATCTCGCCCAGGATAAGCGGAACTGCATAGGTCGAGAACGCTGCGCCATACTTGGGATCGAACCTGTCTATCGCCTTGAGAAGCCCGATTGCGCCAATCTGAAACAGGTCTTCTTTCTCGATCAACCCTGCATATCTCCGTATGCACGCGCCCACAAGGCCGGTGTTGGCCCTAAAAACCCGTTCCCTGGCTTCTGGATCTCCCTTCTTCGCCCTTTCAAAGAGATCCACGTCTACAGTCATGCCTTCTTGACCATCCTTACAGTGGTACCGCTCCCAGGTTGCGATTCAACGTGCAGTTCATCCATGAAAGATTCCATGAAGGTAAATCCCAACCCCATATGCTCAGGCATGGTGGTAAACCCAGGCTGCTTTGCTTCGTCTATGTCTTCAATCCCTTTGCCGTAATCCTTGACTGTAACTTGGATGCCGTCGTCACGATTCTCCACGATCACCTCAATAAGCCCGGAGGAGCCGGGATATGCGTGGAGTACCGCGTTTGACACCGCCTCTGAAACAGCGACCTTAATTTCCTCAATATCAGACAAGGAGAACTCCCGGAATGACGCAAAGGTTGCAGCTGCTATGCGTGCCACGGAAACATTGGATGACACGTTGGGAAACCGGATTAACATGTGGTTATTCATTGGTGCTTGCCTCCCCTTGGTTAGCGTACCGGCACGATTCAATCAACTTGATTGCATCCTGTTCAGTCCTTGCGGTTTCCAGCACACGCATGAGACCCGCCATTTCCAGCATGGAAGCTATTTTGGGAGGTACATCCGACAGAATGAATTTGCCGCCCCACGACTTCACAGCCTTGTGGCGGCCAAGGAGTACGCCTAATCCAGTGGAGTCAATGAAGGAAAGGTTCTTGAGGTTCACTACAACATTGGGTACTCCGGACTTCCTCAGCTCCTGATCGATGAGACCGCGGAATTTTGCAGCGGAGGATAGGTCAAGTTCCCCTGATACCCTGGCTATGGCAAATAAGGGTGTAACGTGAAATTCGATTTCCATGCCCTCGCACCGCCCTTGCTAAAATTTTCCTTTAGCGTATTCGACAACCCGAGGGCAATTCCTTTTTTGACGTCCTTTAACGTCCAATCATGAATGCCTTAAGGTACTTCTTGATATAGTCCAAGAATCCCGCGCGCTCAACGTCAGATCTGGCGACTAGGGGCAAGTATGCAACGGTCTCGCCGTCAATCTCGACTACCATTTCACCGATTGGTTCGCCTTTGCTCACAGGAGCTGTCACCTTTTCGAGGTTTATTACCCTTTTGACTTCGCCGGGCCGGCTCTTGAGTACGGTAACGGCGAACGGTTCAGGAGTGACCACATCGACCACCTCGTTCTTGCCTTTATACACCCTTGCCTGACAAACCGTCTGTTCGCCGATGACGCGCACAGTCTTGAAATTGGCAAAACACCAATCCAAGAGCCTCCACGAGTCGTTTAGCCTCTGATCCGGAGTTTCGGCGCCCATCACCACAACGATGAACCTTGAATCGCCGCGCTGGGCGGTAGCTGACAAGCAGTATCCCGATTGGCTGGTCATTCCGGTCTTGAGCCCATCTGCCCCCTCATAGAGGTAGACCAGTTTGTTGAAATTGGTAAGTTCATTCTTGCCGCCCCTGAACGGGGTTTGATAAATCTTGGTGTAATCTAGCAGATGAGGTACGGTTACTGCATGCCTCGAGAGAATGGCCATATCCATGGCGGTCGTGTAGTGGCCTTCTTCGTCGAGCCCATGAGGATTGTTGAAGTTCGTATTGGACATTCCCAGTTCCTTGGCCCTGGCATTCATCCGCTGGACGAAGTTGTCTTCGGTACCGGATATGAATTCAGCTACTATCACAGCCCCGTCATTGGCAGAGCCCACCGCCACTGCCTTTAGCCATTCGTCAAGGGGCATAGCTTCACCGGGCTCAGCCCAAACCTCGGTCCCTCCCATTTCCCAGGCATTTTCCGACGCCACGGCTTCGTCGAGCAAACTCACAACCCCGGCATTCACATCTTCCAGTGCAAGTACCAAGGTCATGATCTTGGTCATGCTTGCCGGAGCCCGCTTACTGTGCGCGTCTTGTTCAAACAGCACAGTGCCTGATGTTGCATCCATGACCACGCACGCAGGGGAGTCTACCCGGGGAGGCGGTACTGCACTCAGGTCAAGCCCTGATTGCGTTGCATCAGAAGCGGGTGGCGCAGCCAAGGGCGGCCGGGCCTGACACGCGGCATGTGCCAAGGGAGTCGTACAGAATAACTGGATGAGAGCCAGGAACAGGGACAATGTCTTAGTCCAACGCATTCTCCTATCCGACGTCACACAAATCCCTCCTGAATTCTGATATCCTGTTCCTTAGGATACCTGCTTAAGCGGAAGGTTATGAACACCGGTTGATCATGCCCTTGGATGGCTCCTGGCATATACGTCTTTGAGCCGGTCCTTGGTCACATGAGTGTAAATCTGGGTAGTTGAGATATCGGCGTGGCCGAGCATCTCCTGGACCGCCCTGATATCCGCCCCGTTTTCCAGCAAGTGAGTTGCAAATGAATGCCTCAGCGTGTGGGGAGTTATCTCTTTCCTTATTCCAAGCTGGGCGGCGTACTTCTTGACGATCTTCCAGAAACCTTGCCTGGTCAGCCTTCTGCCGTGGTGGTTCAGAAACAGCGCGTTTTCGTTGGGATTTGAAACCAGTTTCGGCCTGCCTTTGGAAAGATACGCCTTAAGCGAGTTAACTGCGATTTCTCCTATGGGTACTACCCGCTCCTTGGAACCTTTCCCGACACAACGCACAAACCTCTCATCAAAATCAACATCGTCCAAATTGAGACTCACCAGTTCGGACACGCGGATGCCTGTTGCATACAACACCTCGAGCATCGCCTTATCCCGTATCCCTGTAGGGTTGGAAGTGTCAGGCTGGTTCAGCAGTTTTTCAACTTCCTCAACGGTCAATACTTTGGGGAGCTTGCGCTCTAACTTAGGAGATGACAGTTCATCGGTGGGATCCTTTGTGACGTAGTTTTCTTTCAGCATGAATTGATAGAAAGCCTTAAGAGCTGCAAGGCGCCTGGCAATGGTGGCTGTAGCCTTACCTTGTTTTCTAAGCATCATCAGATACGCTACGATTGTAGCCTGGGAAGCCGTCTCTGGAGTCTGAGAAGTATCTTCAGACAGAAAGCCACAGTACTGCCTCAGGTCTCTCCCGTATGATTCCAAGGTGTTGGTCGCTAAGCCCTTCTCGTGTCCTAAGTATTCAATGAACTCCTGAATGAGGCTTTCCATTAACATTCCTCCCCCCTAAGTCCTTGGCCCATTATGTCCTCAGTTTCTTCTAGGTTTCCCTTCAACAGGTGAAATATCCTACTTACAGAATAGCTTTCCTCTAAAGACTTATGTCAGTAAGGCTTAGACTATTCGGGAGGCACCCCATGTTGTCAAAGATAACCTACGGCCTTTCTCAAGAGGAAGGGTGTAAGATATGCCTCAAGCAACGAGGCGACCACCAACAGGAGAGACAGGAGCGCGAACCTGAGGGTGTACCCGGTGCTCAGCTTAAGTAACCCTCCTTGTACCCATGGGCGTTCCCGGAACAACTTGACTGAAAACGACAGGGAAACAGACGACAGAAGTACCAATGCGGGAAGGGCCACCAGGTTATGGGGAAGCATCCCTGATGCAAACACCAGAAAGCCTTTTTGAGGAACTTGTTGAACCACGAACGCCGAACTGAAACCTAACGCAAACCCTCTGATGAACAGCATGATACATGTAAGGGGCGCACCTATAACGGCGAGGCCAAAAGCCCAAAGCAAGGCCACGGCTTTGAAATTGTGGGCAAGGGACAACCGCAAGATCACGGGCGGCTCAAGGCCGGGATTGGAAAGCCCCCTCATGAATACTTCAAGATAAGATACGAGTTCTGCCTTTTCATCGGGGGAAAGCACCCTTAATCCTAGTGCGCCCATGATAATCCCTGATATCAATAACAGCGAGCAAAACACGATGGGGGATGCGATGGTTCGTGTTTTCATAAACCCTGCCTCCGGTGAGTTGTTTCTGCACATAACAACCCTATGAGGCAGGGTGTGCAAGATATTCTACAATCCGTTCAATACCGGATGTCTTGAGACTCAGTCTCAGGAGTTGGCGCCACGAGTTGGTCAGCGTCAGATACATCTGGCTGGGCTTCATCCTCTCCTGAATCCTTGGCAGACTCGTCAAGGGTGCCTTGTACCGGCAATACCTCAAGCCTCCTGTTCAACGCGTCAAGTGTGGCGCGGACGCACGCCTCCATGGGTTCCCGCCTGATAAGGGCCGCTCCCAGAAGCTCTTCGTGGTTTCTTCTGGGCGTAACAAGGGTTACTAGTACCGCAACTGCCCGCCTGGGACCCACCTGGATAATTGCCACATCATCAGGGAAAAACCTGTTAGGAGGCTGGATTGTAAGGTTAACAGCAAAACATGTGGCACGGGCTATTGCAAGAAGCAGAGAGCCTTCAGTACCGTCTGTCTCAGCCTTGCCAACATAAACGGCGGTTTGCTCTTCACTTGCACGTTCAAGGGTGACACACACTTCGCCTTTGCCTGTGCTGGTCTCTGTCTTGACCTCTAACCCTGCGTAACGCAGACGTCCAAGCGTTACCGGCATACTTGACTTGAGTTGGGCAACTGAAACCTTCCGACGATCTACGGTTATGTCCCATTGGGCCTTCAAAGCGCTCTGAACGTCTCTGACTATCTGTTTCGGGTTGCGATCCAGGCCTGTCAGGATATGTATTTCCTCAATTGCTCCCCAATCATTGACTACCACACGGGCTTTCTGAACTCCGGGAAGACATACCAGAATGTTTTCCACATCGCTTACGCTGACCACTTTTCCTTGGCGCATGTTACCCCTCACATTCCAGCCTTAGCACACTATGTCATTTGCCTGACCATCTCGTATCCGCGTCTGAGTGCCTTTGAGTTTAGGTCGAGCAGATGGTGGTATCTGTCTTGTATGACTTCGGGTAAGGCTTGTATTGCAGTCTCAATACTGACTATATCTTCAACGCCTAGCAATCCCCCAAGGCATACCATATTAGCTACCCGTTCTGATCCTAGGCTTACCGCTTCATCGTTGGCGGGTATGGGATATGCTTTGATATCTCCTCGTATATTCTCGGAATTTACCAAATTAGAGTTAATTATTAAAGAACCTCCGGTTACTAAAATCTTACTGAATTTCTGATAGGATGGCAAATTCATTGCGATCACTGCTGTAGGTTCGGTAACCACCGGGGAAGCTATGGGTCTATCTGATATGCACACAGCGCAGTTCGCCGTCCCACCACGCATTTCAGGGCCGTATGAAGGAAGCCACGATACATGCTTGCCCTCGCGCATCCCTGCGTAGGTCAAAAGAGTACCTATGAGCATCACTCCCTGCCCGCCGAACCCTGCCAAGATAATCCGATGGTTCACGTCACTCACCCTCCCCGACCCTAAATTCACCTAACGGATACACCGGAATCATGTGCTTTTCCACCCATTCAAGAGCTTTGACAGGCGTCAGGCGCCAGTTCGTCGGGCACGTTGACAGGAGTTCCACCATGGAAAACCCTTTTCCTTCTATTTGGTTACGAAACGCTTGCTTGATCGCCCTCTTGGCCCGTGCAATGTGGGACGCGTTATGGAGGGAACACCTGGCAATGTAGTACGCACCTTCAATTGCGGACAGCAGTTCCGACATCCTCAAGGGATAACCCTGGGTCTTGTGTTCCCTGCCAAAGGGAGAAGTGGTGGTTATCTGTCCCGGCAACGTTGTAGGCGCCATCTGCCCGCCGGTCATCCCGTATATCGCATTGTTTAGGAATATCACCGTGATGTTCTCGCGTCTGGCGGCGGCGTGGACGATTTCTGCCGCACCTATGGACGCTAGATCCCCGTCACCCTGGTATGTGAACACGACCTTGTCCGGATGTACCCGCTTTATGCCCGTGGCAACCGCGGGCGCCCTGCCATGGGCAGCTTGCTGGAAATCCACGTCGAAATAGTTGTAAGCGAAAACCGAACACCCAACAGACGCCACTCCGATTGTCCTGCCTTGTATATCCAGCTCGTCGATTACTTCAGCCACCAGCCTGTGAGCTATGCCGTGGGTGCAACCAGGGCAGTAGTGGGTAACTGTATCGGTGAGTGACTTAGGACGCAGGTACACTGGTTTCATCCCCCTCCACCTCCTTGGTTGTTGTGTCCAGATAATCAGTGACGACAGGCGTCCGCCCTGCGATCACATCGCGCATGCGCTTTTCGATATTGCTGTGCAGGGGCACCGCACCCCCTGTGCGTCCGTAGAAATGAACAGGTGCTTTTCCTCCCACGGCTAATCTCACATCTTCCACCATCTGACCTGTTGACATCTCAACGCACAAGAAGGCTTTGGCTCTGCCTGCCACCTCATCAAATGCCACCTTTGGGAACGGCCACAGGGTAATGGGACGGATAAGCCCTACTTTGAAGCCTTCTTTGCGCATCTTCTCCATGACCGAAATGCATATCCTGGCCACAGTGCCGTAGGCTACCAGGAACCACTCCGAATCATCCTCGTGGTAAGATTCATACATCACTTCGTTCTCCTCTATCGCCTTATACTTCCGGTAAAGGTTCCAGTTGTGGGCATCCAGCACTTCAGGGTCAAGGTAGATAGAGGTTATCAGATTGGACTGCCTGCCTTCGTTACCAGTGGTAGCCCATGGTTTCTCAGGAATGGCAGCATCGCCTGGTTCATCCCGGAACACCACCGGCTCCATCATCTGGCCTATCATGCCGTCGCCCAGAATCATCACGGGGTTGCGGTACTTGTCAGCTACGTGGAACGCCTTGATCATGAGGTCGCACGCTTCCTGAACCGAAGAAGGCCCGTAAACTATGAGTTTGTAGTCACCATGGCCCCCGCCTTTGGTGGCCTGGAAGTAATCAGCCTGGGACGGTTGAATGCCTCCGAGCCCGGGCCCTCCCCTCGAAATGTTTACGATGACACATGGAAGTTCGGCTCCTGCAATGTATGAAATACCTTCCATCATGAGGGAAATCCCGGGGCTGGAAGAAGAGGTCATTACCCGGGCACCTGCTCCGGCGGCTCCGTACACCATGTTTATGGATGAGACTTCGCTTTCAGCTTGGATGAACACGCCACCGGCTTCGGGAAGCTTCCTTGACATATACTCCGGGATCTCGTTTTGGGGCGTAATCGGATAGCCGAAAAAATACTTGCAACCTGCGCGGATGGCCGCTTCGGCGATGGCTTCATTGCCTTTCATAAGGATAGGTTCAGACACAAAACTCACCTCCTGGCTGTTTATTTGAAAACCTCAATGACCGCATCAGGACACATGCGGGCACACATGGCGCAACTGATGCACTGCTCTTGATCGTCATTGCTTACAAACGCAGGGTGGTACCCTAAAGCGTTGAGCTCATCTCTTATCCGGATAATCTGCTTGGGACATACCCATACACACAATTCACAGCTCTTGCAGTGTTCCTCTTTGAACACAACCCGCTTGACCAATCCTAATCATTCCTCCTCTCCACACATCCCTGTTCCATCCGGCCCAGAACAAACCTCAGGCACGTCACCGCCTGCCTGCCGGGTTCACCGGCGGAGACGTCTAATTCGAAGCATGGGGCCGGCTACGCAGATGGCCTATAGATCCGGTTCTGCTCAAGCGCTTTTCTGATTCTTTCTTCTGCCAGCCGGTCGGCAGCTTCGGCAGTGCCTATACCCCGCTCTTCGGCGATCTGGAACACCTTGAGCAAGATATCATAGATCCGGGACACCTTTGCCAGCGCTTGTTCCCTGTCATATCCTCCAGGGGCAAGTTCAAAGGATACATTTATGAGCCCCCCGCCGTTGACCACAAAATCCGGGGCGTAGAGGATATCCCGGTCAGCAAGCTTCTCAGCGTGGCGGTCTTCCAAGAGCTGGTTGTTGGCGCTTCCACACACTATCCTGGCTCTCAGCCTCTCTACAGTCTCGTCGTTGATGACACCGCCAAGCGCACACGGGGCAAATATGTCGCATTCCTGGTCAAAAACATCATCACAAGGGATCACACGGGCTCCAAGTTCGGCCGCTCTTTCAGTTCTGTCAGTGTACAAATCCGCCACGTAAACCTGAGCGCCGGCTTCTAGAAGCTGCTTTGCGAGGTAGTAACCGACATTGCCCACTCCCTGGATGACCACTTTCCTGCCGGCCAAGCTCTCCTCGCCAAACACGTACTTGGCGCAAGCTTGCATGGCCCTGAAGCACCCAAACGCAGTCACAGGCGAAGGGTTGCCGCTGGTGCCCGAAAGCCCTACCACGTGCTCTGTGTAGCCTTTGATGATATCCATGTCGTCTGTGGTTGTCCCAACGTCTTCAGCGGTGATATACCTGCCTTTGAGGGTCTCCACGAACATCCCGAACGCCCGGAAAAGCTCTTCACTCTTGTCCGTCCTGGGATCACCGATAATCACGGCTTTGCCTCCGCCTAAGTTGAGCCCCATTGCGGCGCTCTTGTAAGTCATGCCCCTGGCAAGCCTCAAGGCATCAGTAAGCGCTTCTTCCTCTGATTTGTAAGGCCACATCCTGACCCCGCCAAGGGCAGGACCTAGGGTGGTGTCGTGAATTGCGATGATGGCTCTTAATCCCGAAACCCTGTCGTAGTTGAAAACCACTTGCTCATATCCTTGTTTCTCCATAGAAGCAAGTACTCCCATTGGACTTCCCCCTTCGAAAGAGATGTTCAGGTGGCATGAGCAGTCCAGTGATACAGGCAGTAGAGTACGTTGGCTGCTACATGCAGCCACCTGCCAACTCAGGGAAGCAAAGATCGTGCCACAGCCCCGGGGTGCCGGTAGATTCGGCGAGCAAGCTAACGCACTGCATGAAGAGGGAAAAACTCGAGTCTAGAGATGCGGTCGGAGATCAATGCGTGCAATAGAATGCATATAGGAATATCTATGCTTGCACAGGACTGCACGGCGGATTTTGTATCTTTTTTCACGAAGTCTGGTGGTCCAGCCCGTACTTGCGGATCTTGTTGTAAAGCGCCCTGATGCTTATGCCAAGCGACTTGGCTGCACGGGTTTTGTTATAACCATGCCGCTCCAAAGCTCGTTTTATCGCCTCAGCTTCGGCCTTGGCTACAGCGGCACGTAGAGTTACGCCGGCGTCTGCGCCGGGGATTGAAGCATCCCATGATAGCGCAGGGGAAAGCTGCCCGCCCCATCCCAAAGGAGGTACATGTTCCGTGAAGATGATCTGCTCCTGGAAACCCATGTTGATGATTGCCCTTCCCAACACGTTTTCCAATTCACGCACGTTCCCGGGCCATTTGTACGCAGCAAAACGATACATCACATCATCGTCAACGCCTTTGACCGCCCGTCCGTATTCTTGGTTGAGTTTCCGCAACAGAAATCTGCACAGCTTAGGGATGTCTTCCGGGCGTTGCCTGAGGGGCGGGATGAAAATGGGAATCACGTTGAGCCTGTAGTAGAGATCTTCCCTGAACTTGCCTGCGGCAACCATTTGCTCAAGCGCCACGTTGGTTGCAGCGATCACCCTCACGTCAATGGGAATAGGCTTGGAGTCGCCTATGCGGGTTATTTCCCTTTCCTGCAAGACCCTGAGGAAACTTGCCTGGATTGACAGGTCCATGACCCCGATTTCGTCGAGGAACAAGGTGCCGCCGTTTGCTTCTTCAAAGAGCCCCTTCCTGCCGCCTTTCCTGGCGCCTGTAAATGCACCGTCCACATACCCGAAAAGCTCAGATTCAAGCAGGGTCCTTGGCAAAGCGGCGCAATTTACGCGCACAAAAGGCTTGTGCCGCCTGGGTGATGCATTGTGGATGGCATGGGCGAAAAGTTCTTTGCCGGTGCCGCTTTCACCGCGCAAGAGCACCGTTACGGGGGTAGACGCTACTAGTTTGGCCTGTTCCACTGCTTGGACCATAAGGGGGCTTTCAGCGACCACATCGTCAAATGTGTACTTGGCTTCAAAGCCCTGTACCATGCTCCTGATTCTCTCCAGTTCTTCAGTGAGTTGCATGATTTCCGACACGTCGCGGATTACGGCAACGCTGCCCATGAGTTTCCCGTCTACCATGATAGGCGAACCGTTTACCACCACTGGCCGTTTCATTGGGCCCACTTTCATCCTGGTATTCTTGACAGGCTTCCTGGTCCTGAGCACTTGCAGGTGAACACTTTCGCCTTCAGCTATGTCCACCGTAGCAGGCCTGCCGATTACATCTTCCTCTGACAATCCTATAAGCCTGGTATAGGCTGGATTGATGAGAAGGCCCATGCCGCGGTGGTCAACTACTGAAATGGCATCTTGGGTGGAATTAATCACGGCAGTCAGCAACGACTGGATTTGCTTGAGGTTGGTAATCTCTTCTGCAAGGGTCCTGATTTCAGTGATGTCCCTGAACACGGCAACAGCGCCTACGATTTTGCCCTGACTGTCCCTCACCGGCACCCTGTTGGTGACCACGACAGTGCGGTTGTGCAGGTCCTGGGTCTTGTTAATCTCAGGAATCCCTGTTCTGAGCACATCGTCAAGGCCTGTGTTAGGAATACCTTCTTTGACCGGTCTTCCCAACACATCTGCCGCGCGTTTGCCAATAAGCTTTTCAGCAGCACGATTGAACACCAATACATCACCGGCGCTGTCTACGGCAACGATTGCATCGTGAGTGGAGTTCAATATGAAATTAAGCAATCTCGCTCTGGCGCTATCCATAGGCCACACCCCGGTGGGTATTTCAACGCACCGGTGGCTATTATCCTCTTTTTAGGAAGTCAACCGCAATTTGTCGGCAACCATCGCTATGAACTCGGAATTTGTGGGCTTGCCTTTTTCCTGGCTTACGGTATGCCCGAACATCTCGTCGATAAACTCAACGTTGCCTCTGGTCCACGCAACTTCTATAGCATGACGGATTGCCCTTTCAACCCTGCTCGGTGTAGTGGCGTATTTTTCAGCTATTGTAGGATACAGTTCCTTGGTGATGCGGGAAAGCAGGTCAACCCTGGAAGTAACCATCAGAATAGCATCTCTTAGATACAGATAACCCTTGATATGCGCAGGGATTCCCAGCTCATGCATTATCGCCGTTACCCGGATATCCTGTTCTTTTTGCTTGTCTCTCACGTTCAGGGCCTTTGATGGCAACGCGTCTCCTGTTGTCATCTGTCTGAGTCTCTGGGCGAGGATGTCCAAATCGAAAGGTTTGAGGATGTAGTAATCAGCACCTAGTTCCAATGTTCTATGGGTGATTGACTCCTGTCCAAAGGCAGTGAGCATTACTATCTTGGGACGTCTGGCGAGCGAATGCCCCGCCAACTGTTCGAGCACACCTACGCCGTCAAGATACGGCATAATGATGTCCAGCACCACAATATCCGGGGAAAATTCTTCGATAAGCTCCAAAGCGTCCAACCCGTTGTATGCTACCCCAACAACCTGCATATCATCTTGTTGCTGAAGATACTCATGAAGAAGGTCAGCAAATTCCCTGTTATCGTCTGCAATCAATACACGGATTCTCTGCATGCGATCCCTCTCCCTATGACTAGTACATCGCCGTACTCCTCTGTTTTACTCTTTTTACCATTCTCTGCCAGCTATTGTATATCTCTTCTCCGCTCTTGACAATACTCCTGCCGCGCCGGTTCAAAACTATTCTTGTTCTTCCAAAATCTTGGCCGCAGCTGTGTAACCCGTATATTCGCCGCCTGGGACTATGTAAGCTTCCTGGGCCATCCACAAAGCAAAGGTTCCATAGCCCCGGGTAGGATCATTGACCAAAACATGTGTTATCGCTCCTACAAGGCGCCCGTTTTGAATCACCGTGCTCCCGCTCATACCCTGCACTATCCCCCCTGTGAGGGACAAAAGCCTGGGATCTGTAATTCTTACCGTAAATCCTTTTGACGAGACTCCCGCTCCTGAAAATACGCTTTCAATTTCTATGGAAAACTTCTCAATCCGCCGTTCGCTGACGGTTGTCAACATCTCAGCCGGTCCTTTGACTACCTGGCTCGGTAGCCCCAACGGGATGGGTTCACTGTATAACGGGTTAACCAATGATGTGGTAAGGATGCCGCTGATTCCGCAAGGCCCGTTCTTGATTATGTTGCCTATTTTATCGTGGTCTTCCACAAACATCCCAAGGAACTCTCCCGGCTGCCCCTTTTTGCTCGGTTGAACGCCGGCTATGGTCGACCGGACTATATGCCCTTCTTTCATGACGAGAGGGCGTCTGGAATCACCGTCAGAAATCAGGTGGCCTAGTGCCGCATATAACCTGGAGTTTTCCTCGTAAAAGGTAAGTGTTCCCACGCCTGCAAGCGAGTCCCTCACCACCAGGCCTATCCTGAAACCTCCGTCCTTGTGTTGTACAGGCATCAGCACCTTGCTCAGCAAAGACCCGTCTGGTTTCTCAATGAGGACGTCGAGCCAACTGCGGGCCCTTCCGGCTGCATCAACCAGCAGGGACAACTGCTCCCTGCTTTTGACCTTTTGATCGTCCACAGATATGATCACGTCGCCGGCTTCAATACCTGCGTTTTTGGCAGGCCACACTTGCCTTCCGTCTATGGACTCGACCGGCGCCAGGCCTGTAACCACAAGCCCATGACTTCTCAGGATTACACCGATTGAATGGCCGCCAGGCATTACCATCACAGGTTCTTCCACAACCAGCGAAACTCTGCGGATGGGTATCAAGCCAAACAACCGGAATTCTACAGGGAAGCTCCCTGGCTCTTCAGCTTCAAACACCACCTTGGTGGGCAAGTTGCCAATCGGGTGCCTTTCAACTGAAGAAGCTCTTGGAGAATAAACTGACACCACCGGGAATCCGGTATCAATAGCAAACAACTCACCTGCTGCTACCGATATGGCATCGGGGAAAGAAAACGCCGTTCGAAAAGAACTGGAAGACACAATAGCTACGACTAAGATGCACAGTATTATCCCTAGCGTTTCATTCTTCTTGTGCCCCAACGGCAGCACACCTCCTCTACGGCTTCACAAATATTAAGGTTCACCGTAAAGAAGGGTTTTATTAAAGAGCAAAATCTGCCTTATTGCCCGGCTCTTTGCTTGTATTGCTTCGCTGCTGCCAGAAGTTCCCGGCCATGGTCCAAAGATACTCCGATTTCGGTACCGCTCAGCATCCGTGCAATTTCCCTGGCCCTGTGCTCATCGGTTACCTCGGTCACTTCAGCATAAGTTCTGCCGCGTTTCTCGTGCTTGTTGACGACAAGATGGGTATCTGCCATAGCTGCAATTGAGGCTAAGTGGGTGACGCATAACACTTGATGGTTTTGGCTGAGCTGCCAGAGCTTTTCACCGATAGCTTGTCCGGCCTTTCCTCCTACGCCTGCATCTATCTCATCAAATATCAGCGTAGGAACAGATGCGACCCCTTCCATACAGGACTTGATAGCGAGCATCAACCTGGACAATTCTCCTCCTGAGGCTACTCTGTGGATGGGTAAGGCTGCCTCACCCGGGTTAGCACAGAACAGAAACTCTACCACGTCAAACCCATCCGCAAACGCTTTGATCTTCCTGCCATCCACGGGGATTCCGTATCTGTCATCATCTTGGCGGTCCAGGGATATCACAAACCTGGCCCCGGGCATACCCAATTCTTCCAGTACCGAAGATACCCGCCCTGCTACCTCAACCGAGGTTTGCCGTCTGATCGCCGACAGTCTGCCGCCAAGGTCAGTCATTCTGGCCTCAACCTGGCTGAGTGTCTCGTGAAGTTCACGCAAGATCTCATCGGCATTTAGGAGCGTTGCCAGCCTTTCGGCTGACACATCCCTGTATTTCAATATCTGGTCTACGGTGCCCCCGTATTTCGCTTTGAGCCTTTCAATAAGGTCTAACCGGGCTTCCACTTGTTTGAGCCTTGAAGGATCCAACTGTAATCTCCGCTGGTAATCCCGTAATGTGTCCACAGCAACTTCCAGGGAAAACAGTACCTGCTCAATGTCGTGAACAAGATTGTCGCCGGAGGGGTCAATGCCGGCTATTTTCCGCGCCAAGGCGGTGCTCTGGGTCAATTGTTCGTAAGCTGATCCGAACCCCTTGGCTCCTTCATGCAGTAATCCATATATCTCCTGAGCCAGTTGAATGAGGTTGCGTTGGGAAGAGAGCACCCTGAATTCCTGCCTGAGTTCTTCCTCTTCACCACGACGCAATTCCGCCTTGTCAATTTCGTCTACCTGGTACGAAAGCAGATCAATCTCACGCTTGCGCTGTGAAGCATCACGGTTAAGCTCTTCAGAACGCCTCAGGATATCTTGCCTGGCCGAATAAGCTTCCTGGTACTCGCGCTTTATCTTGTCAATTTCACCTTTTATCATTTGATCAAGAATAGACAAATTGTTCTGGGGCCTCAGGAGAGAATGGTGATCCTGCTGGCCGTGGATATCTACGAGATAACTCCCGATAGCCTGAGCCATTGACATGGTTGCAATTTTGCCGTTGATGCGCATATACGACCGTTCAGGCAAAATATCCCGCTGAATCATAATCTCGGGTATATCCTGTGAAACATCTACTACGTCGTTGAGTCTGGGTACAATGTGTTTCGGGGGGGAAATGAGAAGCTCAAGAATGGCCCGTTCTTCTCCGCTTCTTATGGTATCGGCAGAGGTCCTGTAACCCAGACAGGCGGTAACCGCGTCAACGATCATTGACTTACCGGCTCCTGTCTCTCCGGTAAAAACGGTCAGCCCAGGACCAAGTTCTATGTCTATGTCATCGAAAATCCCGAAGTTTCTGATTCGCAGATATGTAAGCAAGAATCATCACAGTCCCGCTATATTCCGTAAAGATTGAAGTACTTCGCTCGCCGGATACCCATCCCTTGATACCACAAGCACTGCGTTATCTCCGGCTATCGTTCCCAGGATACCATCTAGCTTCAAACCGTCAATTGCCTCTCCTACTGCTGAAGCAGTTCCCGAAATGGTCTTCACAAGTACTAAGCTGCCTGATTTCTCCATATCGATACAGCAATCCATAAACAACCTGTGGAAACGCTCCCTGTATACAGCAGTAGGATCTCCAGGCATGAGTGCATACTTGTATCTACCGTCGCCGGCTGGAACCCTCACCATGTTGAGTTCTTTGATGTCCCTTGATATAGTCGCTTGTGTAACTTTAGTTCCTTCCTTAGCAAGCATCCGGCACAATTCTTCCTGGCTCGTGATAACGTTTTGGGACACCAATTCAATGATTCTCATTTGCCTCTTAGCCTTCATTCAGGAAATGCCTCCCTCCTCAATTATGGTTTTGCACTCAGCCCGGCATCACCTTGAGGTAATCTAGCCGCTCCTTCTTTCATTTTCTTGCGCAACACATCGTAGAATGACCATCCATTGCGCCGGAGAAGCATTACCTTAAACTCAGACTTCCTGATCATGATCAAGTCATTCTTTTCAAGTGCATAAAACTCCTGCCCATCTAAAGACAGCATGGTAGATTGGCTGGGCAAAACAACCTCTATCTCGCAGGATTCAGAGCCCGGCACCATAATCGATCGTGAGTACAGTGTATGAGGGCAAATCGGGGTTACAAGGAAGGCATCGATCTCAGGAGCTACGATTGGGCCGCCCGCTGAAAGGGAGTATGCCGTAGACCCTGTGGGAGTGGAAATGATGATGCCGTCAGCTTCATACGCATCCACAGCTTTCCCGGAAACACTTAAGGACAGCACCGTCAACCGGCCGTAGTGCCCCCTGGCCACGCAAGCTTCATTTAACGCCCGTCCCCTGTAGACCACCTTGCCGTTGCGGACTACCAAGGCAGAAAGCATAAGCCTTTCATCTCTTATGCAATCACCTGAAAGAAATCGCGGGAGGCATTCAAATGCGTTGCTGGTCTCAAGTTCAGTCAGGAAACCAAAACGACCCAGATTCACACCTAAGATGGGGATGCCCCAGGGTGCAAGGGCTCTGGCTGCGCCCAGTAAAGTACCGTCGCCGCCCAGCACAATTGCAAATCTGATCGTGTCACCCCACCTGGCCAGAGGAATAACCTCGCAATCAGACTCTATCGCCATACGTGCACAGGAAGGCAAATAGGTCTTAAACCCTCTGGACCTAAGCCACGCTGTCAACTCCTCTGCGAGCTCCCAGGCCTCGCCTTTTCCCAGATTGGGAATAATCCCGATTGCGTTCTTCAACTCAAGAATTCTCCAATCTACCAAGTAGTTTCTTGACCTGTGCCACTATTCCCGGCACATCTAAACCATAAGCAGAGCGGAGCCGGCTCTGGGAACCGTGCTGGATGAACCGCTTGGGCAGCGCCATCTTATGAATCCTGTTGTCTCCGCCTCCCAGGGCATTGACGACCATCTCGCCAAACCCGCCGTCCTCCACATTTTCTTCCACGACCAATACAGGCGCCTTCTTGAGAAGGGCTGCTACTGCCTCACGTTCAAACGGTACCACAAACCGTCCGTTTACCACGCCTGCCGAGATACCCTCCTCCGCAAGTTTCCTGGAAGCCTCAATCGCCGGATACACCATGCTTCCCAAAGCTAATATGTTTATATCTTCTCCGCAAGATATTGCTTCGGGTTTGCCCACATCCAAGGTATCAGGTTGATCCAGGACATCCGATATCGGAACCCCAATGCCACATCCTCTTGGATAGCGTATAGCACACGGCCCGTCAATGTTTATGGCTGTCCAGAGCATGTTTATGAGTTCCCGTTCATCTTTAGGCGCCATGACGGTGAGGCCGGGAATATGTCTCAGATAACTTAGGTCAAACTGCCCATGATGAGTTTCTCCGTCCTGGCCCACAATGCCTGCACGGTCTATGGCAAAAATCACTTTGAGGTTCTGCAGGCAGACATCTTCTACAATCTGATCATAAGCTCGTTGCAGAAACGTTGAGTATATACACACCACCGGGATCATCCCGCCCTGGGCAAGCCCTGCGGCAAATGTAACGGCGTGGCTTTCGGCGATGCCGACGTCGTAGAACCTTTCGGGAAACTTCTCTTTGAATGGTTTTAGCCCGGTACCGTCTGCCATAGCCGCCGTTATCGCCACGATCTTAGGGTTGCGTTCAGCAAAACGCACCAGGGATTCCCCGAGCACCTGGCTGTAAGTGGGCGGAGCGGGTTCCTGTTTGAGTTCTCCTGTTTCGGCATTGAAAGGACCCGGCCCGTGGAACTTCTCAGGGTGTTCCATAGCGAAGGAATAACCTCTTCCTTTCTGGGTTACGGCATGTATCAGCACAGGTTCTCGCAGTGATTTAGCTTCTTTGAAAACCCGCTTGAGCCCGCCGATGTCGTGGCCGTCTACAGGCCCGTAATATCTAAAACCCAGGGCTTCAAACCAAGCTTCGGGAAACAGGAAGTGCTTCAAACTGCCCTTAAAGCGCCTCAGCCAAGATATTGTGGACGGTCCGGTAGGTATATGATCCAGCATCTTCTCTACCACTGCTTTTGCGGAACGGTACGCGGGAGCAAGCCTTAGCAGTGTAAGGTACTTGCTTATTCCCCCTACATTTTCCGAGATTGACATTGAGTTATCGTTCAGCACCACAATGAGAGGAGTCTTGAGTTCGCCTGCATTGTTAAGTCCCTCGTAAGCAATTCCCGATGTCAAGGCACCGTCTCCTATGACAACTACCACGCTGTAGTCTTCATTGCTCAGTTCCCTTGCCTTTGCAAGGCCTAACGCATAAGAGATCGAGCCTGATGCGTGTCCTGTATCGTACACGTCATACGGGCTTTCTGATCTCTTGGGGAAACCGGAAATACCGCCAAGCTGGCGCAAGGTGTGAAACCTTTCATACCGCCCTGTTATCAGCTTGTGGGCGTAAGTCTGGTGCCCCACGTCCCAGACGATCTTGTCCCGCGGCGTGTCAAACACCGTATGCAGGGCGAGTGTGAGCTCCACCGTGCCCAGGGACGCCGCCAGGTGGCCTCCGGTCTTAGACACCGTCTGGATAATGGTTGACCTGATTTGCTGTGCCAGAGATTCTAGTTCGTTGACAGATAGGTTACGGATGTCTTCCGGAGACTTGACGTTGCGGAGTTCCAACACAGTTTCCTCCCTCTATTTCCTCCTAAAAACACGGCGCATCAGGTAGCTTGCTTTCCCAAGCATCAAAGCCATTCCTTCAGCATGTTTCAGGGCAAACGGCTTGAACAACGCCTTGCCGCCTATGCCCAAAGCCGACACGATACCTACACCCAAGCTGGTCAGCCATACGAGGTTGACTGATGGAAACAAGGGCCTCACCTTGTATATCATAGCAACTGCAAGAGCACCTGACAAAGTGGCGCACACATCACCGATTACATCATTAAAGACGGATGACACCCGGGGAGCGTTCCTGACAAACCACAGCGACTCTCTTGCCCCGGAGACCTTTCTTGACGCCATGGATAACACCGCCTTCTCGTCAGCCGCAGCGGTTGCGATCCCGATGCCGTCTGTGAGTATGCCAAAGGCGATTACAAGCAGAAACAGAGGAATGCTCAAATATACGGAGATTTCCTTGGCCAATTCTTCAAAGGTTGCGTTGAGCACAAAACTCAGCAAAAACGCAAGAAATCCAAGCCCCAGGGCTTGGATCACGTGACGGTTGTTGTTTCTCCGTTCTTTCTTAGCCATGTGATTACATCACCTCTTTGAGGGTAGTATCTGTGATTAATCTTGTGACTTAAGGTCCAGCAGGATTTCCCGCAGGCCAACCCGGGCTTACGCCCAAGGCGGTTCCCCTTTAAGGCCTGCCTGTTCTGTCGCCACAAACAGCCCTGGATCGCCACTTAGTTCACACCGCAATCCCACAGATACCCCCGTGAGAGACAGTCTAGGAGTTTTCCTCGGAGATCTGCCTTTCCTAGCTTCTTTTGCAACCGGATTTTCAGGAGAATCTCCATCCCATCCAGCCACTCAAAGCAGGCCCTTCTCTTATAGAGAATCTACCTGTGAAGACGGGATAACCACGTCTTCCGGGATAACCACGTCTTCCGGGACAACCCGGTCCTGCTAGGTTAACCGCTTCCCGAAAAAAGGGCAGCTTTTGATGCACCTCACCTGCATGCCATTGCAGGCCTCCCTCTTTTCCTCTTCCCTGCCCAGACCGAACGCTGGGCGCATCCGGCCCGAAACAGGGCGATTCAGGTAAGGCCATGACGGATTTTTAGCCCCGCCCTGGGAACGCAGTATCTACTAGAATACTGTACCCTCAAAGAGGTTGCGGCAACAACTATACAACAAAGCAGCGTAGGTGTCAAATCACCCATTCACCGGATGCCGTTCGCCGCCGGGTCCGCTGGCCTGCGATACCATCACCCATGGGTGTTGTGATAGTGGAAATGGTGCACCACGTACACCAATCTTCGGGATTCCGCGCGCTCCTACGTAT
>DUVI01000048.1 GCA_012841065.1 Bacillota bacterium
AAAGATGAGGATTATCCGTTCCTTTACATGAGGAACGGCGATTTGTGGATGTAGCGAGCAAACCTGATATTGCGGTGTGAGGCAGTCCACCCACAAGGAGGTTGTTATCTTGAACAAGACCTACACCCGGAAAATCGAGGATCTCATGCCGGTGGAGCTGCAGTTTCACCTGTTAGGAGAGGGTTCTCCAAAGGTGTTCTTCTCTGGTGGCATCCACGGAGGTGAAACAACAGGCATATATGTGACTCAACGTATGGTAGACTTCCTCGAGACAAACAAACTGCTGAAGGGCTCGGTCAAAGTCCTGCCGGTTGCCAATGTGCCTGCGTTCAGGCGTCTGCAGCGCACCTCACCCTACGATGAACTGGATCTCAACCGTATTTTTCCCGGAAACAAAGAGTCTACGCCGTCTATGGCCATTGCGGACGTGATTTGGGAAGAGGCCAAGGATGCTGATTACATAGTAGACCTCCATTGCTGCGGCTTATGGGGGTCGAGCTATACGCTAGCCATGTACGAGGAATTTGACCATGCCAGGGAATTAGCCAAGATGCTGGACATCCCCGCTGTGATCCAGAGCGGAGGCACCAGGGGCCAGCTCTTCACCGAGGCAAGCCATTCCGGTATCCCTGCGGTGATTATAGAGCTGCCAGGTGGAGGCCCCGCCGGAATAATCGACATTGAAGCGGCCAAGCAGTGTTTCCAGGCGCTCCTGAATCTGCTCCGTCTTCTGGAAATGCTCCCAGGTGAAGCCCGGATTCCTGAGTCCGCGTTCTACGGAAAACTTGAGCCAATCAGGGCGACGCGTGACGGTGTCTTCTTGCCGATGGTTCAACCCGGAAGCCCGATCAACAAGGATGATATGTTAGGGATGTTAGGCAACGAACAGGTTTTGGCGCCGTTTGATGGTATCGCGATTGCCGTCCGGCCTGCATGTTACGTCTTCAAAGACGCAGGATTGGCCCATGTGGCGCCCAGGACTACATAGAATTCCTGCCGTTCTACGTACAAACATATCTTGTCGTGACTGCACATTCCCGCAAAATGGTGCATCCTGTGTACCAATCCCTCGCGTTTTCGCTTCGGATGTCCCGAAAATGGTGCATCAGGTACACCATTCCGCTTCGTATTGGCGGCAGACGACACGAAAACGGTGCATCATATGCACCATTCCGTGCGATTTGAGCACGGTTACCAGCTGGAATGGTTCACCCAGTGCACCAATCTTCCGCGTGTTCGCGGAAAAACCCGCCCAATTGGTGCATCACGTGCACCGTTCTTGCGTGTGATTGAGGAGAAGACCATTGAAATGGTGCACTATGTGCACCATTTCTACCGATTCTCACGCGCTTCCCGTTCAAGTTGGTGCATCCTGTACACCAATCTGAGGTGTCTGTAAGGAGAGTGTCAACAGAATGGTGCATCACATGCGCCATTCCCACCGGGTTTGTTGCGATTTCCGTTTAGATTGGTGCGCCACGTGCACCAATCTTCCACATTTCCTAGGAATACACTGAAGGAATGGTGCACCTAGTGCGCCATTCCCACTGGTTTCGAAAGCATCTTGGCGCAAAACGGCGCACCACGTGCACCATTCAGCCCAACCGCCACCTTCTTATACTCTGCGTGTTCGCAATCTTAGGGCAATGAGCACAACGCAGTCGTAACCAAATCCTACATATATCCATCTGTGAAGAATCGGGGCGACGTCCATCTTGTCTCGTTCCTACCCCGCTGGTAACATAAGCCTGTAGTGCTCCTGTGCGATGCGGTGTGCACCTGTGCGCATGTTCACCCGTACACTTGTACCTGTCCGCACAGCAGCACCAGACTATAACAGGGAGAATCCAGACTTGAGCAGCGTGAGCAGCGCATCATCTGTTGTAATCAGAGAGGCTCGTCCTGAGATGACGAGCCGCACGTACGCGAGTTCACAAGACACACTTTCCACTTCGGCGATTATGTGGGCGACGCATTTGCAGATTGGCTCAGGACAGGCTGTGACGTATGGATTGCAGAAATCGACGGCACTCCCGTAGGTATCGCCTGCGTCGACTACCCTACCCCGGGAGAAGTTTGGTTCCAGGGGCTGCGGGTGCATCCGGAGTACAGGCGCCGGGGAATCGGTACCATGCTTACAGAACCTTGTGTAAAGTCAGCACGGCAACGGGGCGCCCATGTAGCACGGGCAATCATCGATTCTGACAATTACAGGTCCATCGGGCTTGTAACTTCCTTTGGATTCAAGCAGATGGCAGAACGAACATACCGGGTTGAGCATTCTAGGCCGAATAAACAAGGCCGGGCTAGACACATCCGGTTAAGCAGACAAGGTTAAGAATACCGGGTGAGCGGAATCAATGTGACGCCACCCGGCAAACCACTAAGAGCGAATTGCTTGCTCAGACTGTGGTTGAGCGCAAGTAATATGCCGCTCCTCCAGTAAATCGCTGGTCAAGACTGTTGACTGTGGCTACGTGAGTTGAAGTGATGTACCACCCACCCGTACAGGTGAACCTCCGCAGCCCAAAAGCCTGCGACCGCAAACCCTTCTTGCCGATCACCTCTGAGGATTACCAAGACACGGTATCGGGATCGTCAGACAAACCGCATGCTCCCGTCATTCCTGCCAAACGGGCCACATCATCAGGATCAAGTTCAAAATCAAACACATCCGCGTTTTCCTTGATCCGTGCCGCACTGGTGGACTTGGGCAGCGGCTGGAACCCCATCTGCAGGCTCCACCGGACCAGGACCTGGGCAACGGTCTTGTTGTACTTGGCCGCTACTTCCTGCAGTTCTGGCACTTCAAACGCCTTGCCTGTGCCGAAGGGGCTGTATGCCTCAAGCAGCATGCCTTTCGTCCGACAATAGGCCACCAGGGCTTCTTTGGCATCTCCCGGGCAAAGCCTGATCTGATTCACCATGGGCACGATTTCAGCCGTTTCCAACAGCGCAGAGATGTGATGCTCCAAGAAGTTGCTGATACCAATGGCCCTGATGCGTCCAGCTTTATAAAGGTACTCCATCGCCCGCCATGACTCAGCATTGGCCTCTTTCCACCTGTCCCTGAACCCTGCAGGATTGGGCCAATGGATAAGGTAAAGATCGAGGTACTCAAGACCAAGTTTTTCAAGGGTCTCCTCGAAAGCTGCCTTCGTTTCGTTGTAACCGCGAACCGTATTCCAGAGTTTGCTTGTAACGAAGATCTGCTCCCGTGGAATGCCGCTGTCCCTCACGGCCCGGCCGACGCTTTCCTCGTTCCGGTAAATCGCTGCGATATCCACATGGCGGTACCCAAGTGACAAGGCATCCCTCACAGCGGAATAGGCGATTTCGCCGTCAGGAACCTGCCATGTGCCCAGCCCGATACAAGGGATTTCCACGCCGTTTTGCAGGGTGTAAGTATCAGCAAGACTTTTCATGGTTCACCCCCCCAAGCTACTGTTTGAATGCCAAGGTGCCTCCTTATAGTGCCCTGCTGTTCCACAATCTAGGAATTCGGGGCACAAGTCCCAATCCCTTTGGATTTGCTCTGACATTCGTATCAGAGCAGTTATATGAAGTCCCCTGTACAATGTCCCACTATTGCTTGACCAGATGCAATCAGCTGGAAAGACAAGGAATTATCGGCATTTTCGTCGAATTCAAGCACCGGTCTACGTAATAACAACCGCACATTCTTGAGAGGTGCTGAAGTAATTCGATGAGTAGTGCTAACATTGTAACCATTGCTTGTATTGGGCTCCAAGTGATTGTGGCCGTCGCCGGAATAGCCTTATGCGCCCAGCCACTCAGGGTTCTGGGAGGCCACGTCAAGCGAATCAAAGACCGCGTTGAAGAGCCTGATGCAAATCAGCTGCTTAGCCTGGGAATAGAAAGCCTCTGTGAAGCAGATTACTTGTTTGAAGGTCATGGAGCCCTCAGTAAATGTTGGGAGGACTACAAGTTGGCTGTCCGGAGTGACAGCCGGCACCTGCCTGACCCGGTGCCGTTTTTCCCATATCAGCACATCATAGCAGGCCCTGGCCACAGACGACTAGCAGAGATGTTGCCTGGTGTTTTCACTGGTTTGGGAATCTTAGGCACTTTCTTAGGTCTAGTTCTTGGGTTGCGAGGCATGAGTGTTCAAGACGCAGCTGCCATCAAGAACAGCATTAGTGCGCTAATAAGTGGCATGCACACAGCTTTTTGGACATCGATAACCGGATTGGTTTTCTCATTGGCCTGGTCAGGGGTTGATCGAGGACTATTACACAAAGCAGAAGATGACTTATCCACCCTCCATTCGATTCTCACAAGATTAGTACCTGGAGAAGATGAATGGGATCTGCTTGGAAAGATGACCGCATCGCAGCAAGAACAGCTTGCTACGTTCAAGGCACTAGCCACAGACACCTTGATCCCTGAAATGATTGCAGGCATCCGACAAGCTTTCGATGAAGCTTTGGCACCGCACCTCAATCAAACGACACAAGTGTTTTCGCAATTCGCAAACTTCACAGCAGACCGCCATATTGAAGGGATAGACGAGATCACCGACAAGATTTTGAGCGGGTTCATGGGTGCCTTTGATACTGAGATAGGAACATTATCAGAGCAAATGAAATCAATGGCCGACTGGCAAGGTACGGTTAGCACTGACTTACAGAACCTAAGTCAGAGTCTCGTACAAGCAGCAAGGGAACAACAAGATGCGTTTCAGGCATCCTCTAAGTTCGTCGAGAGTCTCGAAAAACAAGCCACGTTATTGGAGCAGTTTGAACACACCTTGATCAAAGTTCAGACAGAGATTGAAACAGGAATAGAGCTGCTTTCCACAGTGTTTTCAGACTTCGCCAAACTAAGTGAGACACTGCAACAAGAAACGATTCATTACGCAGAAGTTTATGAACGGCAGAGTCAAGAAAGAGAACGACAGATAGCCATGTTACAGGAGCAATTGAGGGAAATGAAGCTGTTCTGGGATGGGGCACTCAGTCAAGTGCGCCAGATCCAGGAAGACATGATTGCGGGCTCACAAGCTTTCGGCCGCGAGTTGACCCAAGGGTTGGAGTATACTTTCCAGCAGTATGATAAATTCCTCGCCGAGTCGGTTCAAAGACTCCGGGTTGTTGTATCCGCCATGAGTGAAGCGGTTCAGGATTTGCCCGATGAAATGGGTCAAATCGGCCGTAATCTGAGAACGCTCAACGAAACCGTCCGCACAGTAACCAACGAGACAAAGGAATGGGCGGTAAATGCAGCGGCTACAGAAGGTTCCGAAGGAGTCGGAAGTTAAGATATGTTAAACAGCAAGAAACGTATGTCTATGCCGGTTAACGAATCACACAAAGAACCTGAATACTGGATTTCCCTTTCAGATATGTTGTCAGGGCTCCTGATGATGTTCATCCTGTTCCTAACCCTGGTTCTGCTAGACTACAGAACAGTACTGGAGGAAAAACAAGGAGAGCTTGATAAGTTGCTCGGCGTAAGAGCGCACATCATCCACGCTCTTACACAGGAGTTTAGCCAGGAGCACATATCTATCGAAGTTGACCCTCATACAGGAGCTATCAGGTTTCAGGGCGGGGTGTTCTTTGAGCACGACAGTACCGAGATCACAGAATCGGGCAAAGAGTACTTGAGGGCTTTTATTCCGAGATATATGTCTATTATCTTAAGGCCTGAGTTCCAACCCTATATCTCCCAGGTCATAGTCGAAGGACACACAGACAAGACTGGCACTTATCTGTACAACTTGGACTTATCCCAAAGGCGGGCTTTCGCCGTGGTCAGATATGTGCTGAGTGAAGACTTCCCGGATTTTCCGGAACGCGAAGCTATGCAGCAAGTGATAACTGCCAACGGCCGATCATATTCTCAACCCTTGGAAGAAAACGGGGTAATTGATTGGGACAAGTCACGAAGGGTGGAGTTTAAGTTCCGGCTGAAAGAAGATGAACTAATACAGCAGATAAAGGAATTGATTGGCATATGATGACTTGGATGTTCCCACTGCTGAAACCCAAGAAACTCGCCGAAGTAACCGAACAGATCTTGCACGAAGTCCCAGATGCTCCGTTGGACCTGATAACTGAGAGAATCGAAAACACCGCAGACTTCGAGTTCCTGTTGGAGATGATTCGCAAGACTCCTCCAGAAGGAGTAATTGAGTTGGCCCAGAATCTCACTGTCGCTGAAGTTGATACATTGAGTTTCAGGTTTTGTGAGGTCCCCCGTGACCTAAGGCGTAACACGATTGCCATAATCCAGGAAAGATGGAAACCCAGGTACGCTGAAATAGCATGGAGACAGTTCCAGTATCATTTCCGTGACCAAGACGTAGCGCGGTTTGTTGTTATGGGCTTGGAAAAAACAGAAGTCCCAGGGTTCGGGGATAATGAGGCAGCGCACATGATCAGGCTGATCTCATCTGGAGAGCCAGCGGAACAAATAGCAGGGTTATTGGCAAGCAGAGAACAACCATTCAGAACCTCTCTAGACAAGTTGAGGATAACGGAGAATTCTCCTTTAGGGGTCGAGCTCCTGAAAAATTACCTGCTGAAAGCCAGCTCCAAAACGTATCTTGAACTAGAAGACCAGGAGTTCATTCAATACGCCCTTGGTCTCATGAATGCCGAGTACCAACCGGACTACCTGAAAGCTGTTAACCGGTACCTCTCCACTGTCCCTCAAAGCAACTATCAGGAATACGTTATGCTGCACATTTATCGGTCCTTAGGCCATCCTGATGACTCTTTTTCGCGTGTTCACGGTTTAGACCCTGAGAATCTGGAGCGGTTCAGACGATGGTTGAACTTTCGCATCATGAGCGAGTTTTTTGAAGCCGCCGGTTACAGCGACAGGTTTCAGTTTTGGAAACAGTTTGCTGATGACCTGCACAAAGTCAGATGCATTACAGTTAAGGATTATAACGTGGCCTTCCTGGTGTTCAGGGATATCGCTGTTGTGGAGTTTGCCCAAGTGGGTAATGCCGCATATGTATACCCTCGGGATTACTACGAATCACAGCTTGAGCACTACGCTACAGAGAAGGAAACGGTAACAAACAAATCCCAACTCAAAGACCCCTATAATTCTTTGACTCGCATCATACACCACGGGAATTGGCAGTCAAGATGGTACTATACCATCGCATGGCTGCTCAAAGGAGGTGCTCGGCGCTGATCTTTGACCGCCTGAGAAGAACCCCTGACGACTTGCTAAGCGTGGTCAGAGATTTCGACGTTAAAGGAGTCGCTTTCGAAATCTTTATTTCTTCAGAACAAGGCGGTTCCCGAAAAGCGATCACGTTCCCTGTTACACAAATGCCTCTTTCAGTTCAAGCATTGCTGCTACAGAAGGAACTTCCCAAATTGTATGTACTCCAAGAGTTGTGGATGAATTCGATGTTGGCTGAAGAGGAACCGAAAGGTTGTTATGTGCTTGACTATGATAAGATTGACGATCTCGAGCCTGAGGTCCGTGAAATCCTCGATATTCCTGAACGGGAAAAGGTAGAAGTATATCTGGATTCATATCTTGCTGTCGGCAATACAGATTTCACTATCCGCGCGTCCATCACCCACCCCAGGTATGGCCGCCTTGATCCAAGGCGAAGACGGGGCCATGCGATACGTGTCAGCGGAAATCAATATGTGCTTGTTTTCCCTGAGGTTGCCAGACTGCTTGACCGCCTAGAGCAACGGCCGCGTGAGATTCAAGAGCAGTTTCCTTATGTTGCAGAGGTCAAAGCCCTGGCTGAAAGCGTCGGTGCCAGGTTAGACCCATACCTTCAAAAAGAAAGATATCTGTTTCCTACTAACTTCGATGTAAACGTTAAGGCTGAAAACCCTAGTAAAGTAGTGCTGATCCCCGAAATTGAAGGCCTTCCTGCAGAATTCGACTTGGAGAAACTAGCTACGACAGGGCGCTCTTACACTTATGATGCCCGAGGCAACCGTTACAGGGTCTTTGTCGGTCCTGAATTGCAAAGAAACCTGAACAACTTGCTCGAGAATCCGGTGATAGAAGGAACGGCAGTTCCACAGTTCATTCACAATCCGGCTGCTTTTCTGCCATCGGACCTGGAAATTGACCTGGACAAGTTCAGCGATCGGGTAAAAGGGCTGGACATACAAGTTTACAGGGCGAAACCATACATTCAAATAACCCCACGGGGTCAAGGCTGGTTTGAGATTGATGCAGGCATACGCTTATCACGAGTAAATGGCACCACGTATGGCCAGGAGGAGCCCTCTGGTCATGAAGGTTTTCCAGATGACGTCCTGGATTCTGACGAGCAGTTCAATATGGACGTAAACCGGTTAGCTGGCCTTGCTGAGAAAGCGCCTCAAGAAGGCGGATGGGTCCTCGACGGAGACAAATGGATATATATCCCCAAAGATGCCCGCAAGGTTTCCGAGGCTGCCTCCAAGTCTTCTGGTATTGCCCCCGGCGGCAGGGTATCCGAGGCGCACCTAAGATATATACTCGAAATATACACTAATATTGATGCTCTCGAATACGACAGCGAGTTCTCCCGTCTGGCCCGGGAGCTCCTGGACGACTCCAGTCCTGTCCTGGATTACACTCTCCCGAGATGCTTCAAAGGAGATCTCTACGATCATCAGGCTGAAGGGTATACTTGGCTGCAACGGATCTACGGCATACCCGTTGGAGGACTCCTCGCAGATGAAATGGGGCTGGGCAAAACAATCCAAGTCATTGCTTTCATGGCACTGCTGTTTGAACAGGAAGCTCTGAGCCCTGCACTTGTCATATGTCCAAAGACTCTGGTTGACAACTGGAAATCTGAAATAGCACGTTTCTTACCGCAAGCCAAAGTGTATGAACATACAGGGCCTAATCGCATCCGCGCAGCTGAGCTATTCGGGCTCTACGACGTAGTTGTGGCAACCTACGAAACCCTAGTGCGGGATGAACTTATTCTGGGACAAGTAGACTGGAGCATGTGTGTTTGCGATGAAGCACAGAGGATCAAAAACTTCACGACAGCAGCTGCACGGGTCTGCAAAGCGTTAAAGGCAAGACTGCGATTGGCTCTTACCGGCACACCGGTGGAAAACAGTCTGGGAGATTTGTGGTCTATCGTAGATTATGTGCAACCAGGCCTGTTGGGAAGCTACAATGAGTTCCGCAACTGGTTTGAGCGTCCTTTGTCCCTGCATCCATCAGAGACTATACGGCAAGATGTAGAGCGGGAACTCATTGCCCGCTTGTACCTTGTGTACAAGCGTAGAACCAAAAAGGAGATTCTCAAGGATCTGCCTCCTAAGAAGGAGGAGCGCACCCACATACCATTGGGCAAGTTGCAGGAGCAGCTGTACCGCAGCATCATCGCAGAAATCCAAAGAGGCAACCGACAACGAGGACAAGTGCTCGCTGCCATCAGAAGGTTGTTGAATGTTTGTGCTCACCCATTTCTTGAAACACAACAGGCTGATACCGCATCTCCCACGGATCTGAAACACTCCTGTCCTAAATTGGTTCACACCTTAGACCTGCTCCATGACATCCGGAAGTCGGGCGAGAAATGCTTGATATTTACTGACCGGAGGGCAATGCAGAGGATCTTGGCAAGAGTCATACTTAATGAGTTTGGGTTTATGCCCACTGTAATCAACGGAGAATCAGTCAACCGGCTTGAGTTGGTCGAATCTTTCAACCAAAAAAGGGGTTTTAGTGCAATGATTCTATCTCCACGGGCGGCAGGTACCGGGTTGACCATCACTGGAGCCAACCATGTAATTCACTATACCCGTTGGTGGAATCCTGCAGTGGAAAACCAAGCCACAGATCGCATTCATCGCATTGGTCAGACAAAACCTGTATTCGTCCACATTCCCATATGCACTGCTGACACAGGGCGGACTGCAGAAGAGGTCCTGGACCAACTACTGTCCAGGAAAAGCAGATTGGCGGAAAGCGTGATTGTCCCCAGCAGCGGACTTAATATTACAGAAAAAGAGATTGCCGAAGCTTTGGGGATTTCAATTGAGAAATGAGCATTGGACATGCGATGTACTCAAGGTTGGATGTGTCTAGCCTTCCGGCGTGAGAGTTCTGATGGGCCTTTCAATAGCCCGATAATTCCGGGCATACAAAAGCCTTGCCGTAGATCACTTCCACGCTGAACTCCGCGTCCGGTGCCACACAGCACCGCATGGAACAGCCTCCGGCAAGGCCCAAATATCCACCTGTGTCTACATGTTCGCCATCGCGTCCCTGTTAGAAACCTCCCGCTCCAACAGGTACCGTGCCCCTCAAGACACTATGCCTCAAACACGCCCCGCTCGACCAAGAGGCCGTAATACTCCACAAGCGCATCCACATTGTAGAACCCTGTCTCGCTTTCGATAAGCAGGGCAATGTCAAGCAGGGTTTTCCTTCCGTCCGCCCAGTATTCCAGCTGACCGCCTGGCAGCCCCCTATCACCGTACTTCTCCCAGAGCGCCTTAACCCGCTCGTCAAACCCCGCAGGTACCTCTTTGCATATGGTCGAAAACGGCCCGCGGAACACCCGCTTGGGGATTATGCTCTTGGCTTTCTTGTACGCCTCATCTTGTTCCGGTTGCCATGCCGGCGGCAGCTGAGACACATCACCTAAACCGGCTACAACCGCCAGTTCCCTCAGGGCTTTGGCCAGGAGGAACTTGCCCGATTCTTCGACTACGCGCTTAGCTTCGGTCTGTGCCTCTGCCAACATGGACGACTCGGGAACGAGTCTCTTGAGACTTGAGATGTCCAGCTTCTTCCGGTCAACAAGGAAACCGATCCTTAGTTCGACGGACCTCCGGGCTTTGGCAAGTGCTTCTTTGACTTCTGCTTCGCCTGACGCCTTGGCAAGCTGCTTCCGGGCTTGGTCTATCAGAACTGACAGCTGGCCATCCGCCTCGCCTGCAAATCTGGCTGCAGCTTCCCCGGCCACAACCGCAGCATCACCAGGAGTCGCATAAGCAGCAGTGTAAAGGTAGGTTCCGGTCAGCACGCCGGCTATCTTCAACGAACGAGGGTCTACTTTGTCGATGGTATCTTCACTGGTGTGATAGAACTTGTCGGGCCATTGGATTAGCATGGGACACGTGATCCCCACGCTGGGATCTCCCCAGATACCATGATCGCTCCCGCCTGAATATGGGCTGACAGTCCACCTGAAGGTTGAGTAGAAACCGGTTCCGGCCAGATTTCCAACTTCCTTGATCATGAGGCCTAGGATAGCAGCAGCCAGATCCCCACCAAACCCGGGAAGCGCACATATTGGCCTTTCAACAATAAATGTACTCCCGCAAAGCTCCTGGTTTTCACCTACCATATCGAGGTTTATGGCTGCCACGATGTCCGGCAACCGGTCTTCATTGGCCGCCAGGAACGCGTACGACCCTGTCATCTCCGGAACCCACAGGAAACGGATTGACTGCTTTGGCTTCTTGAGTCTGCCCTCTTGGATGAGGTGCCACAAGGTTCTGGCAGTTTCCATGAGCGTCCCGCAGCCTGAAGCATTATCGTTGGCTGACTGCTCAGGGTGGCAAAGGTGTGCCACCGCCACCACTTCCTCGTGGGATTCGCCCGGGATTACCGCGGTGGGAATCACCCAGACACCGTCTGAGAACTCTGTACCCACCATGGCCCAGACTGAAAGCTCCTTTTGCTTTGCAAACCGCTTCCGGAGGGCTTCACCTTGCCTTGGGCTTACCATGAAACCGAAAGCCTTGTGTGTACTGCCGTCTGCAGGCCAGAACGATTGATACTGGCGGGCGTCAGGGAGATCAAACCTGTCTCTCACAAGCGGCAGTTCCCGCATATTGTCCAATACGATGCCTGCAGCGCCGAACTTATCAACCGCTACCTTTGCGATGCGTGCTACGTCGCCCCTTGTGAACACCAGTTTGCCTGCAACATCTACATCTTCATACGACTTGGGGTCCTCCCCGTTTTCCACATGGACCATGGTGGTCTTGATACCTTCAGGGGGTGTGGCGGCACTCCGCTGAATCAGAGACGTCTTGAACTCACTGAAAGCGCACAGAGTCTCCCTCTTGCCATCTTCCAAGAGCACAAGTTGAGCGTCGTTAGCCTTCCACTCCTGGAAACTCTCCTGAGACCACCATGTGACACCCTTCTTAGCAGGGAACTCCAACAGTTCGCACTGGATACCTGCGTCGGAAAGGTACGAATAGATGAAACGCCCTGCATCATTTATCCCAGGGCTTATCTGCTGTCTGTGAAAAGAAGCTATCCGGGCAACGTCGTTGAATGCTTCCTGTGCCCTGAACTCCTCTTGGACCAACTCGAGCGTCCTTCTTATCATACAGATACACTCCCTACATTGCGTTTATGGTGATTTCAAGGGCTTTCGCCGGTTTTCCTCCAGGGTAAAGCGGTAAAATATACAGCTCTTGAGGCAAATTTCTGACTCGATAATAATACGGTTTTTCGAAGGGTTCTCATTGGCACATCAAGAATGTTTTTGGCATCCTATTGGGGAGAAACAACACCACCAATAAAGATAGCAGCAAGGTGTATAGAAGGGTGAATAGACACGCTGTTGCAGATATTCCATATACACATACAAGGGAGGACCCGATGACAATGAAAGTGAACCCCGCTAACTCGCCAAATGAACTGTTCGGGGGCAAGTCAGGGACAGCCGCAGCCCAGTCCCCTTCGGCAGCTGAGATCCGCCAGAGGCAGCACCTGGTTCAAGTAGCCCTGGGGAAACATCCGGCGGACTTGGTAATCAGGGGCGGCAAGCTGGTTAACGTATACACAGGGGAAATGCTAGATGATGTGGACATCGCGATTGCAGGTGAACGGATTGCCCTGGTGGGCGATGCAAGCCCGTGCATAGGGCCTGATACGGAAATAGTTGATGTAGAGGGTGCGTACCTGACACCTGGCTTCGTAGATGCCCATTACCATATTGAAAGTTCGAGATTGGCACCGTGGCGCCACGCCGAAATCACCCTTCCCAGGGGACTAACTTCTCTGGTGGAAGATCCCCATGAGGCATGCGCACCAGGCGGACTGGACGCTATACGCTACTTTCTTGGGAACACCCAGGGACTCCCCCAGAAACTGTATGTACAGGTACCTTCGGCCACACCGCCCACCAACGTTGAAACCACAGGCGGATATATCGGAGGAGATGAATTCAAGCAAGCTCTGGAGTGGCACAGGGTCACCGGCCTTGGCGAAATGATGGACCCGCCCCGGATTTTCGGAAACGACGCCCGGACGTGGAGTTTGATCCAGGCAGCGATATCGGCGGGCCAGCCAATCGAAGGCCACAGCGGTTTTTCGGGGAACCGGCTGGCTGCCTACGCCTCAGCCGGAGTCCAATCAACCCACAGCCCTAACACGCCTGAACAAGCTTTGGAGATGCTCAGGCAGGGATTTACCATCCAGCTCAAAGCCGAACGGGAAACCAAGACCATTGAAAAACTGCTGGAAAGCCGGGTTGACTGGAGCCGGATAGGCCTTGCCGTGGACGACAGGCCGGTGGAGAAACTGCTGGAGCTGGGCAGCCTTGACCATGAAGTCCGCCTGGCTATCGAGCTTGGTATCCCTCCAGTCAGGGCGTATCAGATGGCAACCATAAACAACGCCCGCCACTGGCGGCTGGACCGTGACATCGGCGGGATCGCACCTGGCAGGTATGCGGATATCCTGGTTGTCAGCGACCTGGAAAAGGTGGTCATTGAGCGTGTGTTCGCCAACGGAAAAGAGGTGGCCCGCAACGGCAAACTCCTCATTCCCTTGGAAGGCCCAGGCCAGCCGAGCAGGCATGCTCCGGGTTACGCGCTGAATACCGTGAGGCTTCAGAGGAAGGTTACGGCTGATGATTTCAAGGTGGGTGCACCCGTCGAAATCACCTGCAGCAGAGGGCAAGAACGTGTTTGGGTATATGCCCTGGTAATCCCCCCCTTCTACTTCTCAGACGATTTGGAGGCAATCACGTGCAAACTGCCTGTCCGTAATGGGTTTGTGGAACCAGTCCCGGGAACAGGAGTCAATAAGGTGGCAATCGTGGAAAGACACCGGGGCACCGGCAACATCGGGCTCGGTTTCTGGCGCTGGGGCTTTCAGAGAGGTGCCGTAGCTATGAGCGTGCTGCACGACAGCCACAACATCTCGGTTGTAGGGGCCAATGATCACGACATGGCTGTGGCGGTCAACAGGGTCGCTGAGATCCAAGGCGGGATCGTAGTCGTGGAAAACGGCCGTATCCTCGCCGAGCTGCCCTTGCCTATATTCGGACTGATGTCTGATGCACCACCGAAAGAAGTGGCTGAACTAAGCAGGGCGGTTGAGAAAGCGGCAGCGTGTTTGCGAGAAAGCGCGGCAACAGAAGCACATGCAGGTGAGGGCGAAAAAGCCAGGGGCGGCGCTGCAATGTCTCAAATACCTCCCGACCTGGCTAAGACCATGGAATCCAAGCCTGTGGACGTGCTGACTTTTGCGTACTTGACGTGCCATCCCAGGAGGTTTGTTCTTACTGATCAGGGTGTGTTTGATATCAAGATCGAGAAACCATTGCCTCTCGTATGGTAATCAACTGCTCGGATAGTAATTGCTTGCTATACTAAGTTGTTTGTGATACCAAGCACGCACTGAAGGATTAATAATGTTCAGGAGTGATTCGGGCCGGCGTACTGAACAAGGTTTTGCGATACCTAATAAAGCGGGCTACCGTGTATTTTGAGGACCATACGTCTTACGGGCACCCGCCCGGACGTCCAGATTGGAGAGTAACAGGATGATAGTAACTGCAACGCCTGGAGTGGAAGGCAAGCGGATTGTAGAGTACAAAGGGATCGTGTTCGGCGAGGTCATCTCTGGTGTAGATTTCCTCAAGAATATCGCTGCTAGTCTTTCTGATCTTTTCGGTGGCCGTTCCAGGTCTTACGAAGGAGAGCTCATGTACGCCCGGGAAGATGCTTTGGAAGAGATGAAACAGCGGGCCGCTGCTATGGGTGCCAATGCAGTGGTAGGGGTAGATATTGACTACGAGATATTTGGCTCAAACAACAGCATGCGTATGGTTACCGCCTCGGGGACAGCAGTAGTAGTTAAGTAATACGCTTTCTCATGAAGTGCTGTCTGATGAGGTGCAGCGGAGCAGGCGGCATGTTGTCAGATAGGCTACGCCAATCCATGCGCGGAGAGGTAAGCCAGGATAGCATGCCGCTCTTCTCCCTGTTCATCGCTTAGTTCGGAGAGCCTTGCGGTACAGGTTACAGCCAGCCAATCAGACGAGACTGCCCGGCTGACACCCATTTGCGCAAGGTATATATCGGTCGCGTGTTTCCTCATGCCGGCGATATCGTACTGGCGCACCGGGTGCACCATTTCAGTCGGTAAGTGCAAATAGATCTCCCGGAATGGTGCATGTGGTGCGCCATTTCAGTCGGTAAGTGCAAATAGATCTCCCGGAATGGTGCATGTGGTGCGCCATTTTTGTGAAAACGGGCATGAATCCGGCATGGATTGGTGCATCTGGTGCGCCATTTCAGTCGGTAAGTGCAAATAGATCTCTCGGAATGGTGCATGTGGTGCGCCATTTTCGTGAAAACGGGCATGAATCCGGCATGGATTGGTGCACCGGGTGCACCATTTTTCTCGGAATGGGCGTGGAAACGGAACGGATTGGTGCACCAGGGACGCCATTTTTCTAAGAATCGGCACCGAAATAGGACGCTTTGGTGCATCAGGTACACCATTCTGGCAATAGCCGAAGCCAAAACGAGGTGAATTGGTGCACGTGATACACCATCTTAGCCAAGACCGATACCAAGATCAGATGGAATGGTGCATATGATGCACCATTTTGCAGGTATCCGGCGCCAAAACGCGGAAGATTGGTGCATCATATGCACCAATCCAAACGGAAATCATAAGATGGATAATCGGAATGGTGCACTGTATGCACCATTCCGACCGCTGTTCACTCTGAAAGGCAGAGAACTGGTGTGCAGAGTGCACCAATCTACCGAAAAACCAGCAATGTCGAACACACCAGCCAAAAACCAGGGGCCAAACGGCCCCCTAACCCCAAACAACCAAACTCCACCCTGCTCCGCTACGACTTCTCCTGCTTACGTTTTCTGCGTGAGCGGGCTCTCTTCTGGATGACCAAAGGTTCAATATGAATACCTTTCCTAGCTTGCCTGACTGTAGCTGCCAAAAAACCAAAGAAGAACACTGCCCAAATGCCTCCGGTCACAAGAACGCCTGCAAGAATCCGGAGAGGCTTACTCCAAAGAAGAGGTTTGGCGACAAACACCGCAAAGGCGAGCAGTGCTCTTGAAAATCCGCCCCGCGGAGAAATCTGGGACAGGTAAGGCACAGCCGCAACAAGTTCCTCAGGTGGCATTACGTAGAGAAGACCGAAAACCAAAAGCAGCATAAAGAGCAAATTGATAAGATACATGATCAATGATGCCCCCGGAGCTACCTTCTGCTGTGGATTGTCCGGATTGTAGCGGGCGCTCGTTGCTGAGTAAAACAAGCCGATAGAACTTGAGCCCAGCGTCAAGAACACCGCGCCCACGGCCATCATGAATGTAACACGCGCCGGGAGCCCGATAGCTGCAGCCGTACCTACCAAGAGCGCTTCCATCAGGAAAAGGGTCGGGATGACACAAGCAATCAGTTTCCCCCATACTACCTGGGCGCCAGCCAGTGGAACGCTTCTCAAGACCCACTCAGCTTCACCTTCGCGTCCGAAGGACTGCAGCGCCATGTTGCCGCTGAACATCAGCGTATACATGAACCAAACAGCTGTCAAGGAGCCAAGGGTTGACTCGTTTCGCAGAAAGAGATACTGGCCGACGAAAAAAGCCATCAATATCAGCGGAGTCAGATAGCCTAACCATTCACGTGTATCCCTCTTCATGTAAAGCAGATCCTTCTTGGCAATAGCCCACATGCCTTGCCATACAGAAGCCGGCGCGGTGTTTTCCTCCGCCTCTACAGGCAAGAATATAGCCGTCCTCCGTGCAGGGGCTCCAGTAGCCGGCTGTTGCTTTTTCTTCCGTTGCCTTGCAGGAGGTTGGGTGATTGAAACCCATCCGCGGCGGAAGCCCTGCTCCAGAAGGGTGAAAGACACCGCAAACGTACAGACAGCCAATACCATGAGCAGTGCGCTCCAGCCAAACGCTGAACCCATGTTCCCGGTAATACCGTTAACCAACGCCCGGGAACCCCAGCCCCAGGGGAAGAACAACGATGTCTGGAACATGCTCTCGTTGCTTGCAAGAAAATCGGCAAAATCAAACTGCCCTTCGGTTTGCAACATGATATTGGGGATCTGGAAAAGCATTGCTATGACAATACCGGCAACTACTCCGATAACTCCAACCGCTTCTTTACTTCTGTGGGGGGGCACTATTCGCATAATGAACAGATTCAGAAACACTGCTAATGCTGTCCCCAGAAGCCACATGCCGATCATCACCAGCAGCAGGACCAAATAGAACACAACCCCTGCCTTGAACAAGAGGCCGTAGAAGATACTAGGCAGAATCACGAGAAACAGCACCGGTAAAAAGTTGCCTATGGCAATCACCAGTGACTTGACGGCGAAAACCGCCCGGATGGACACGGGAGAAGCAAACAATATCTCCAAGTCCTCCGACATATACAATGTCACAAAGGCAGACGGTATGCCGAAGAAAACCTGGGTGATAACACTTCCCAGAAATACAACTGACAAGATGCCGCCGCCCAGCTGAGGGCCGACAGACAGCAGCGTCCTGAATGCCAAGACGCCAAGGTAAACAAACAACCCACCCAGTCCAAGGACCGATGCGATGAACACAATCCAGAGGCTGATCGGCCAGCGACGGATCTTGTTGAAGGTAACGCGCCAGTGAGCTTTCAGCAATTGTGAGAAATCGCTCAGAAACGGCTGCGGTGGAGGCGGCTCATCTAAGGGAGGTGGTATGATCATCCTCACTGGTCATTCGCCTCCTCTAGGCTCTTAATGATTTCCGCAGTTTCATCTGTGCCGGTCAGTTCTAGGAAGATATCCTCCAAGCTTTCACCGGCACTGCCTGTCAGCTGGCGCAACTCGTCGGTGCTGCCTTCAGCAATCAATCTGCCTTGCTTAAGGATGCCTACCCGGTGACACAGCCGTTCGGCAATCTCCAATATATGGGTTGATACAAACACAGCAGCCCCTTGCGCAGCCAATTGCTGAAGCACATCTTTGAGGAGCCGGGCGCTAGCGGGGTCCAGCCCTACAGTCGGCTCATCCAGGAGGATGACTCTAGGCTGGTGCAGCAAAGCTGACGCCACTACGACCTTCTGCCTCATACCATGGGAGTAACCTTCCAGAAGGTCATCAGCCCGCTCGGACAACCCGAACAAGTGCAGGAGCTGTTCTGCGCGCTCTTGAGCAACTTCCTTGGGTATACGGTACAGTGCTGCAATCAGTGCCAGAAACTCCCGGGCAGATAGCTTACCGTAGAGTTTCGGCTGGTCGGGCACATAGGCGAGCAAAGACTTGGCCTGAGAAGCTTGGGTTGCAATATTGTACCCGCATATGAAGGCTTCTCCTTCTGTGGCGTCAAGCAGGCCTGTGAGCATCCTGATGGTAGTGGTCTTGCCTGAGCCGTTGGGACCTAGAAAACCGTAAATCTCTCCGGCCTTCACCGACAG
>DUVI01000006.1 GCA_012841065.1 Bacillota bacterium
ACATATAGATCACGCAAGACGTCATCTGCGATTCCCCAGATGAAATTCGTTATCCAGTTCAGATTGCCATTGATCATCTCCTAAGACCCCCATCGCTCCAATACAAGCAAACAGCTCAGAGAGCAAGAAATAATACCGAGCACTTGCACCTATGCTGTTGGTTCTGTGCCCAGCTGCTACGCTGGTCGACTCACTTGCCATGCTATCGCACCCACCCCGTCACACGGTGTCGGAAACGAACGTTCGCACACCGCTGGCACGTACTATAGGGGAGGTTGACGCAGTCTCACGCAAATAGGGATTTCAGCACGAATAGTGCCAAATCCTGCATCATGGGAACGCATGCCTGGCTGGCCCTGACCTCCTGGTCCCGAATTATGCGACCCAGCCTCACGCCGTCCCTTCACGATATTTCCGCAGGTAGATCTCTTTGGCGGTCCCGTGAAAAACCAGCTTTCAGCCTCGCAGCACCTCATGATACGGTATGGATGTTTCGCTCTGGAACTCGATTGGATCTTCTCAAATAAGATCCAATCAGATACAGAGAACCATCCAAGCCCAGATATAGTGTACCACATATGGAAGATTGGACCAATGGGGAACGTTCGTGAGCGGCACGGTCTTAACCTATTAAGTAGGCTCACTGCCGTAGGAAACGTCAGAACCATCTCGCTTCGGTTTTACACAAGCGCCGCCACGCCCCAACCACATAGCATAGGGCCTCTGCGTCGACGCAGCGGGGCTTGATTAGCTCAATGCCTTGTACTGGGTCTCTTGCAAACGCCCATGGATATGAATGGTGGATGATAAGATGTTGCAGCGCAAGGGCTGACTCGTACGACAGCTCGTGACCGAATAGGTCTCGGTCACTAACATTGGTATAGAGGAGAGGCCATGAGCCTGCGAGGGATGTTTTCCAGACAAAGACTATAACGGCAATTTAGGTCTCCTGACGCTTGTTGAGGTCCTTTGCCTGCTCTAAAAGCAATCCAGGCGCCGGCCACCCCATGAGAACTCGTACGCCACGCGGTCGACCGAGCGGATTACCTCGCCAAGAACATCAACGTAACTAAGTACATCCTCAGGATTGAGTTTGACCGTGTGCCCTGGTGTTTCGGGTCCTTCCGAGTAAACTGAACGTGTCTTCTCGGTACGCAGTTCTCCCTGCTGATGCGTGAGGATATGCCGGAGCTGACGGATAACGCATACCTCATCAGTCGAGATATCAACCCCCAGATAGTGCAAGCAGAAGTCTCTTAGTTCCCCCCATTTCGGAGACTCCTGGGGGTCGCGTCTGGGGAAGGTACATCCATGTGCCGAAAGGACTTCCTCTGCCGCCTGTTCCAGATAATACTCGAACACTGAAACCGCGTCACGCAACACAGCGCTTAGCAGTAGTTGTTCGAACTCATATGGCCAAAGTCCGTCAACTGCTTTATCAAACTCATCAGCTATATCGGGCGGGTCTTCTCCAACTGGTTGATGGCTCAACTCATCCCACAGCAAATCATAGCCCAGTTTCGCGAACTTCAGAGCGTTTTTCAAGAATGCTTCCAGTCTGCGGCGAGTCACTCTCCATCTATCATAGGCACGAGTTACAGCTCCAGTCGATTCATTCCACATGCGCTCATCTCCCAACAGACCTGCCTTTCACTCTGACCCCTTCAGCTTTGGCCTGAGAGGATTAGCGGGAAGGCTCCCAGCTGAAAGCAGTGGTGATATGTGTATCTGCGGTCGGGTGAATTTACGGCACTGAAACGTTATCACGGATTTCGGATTGTGTTGTTGCGCCTGCTGGCGTCATTGGCTAGTATTTCGTCCCGTGTCTGTCGAGATCCTTCCTTGTCCGTGGCAATCCTTCGCTCGTCGACAAAAAGGGTTTGCAGAAGTAATAGCGTGCCTTCACGACCTGCTAACCAAGGTGGCTGTCTTGCAGCCAACAATCCGGCTTGCGGCGCCGGCGAGTTTCGCCAGTCTCCGGGACAGTCCGGAACACCAGATAACGTCGCACCTGAAAGACAGTCAAAGAAGACACCGAAGCTCGCCGGGCAGCACGAACAAGGCCAGCCTTCTCTCTTCCCCGATGATCCCTGCCCATGGACCTTTGGGACGACAGGCCATAGCACAAGGCTTTGTGGTGAACGCAAGGGAACAGCTGTCAGCCTTCCCTTGGCTGGAGCCGGACGACTGGCCATGATTCTCTGGCACCTTGGCCTGGACGGCATAAGTCTAGGTGTCCGGGCTATTTGTGTCCGGTGTACTCTTGATACGAACCTACACGGTGACAGCGGCGCAAGGCTTGCTGGAAATCGGACTGTAAACACTACTCGCGAGCGAGTTGGTTACAGTCCTGACGGGGCTTCACAAGACGAAAGGAGGATCGCAACAGATGATTTGGGGAAAACGACTGATATTCGGTGCTGCTCAAGGGCCAAAGCGACCAAGAGGACTCCGTGGACCACCAAGATGAACCGGAGACACTCAAGATGACGTAGATCCACCAAGATAAATCGGGCAACCCTCAAATCAACACTGACTCGTTATGACTTTCAATCGGAAGTAAGTGTCACCATTCTCGGACATATCTTTGAGCAATCGATCGAGGACATTGAGGCAATGCAGGCGCAAGCATCAAGGCGTCTACTATACTCCGCTCAATATCACTCAGTACGTGTTATGCCTGAATCTAAGTTCCGTCCTTAAAAGTGAACCGTACATCGTCTTTATTCCTCAGTCCCTCGGCCGCACGAAACCGTAGATACATCTCCATGGCATCCGTCCCAGGACATCCTCCTGGGACGGATTTGAAGGATCTGTCTCTTTGCTCTCTTTGCCAATCCGATTGGCCTCCTTGTTGTAGGTGCCAAAAGGCTGGGAGGGTTCTCAGACAGGACCGCATGAGGCAGCCGTGAAGTTCGTTCGACAAGTTACTTCGAGTCGTGCAGGATGCCTGCTAAAATAATATGGTCGGGGCGACTGGATTTGAACCAGCGACCTCATGGTCCCGAACCATGCGCGCTACCAAGCTGCGCTACGCCCCGACACGTTTTGTATTATACCACCTGCGGGCATGCACGGCAAATGGACTCTCGTGGATTGCTATCGGAGCTTAAAGGTAGAAGTTACTCTTTCTGAAGTAGAATATGTGAAGTCCAGTTCCGGTTTGGTCAAGGCCAGACATCCTATCTGCTCATTTGTGAGTGAAGCGGTCGTCCCAGTCCACCAACTGCCGGCTCCTTTGCGAGCCATCTCGCCATGGTTACCTCTTTTCCTCGGCATTGAGGTTCTGAAACGGCTGGAGGCAGGCGGTAACTTGGGCACACCCCTAAGTATGTTGCCATTACAATCATCAATACTGCTAGTGGCGGGGCTCCTGGCTTTTGAGAGTTCGCTGAAACGAGCCTTGAAGTTTGGATTCGGAATGCGGCGGTAGGTCTGACTGATTTCAAGGCCGTGCCTCTTCCAATCCGTTTGACGTCCCCGTTGTACGTCAGTGAAGCTTCCTGTACCCCTGAAAGATCCGTTCACCCGGCGCCCATCCTATATATTTTGGTTTGGTCCAGCCTGGGGCAGGCACAAGTTTTTCTACCTCCAGGTAATTATCCATCCTCACCTTATCCCAAGCATGTATCACATTACCATCACCTGTAGACAAACCAACATGCCCCCAATTCTTGTGGCGGCCTTTGAGCGTGCCCCAACAATCATAAAACACAAACACACCTGCGGGAGGAACACCTTCTTGCATTGTTACACCATACATATCGGCCGATTCCTTTGCGGTATCCCCACCAAGAATCTCGACGTTGTTGCTCATCTCATATGCGTCTTCAACGAAGGCGAGGCATCTAAATCGGTACTCCTCTGAACCCAGCCGGTCTGCTGCCCACTTGATAGCATTTTCAATATAACGGCGCATCTCATCTATATTGAGGGAATTGCTTTCCATTGCCGTCATCTCCCCCACCTTGATCTTGCGGACACAACAAAGCGGTACGTGTAGACGCAGTTTTGCGTAGTTGCCGGTCCTATACTTCTCCGCGGCCATCCATATAACCTTCAGCCAAAGGCAAAATATTCGCTTTAGTCTAGCACCAGGAATTGACCACCCCTCATCCCGCAAACCAGAGCCGGTGTTCCCCTGGTCGCGAATCGACCACACGACTGCCTTTGTTTACAGTAGACCATCAACGCCTACACAATCATACGGATTCAACTAGACTAAGCCTGCGAAACCCTGCGCCAGGTTGGCTTTGACACCGCATAACGGCAAGAATATCATTATAGAAACCATTACTAAAGCCATGTAATGTATTCCGTCAATTTTGAGAGGTGTATAAGATGACCCGTTATCTGATCACAAGCGCATTACCATACATAAACGGCATGAAGCATCTGGGAAACCTGGTGGGTTCCATGCTCCCCGCTGACGTATACGCAAGGTTTCTACGGCTCGAAGGCGAAGAAGTGCTTTTCATATGTGCGACCGATGAACACGGCACCCCGGCAGAAATCGCAGCCTTGGAAGAAGGTTTAGATGTCAAGACTTACTGCGATATCCAGCATCAAAGACAAAAGGATGTATACATGCGCTTCGGGTTGTCTTTTGACTATTTCGGCCGCAGTTCCTCACCGCAAAACCATGAACTCACACAGCATTTCTACCGGATGCTCGACAAGCACGGCTTTATCGAGGAGCGCGGCATACAACAAATATACTCCTTGGATGACGAACGTTTTCTCCCCGACAGGTATGTTATAGGAACGTGCCCGAAGTGCGGCTACGACCGGGCCAGAGGCGACCAGTGCGAGAGCTGTGCCAGTTTGCTCAACCCGTCGGAACTGGTCGAGCCCAGATCTGCCGTGTCAGGCAGCCGCAACCTGGAATTACGCACGTCCAAACACTTATTCTTGAAACTGGACACCTTGAGCTCTGAAATCGAGAACTGGGTGAAATCCAACACCCACTGGCCCAAGCTTACGTACTCTGTAGCCATGAAGTGGCTAAACGAAGGCTTACAACCCCGATGCATCACCAGGGACCTTTCATGGGGAGTACCCGTTCCCCGGGAAGGCTATGAAAACAAGGTGTTCTACGTATGGTTCGACGCACCAATCGAGTATGTAGGCGCCACCAAGGAATGGGCAGACCAAGATCCCGCTAACCGGGACTGGAGGTCATGGTGGTACGATGCAGGCGACGTATACTACGCCCAGTTCATGGCAAAGGATAACCTCCCCTTCCACACGATTGTGTGGCCGGCGACCATACTCGGCACAAGGGAGCCCTGGACCATGGCCGACTACATTAAGGGGTTCAACTGGCTCAACTACTATGGAGGCAAGTTCTCCACCAGCCAGGGCCGAGGCGTGTTTATGGATGATGCGTTGGATATCCTGCCGCCTGACTACTGGAGATACTTCCTGATGTCCATCGCTCCAGAGACTGACGATTCGGACTTTACCTGGGATCTGTTTGCCTCTGTGGTTAACAAGGATTTAGCAGGTACCCTTGGCAATTTTGTCAACCGAACCCTCAAACTTGTAGCATCCAGGCTGGGAACTACAATTCCCGAGGGAGGCCGGTGGGGCGAACATGAAGATAAGCTGCTAGCACAATGCAAGGAAAGCATTGAAGAATACAGGACCGCTTTGCGGAATTTTGAGTTCAGAAAGGCTGCCCTCGCTCTCAAGAAACTGTGGACTCACGGCAACGTATACATCGACGCCCGTGCGCCCTGGAACCTGCTCAAAGATGACCCGGCCGAAGCTGCTTTGGTGCTCCGCACCTGTATTAACCTTATCCGGACATACGCCATTGCTTCGTCGCCGCTCATACCTTTCACTTCTGAAGCCCTGTTTGATGCCCTGGGTATGACTGCGTGGGAGCGCAAAGCCGGGCTCGATGATGCTCTTGATCTAACGGCCCTTGAGGGGGGCAGACCTTTTGAGGTACCCCCTATCCTGTTCAGACGGTTGGACCCGGACGAAGTGGAAACCCACCGTAAACGGTTTGCAGGAGTAGAAGGATAGAACATAAAGAACCCAGGTTGAATCAACCTGGGTTCTTTTATCGCCTGAAGAGGGTTCAAATTTACGACAATGCCTGAGCACGGCGATACCGTGTTCGATACGATACGCATGGCAGATAAAGCTATGTATCTTGCCAAAAGCAACGGAGGAGCGGGCATTCAGTCAGCAGCAAATTTATGAGAATTTATGTATCACCTCTTGTCTCCACTATAATACCGGATGCAGGATATATAAGCTTTACAGCGAATAGGATAGGAATATTTCCGGGTGTCCGGGACCATAAAGCGGAGGTGAACAGGTATGAAGATTATAGTAGCCGCCGATTACGATGAAATGAGTAAATTGGCTGCAAACCATGTAGCTCAATGGGTAAGACAAAATCCCAAGGCAGTCTTGGGGCTCCCGACAGGCGGAACTCCTCTGGGCATGTACCGCAACCTGATCGAAATGCACCGGGGGAGCAACCTGTCTTTCAAAGACGTTACCACTTTCAACCTTGACGAATACGTAGGACTGGAACCTCACCACAGCAACAGTTACAGATATTACATGTACGAGAACTTCTTTAAACACATAGACGTCCAAGAGCACAACGTGAACATCCCCGACGGTACTGCGGAAGACTTGGAACAGGAATGCATTCACTACGAAGACAAGATCCGCAACGCCGGAGGCATCGACCTAATGGTGCTAGGGTTGGGAAACAACGGCCACATAGGGTTCAATGAGCCTTCTGACCGTTTTCCCGCGACTACCCACGTAACCAAACTTGATGAAAGCACCGTACAGGCCAATGCAAGGTTCTTTGAGAGAATCGACCAAGTACCCAGGTATTCCATTACTATCGGCATAGGCAGCATCATGCGGTGCCGGAGAATACTCTTACTTGCCAGCGGAAAGGCGAAAGCCCGGGCTATAAGTGCAGCCCTTGAAGGCCCGGTTACCCCATCACTTCCTGCGTCTATCCTTCAATTTCATCCGGATGTTACGGTGATATTGGATGCTGAAGCAGCATCTAAACTCACAAACGCCGTGTAGCGCCCATTTAAACCTTTCCTGCCTGTTCCGATTGATCTAAGCAGGAATTGTGCGCGGCGATTTAGAATTGCGTAAGGTGCTACACACGACACCAGCAAGCAATAGGTGCCTGTGTGTATCACCTTAGACTTCAGCATTCACAGATACGGAGGTATGTAAATGAACATCTTAGCTATTTCTGGCAGCCCAAGACCCGCCAGAAATACAGCAAGTCTCATGAAACTGGTCATTGAATCTGCTAAGACACATGCTTCAGACGTGAACGCAATGTGGTGTAACCTTAACGATATGTCCTATTCCGGATGCCAGTCATGTCTCGCTTGTAAAGAGCCCAATGTAAAATCCTGCGTCCGCAAAGACTCGCTTGCCTTTGTGCTGGACGTGATGCTGGCGAGCCAAGCGTGGGTCATCGGAACCCCTGTTTACATGGGCCATGTGAGCGGCCAGCTCAAGCTGCTCTTGGACAGGATGTACGGCTTTACGGGCCCAGACCGGGAAAACCGGCTGCCTGCAGGCAAAAAGGTAGTGGTGGCGATAACACAAGGCGCAGGTGAGGAACATCACACAGAGCTTGCAGAGCAACTCACCGCATGGCTTAACCGCAGAGGCCTCGAAGCCAGGGTCATCCGTGCCTGCAATATGCCTGTGGGGGCTCCTGTGCCTGAGTTCAGCCAACCGGTCAAAGACGAGGCATCCGCCCTGGGAAAGTGGCTGGTAACTCCCTAGCAACAATTATCTGATGCCCGGATTTGCCCAGAAACGTGCCGGCACCACCAGGCATGAGCGCTTGACCAGTTAGGCTAGGGTTTTCCATGGGAGCAACAAATCTCATAAAGATTTCAATTTTCTAATAATCATAGAAGGAGTTTTGAGTCCCGCCTAGAATAAATATCGTGAGAAGTTGCTCAAGACTGATGAGCAGCTCAGCTACCGCCATACGGAAGCGCAAAAAGCATATAGGAAGCATGAATCAACCAAGTTCGTGCAAGTCAACCAAATAAATTATGCGGAGGTGATGCTGGCTCAGACACCTCTCCAAAATAGTTCCTCTTATGACGTAATTATGTCATAATTCTAAGTCTTAATGTTTGTACCAGGCTTCATCACCAGCCCACTCCGTGAATAACCGGAGGGGTTACTCAACAACTGCTTTCCAACACACACACCACCAGATTTGTCACACATACCATTCACGATTTTCAGGTATTTCTCAGCACACCTTGGAGGTGAGTCTAATTGACTTTGACTCTACTGGCGGAAGAAGCTCCCAAAGGGATCCTCTTTTTCGCCCCTGAAATGTTCTGGGACTGCATTATGATTGCGTCCTTGTTCGTTCTCGTGTTCTGGATGATCCAAAGAGCTAGGGCGGGCCTCCCCATTCCCGATATCAGGCGCATTGCAGGATTGGAAGCCATCGACGAAGCCTTGGGGCGTGCCACCGAGATGGGCAAACCAATACACTTCTCCCCTGGAATGAGCACCTTTGGGTCTGAAATGTACGCGGGCCTTGCGGTGTTGTCTTATGTAGCCAAAATGGCAGCCCAGTATGACACGAAAATGGTAGTCACCACCCGGAGGCCGCAAATCCATCCTGTCGCCGCAGAAATCGTCAAGCAAGCCTACCTTGAAGCAGGACGGCCTGACGCGTACAACCCGGATGACATCCGATTCGTATCAGAATGGCAGTTCAGCTACACAGCCGCTGTAATGGGTATTTTCCAGCGCGAACAACCGGCCGCGAACTTGATGATAGGTTACTGGATGGCTGAAGCTCTTGTCTTGGCCGAAGCAGGTGCCCAGGCGGGATGCATTCAGATTGGTGCTAATACCAATATATTCCAGATCCACTTCTTCATTGTAACCTGCGACTATACCTTGATCGGTGAAGAGCTGTTTGCTGCATCTGCCTATCTGTCAAAAGACCCAATGCTTACCGGAACGGTGGTTGCTCAAGACATGCTGAAGATGGTCATAGGAGTACTGGTGGTTATCGGCACAATTATGGCAACTGTCACAGGCAGCGCTCAAGGCCTGATTGACTTCTTGTCGCTCTAGGGGAGGGAAATCGATGAGACGTCAACTACCGCTGATATTAGTAGCCGTTACAGCCTTCTTTGTGATGGCTATGAAGTTCTTCAACTTCGGTGAGTTTGGTGCAGCAGCTATTAGAGAAGCTGACATCTGGATCCAGGTAACATACGAATTTGCATTCCTTCTCGGCGCCATCAACTTCACCAGGTTGCACTTGGGAAACGTATCGAGGAAAAGACCCAAATGGGTATACAGTGCTATTGCTCTGGTGGCCATGGTGCTGACATTCATAATCACTTTGATTGACGGCGTTAACGGAGACATTGCTGTCTTCTTGTACGAAAACATCGCAAATAGGATTGACAGTGCCATCTACGCCCTCTTGGGTTTCTACGTGTGTTCAGCGGCATACCGTTCATTCAAGCTCAAGAACCTCGAGGCTGGCATCTTGCTGGTTTCTGCAGTGGTTCTCATGCTTGCCCAGGCACCCATCGGCGATGCCATTCTCCCGGGCATATCTAAAGTGGGTGAATGGATCTTGAACGTTCCGAACTCGGCAGGCATGCGGGGAATTCGTCTTGGTGCAGGAATCGGAGCATACGCTGCATCTATCAGAGTCATCCTCGGGCTTGAACGCAGCTGGACCGGTTCTGGATCGTAACGAAAGGAGGGTCTGATATGGATTGGGAAAAACTGCAACACATAGACATAAGAATCCTATATGCGATCATCTTACTGTGTATGATAATACCGATGTTCAAACCGCTTGGTATGCCTGTGGCTGTCTCTGAAAACACCCAGAAGGTGTACCAGGTCATAGAAGACCTGCCAGACGGCTCGGTCATATGGGTTTCTCACGATACCGGCTCAGGGAACGCTCCGGAGCTCAACCCAATGATAACAGCCCTTGCAAGACAGGCTTTCCGCAAGAACTGCAAACTTGTGGGAACTGCTTTCTTTAGCGAAACCGTGGGCCCTACCCTGCTATACGATTACATCAATGAAGTAGCAGAGGAAATGGGCAAGGAATACGGGGTTGATTGGGTTAACCTCGGCTACAGGCTGAATGCGGAAGCTTGTATGAAAGTGATGGTAGACGATGTGTGGGCAGGAGTCGGCGGCGTTGATTGGAGCGGGACGTCCCTTGAGAACTTCCCCTTGATGCAGCAGGTCAGATCCATTCGCAATGATGTAGACCTTATCTTTGTTACTACTGTCGGAACCCCCGGATATGGTGATTGGATGGCATACGTGGCCCAGCCTTTGAACAAACCGCTCACAGGCGGAGCCTCACTCACCATGTACTCCGGCGTTCAGCACTATATCCGTTCAGGACAGCTCAAAGGGTTCCTAGGCGGACTCAGAGGAGCGGCTGAATACGAGCAGCTGGTAGAACATCCGGGCCAAGGCCTGGCCGGCATGGACGCTCAGTCTATGGGACACATTACAGTACTCGTGTTCTTACTACTCGGCAACATAGGCTACTTCATGGTGCGCGGTAAGAACAGCCGGCAATAGAAAGGGGGCATAGCTGTGGAACAGTTGGGAAACATCGTATCCACAATTTGTATCCTGATGGCGTGGTCATACCTGATTAAGGAAAACGCCTTTTATACCTTTGCCGAGCACCTTCTGGTAGGTATGGCTGTGGGCAGAGGGATAGCTTACACAATCGAAGTCCAGCTAACTCCTAGAATCGTTGATGAGATGATGGGCCAAGGACGTTGGAGCCTTCTCATCCCAGCCGTAATAGGATGTCTTATCTACTTCCGCTTCGCCAAAGGCTATGAATGGGTCAGCAGAATATGTATGGCTGTCTGGATTGGTTACGGTGCCGGTAACGCCCTGGCTTTCAACCCTGCAACATACATGCCGCAGGTATTTGACACCTTTATCAAGCTGGACAGCATCGACAACATAATCTACTTCCTGATAGTGATTAGCGTCGTGTGGTACTTCATCTTCACAGTGCGGAAAGACTCTGGTTTCGGTCAGCAGTTCTCCGTGGTCGGCAGATATGCGCTAATGATAGCATTCGGATCCGCATACGGTTCGATTACCATGTCATACCTGTCCTTGATCATCGGACAGCTGGAGATCATTCTAAGAGATACACTGCATCTGTTGAAGTAACCAGGTGCTTGTCTAATAGCAGGGCCGGGAGGCTCTACAGGGCCGCCCGGCCTCATGTTTGGGATAATGCACGAGTATAAACAACCTTTGCCCTAGACCCTATGCCTTACTTCCTTATCTTATTGGTCCTCCTCCATATGTTCATCTTCTCAGCCTCCCGGATCAGGTCATCCCTAAAACCCGGATGGGCGATGGAAATAATCATCTCCGCCCTCTCCCAAGTGCTACGGCCTGCCAGGTTG
>DUVI01000049.1 GCA_012841065.1 Bacillota bacterium
CCTCATAGGTAGGCTAACAACCAAAAAACGAATAAAAAACGAAAAAAATCCAAATAAGTTTCCATCCCTCATAGGTAGGCTAACAACTCTATGAAAAATTGGTATCCAGTGGTGCGTATGTTGTTTCCATCCCTCATAGGTAGGCTAAGAACCCGTTTGAACTGGTCTTTAGCAAGCAGTCACCCTCATTGTGCCATTAAGGCAGGCAGTACTCAATATCATTATATCACCCTCTTTCCTTCTTTGACCTGCGAAATAGCAAGAACTCGCCCGATCTTACTTGTTTCAGCTATGTCGTCGGGTCCCGGGGTTTTTTGCACTACTGGAACCTGACGACACGATCCGCGCCATGTCCCTTTACCACAAGTGAGGTCAATCTCACTAGCACTCTGGTTAAAATGATGAAGACAATGCTCAAGCAAACTCAAGAACCTAGGAGGTACAAATCACGCTCTACACCTCCATTGAGATGAGTCCTTTTTCCAGTCCCATGACTTCTCGCGAACTATACCTGGTTGACTCGAATCTGTAAATGATAACTGAGTCATATTCCTCGTCGATAATAGCTTTAAGTTCTCTCTTAAGCTGTCTCAGTTTCATTTCCGTTAATTCGCCTTCAAATACAGAGTTTTGAACCCAGAAAAGATACTCCCGACACTTCTTCAGCACTTTCGCTACTCGTTTTTGTTCTACATCGTATACCAGTATCACGAACATCGGCATGTCACCCTCAAGGAAGCCACGAGTGGTAGACTTCGCCAGAATATAGTAAATCTTTGCCCTGACATTCCCCTCGTCCCTACACTCTTATCACTTCATGTCCCGAGTCTGTCAGCGATTCCTTAGATAATTGCCCTGAACACTACCACGATGCAACAAACGGTGTATACTCCTTCTCGCCAAGCAGATGCTTCTCGAGTTTGTACAATTCCATCCTTATTAGGCGCCTATAGGAAACCGATCTGCCAAGCGCCCGATGTTTCACGGTTGTCTGCAGCTTCTGCATGATTTCTGCTATAAAGGTCTTGCGGCCATTGTCTTTCAGGAAAACCCCTCCTGATTCCTTGACAAAATCGTCAGCCTTGATCCTGCCGTCATTTACCACGGTGAATATCGCCCGGTCCACTATAATCGGCTTAAACACTTCTGCAATATCGAGGTTTAGGGTAAACCTTCTCCAATTGGTTGTATGAAGATACCCGATACGAGGATCAAGATGGGTTCTGTAAATCTCGCTCAGCACAGTTGTATAAAGAATGGAATTGCCTAGACTGATAAGGGTGTTTACATAGTTTTGAGGGGGACGACGTGTGCGCTTCTCAAACACAAAGCTAGGATTCTTGATTACCTCATCGAAGCTCTTGTAATACGTTGCGCGAGCGTTGCCCTCGATCGCCATCAGAGTCTCGATACTATCGGCGCCTTGTATATCCTCATTTAAAGACTCAATGCGTTCTATAGTATCGCTAAGGTTCCGCCCTCGATTTTGATAATATTTCAAGACTTGTCTAATATTGCGGATTGCCCCTTCCACGAACCCTTTCGCTAGTTGCAACCGTTTCTCAAAATCAATATAGTGAGCCACTTGTTTGAGCAGCATATGGCCCGAATTGTAGTGCTCTCGGGGATAATAGCTTCCAGTATAATACTCGTAGTGGTTGAAAAAGTGCAGTATAATTCCATGCTTACTGCAAAACTCCAAGAAGCGTTTGTTTAGATCCACCTCGCCGAAAATCAGGATTTCATCTATCTTTTGAATCGGGAGATATCGTTTCCTGTCACCATAATCAAACACAATGGTATTGTCTTTCCTTGCAAGCCTGCCATCCGAAAATAGCAAGATAGTTCTCATGTTCATATGAGTTCCCTCCAAAAAATAAACCGCCCGCGCCCTTATGTGTGCAACATTGTGACAATCATGCAGGCAGCATATGTCTGCGACTTCTGCAAGGGCCGCTACACGACACTTAGTCCAACTAGTGTTTCACTCCATTAAGACCAGCAAAATTCTGAATATCCGCAATTGCGACATAACCCTATTCTTGCAGGTTCTGGGGGTAAAGGACGTTGTATGAGTTCAATTATATCTACCTCAGTTGCACGAATCTGTTGTAACAATTCTTCGGTCAATCGGACGGTCTTCCTCCGTCTCTCTTCAGGAAACCGAAGTTCCCCCACCGCATTTATCCCTCGGTCGTTCAACTCTTTCAAGTAGAATAGTAGCTGCATTGTAGCGCTTTTTTCATGACGGCTGGTTTTCTTGACTTCAGATACAACAAAGGTCCCATCTTGTCTCTGCACTATGTCAAGTCTCGAAGAACCAACCGTAATCTCCTTCTTTTCTCTACCGTACGCTACGTCTTGCAAGAAACGGCCATATTCGATGTTTGGATCATCTTCGTCGGGATTAATCTGATGCGCCATGAGCCAGACCTGCCGTTTGCAGACATAGTAGTACCATACAAGCGTCCCTGTGACACGTAAATCGCTGGCTACAGTGTGAACACGGATGTGAGGTGATGTGGGATCTAAGAATCCATCCTCGCTCATACTCTGGTCACCCTTTCTTCGCCGCCATCCCCTCGTCTCAACACAACCTGTCAATGCATGTAATTTCCTATGTCGTCTTCCTGGAGACCAGGGTGAATGTATCCCGCTTCCGGATGGTAAATCACACCAATGGCGTCTCTTGAAAGCAGCCAATATCGTCCATTCAACACAGGTCGCAGCGGCGGTTCGTCACTTGTGGTTTCTATCTGTCCTATCATGTTCAAGCTTTGGTAGAGAGACTTAAGGGGAATTTCGATCATGTATTGAGATGCCATGTTGCGCAGATAGCGAATATGTTCTTGTGTTTCATAGGACCACTCTGTTTGCTCCAGTTCTTCAAGCAAGGGAAGCAGGCCATCATCAAGTTCAACGAAAACCGCCACCTCGTAGAAGTCCTGCTCTTCTATCAATTTGGGCAAACTGCCCCAATGTCCTTCACGTATGTCATTATCGAAAAAATCCTCCGTATGGATCCGTTCAAGAATACGCTTATAGTATTCATCAACCATCGCTGGCACCTCATGTTCTGAGAACGACCGGTATTGAGACAATATTTCCCGGGTAGCAAGGGTAACAATCTTGCTGTACACATAGGAGTGGAACGAACGATCATTGGAGGCACGCAGTTCCGCCACAAGTACGCGGCCATGGACATCCGGGTTGAAATGGCGGTTACACCGCCCCGCCACCTGGATTACTGAATCAAGAGGGCCCAGATCCCTGTACACCCAGTCAAAATCCAGGTCTACACCCGCCTCAACCACCTGGGTTGCAACCAAATGATGCTTACACCCACGTTCGCGTAATTCCTTCAGACGTTTTAGCGTCGAACGCCGGTGACGGGGGGCCATAGATCTAGAGAGAAATAGCACTGGACCATCAAGCCGGTCGCGGAGCTTACACCAAGCTTGGTAAGCTGACTTCTTGGTGTTGAGGACAACTAGACCACAACCATCGTCTATCGGCAAATGACTTTCGAGCAAATACGGGAGGTCTTCAAATGGGATCTTTTCATCCAAGCATTCATATGTGTGCCGCGACTTAGAAAAAGGCTCGATGCCAGCAGCTAATTCAGTGCCCTTGCCGATATGAGGTTGGGTGGCTGTCATAAGCAAGAACACAGTACCACACTGTTCCGCCAAGAGTTCCATGGTTTTCCCAAAGCCCTTCCATAATTCCGGGCGAATGCTCTGGGGTTCGTCAAGAACTACCACGGAGTTATAGAAACGATGAAAATTCATAGAAGCATTGGCTCGAGGCTCAAAACACGCATTCCAAAGGGCAGCTAAGGTGGTTACCACTACTGGCTCGGTCCAGTAGCGGAACAAGCTGGACATCCGTTGTAAAGGCCCGCGGCTGGCTTCATCGTCTTCTTCTCGTGTAGAAAACATGCCACTATGGTCCTCTTGCACATCCCCACCGAAGACCTCACGGGCTACTTCAGCGTTTTGCTCTACAATAGCAATGAAGGGCAAAGCGTAGATAATCGAGTTAGCTCCAATCTTCGATGCAAAGTCGCGTGCAATCTGGAGACCTGTTGCTGTCTTTCCCGACCCGGTGGGCAGGGTAAGAGTGTATATACCTGGCTTTACTTTGTACGGGAGCCCCTGCAGACATGTTTTCCGTACTAAGGTCCGCCATCCATTCATCTCAGTGTCTGTTTTGAAGTCGGGTAGAGTAAAGCTAGGTATTGCTTTGAAGGCAATGTGGGAAATACCCAAAGCATCCATGCGGTCAGCGGTGATGAACAGAGAATATAACGTGCGCCATTTGAGCCACTCTGTTTCATCGACCTTCAGGTCAAGGTTTATCCAGTCCACAAAATCGTACCACGCATCTTCGCTCAATAAACATGGCCAATCAGGCAATAGACTGCACATTTTCTCATTGATGACCGTATAGTCTAAACGGTCCCCAGCCCAGAAACTCTTGACGTCTTCGATGTCCTGAAGACCGGTATGGTGCCTCCTTACAACCTCAGCTGCCATGAGACATTTTGTGAGACTGAGTGTGAAATATGATGAGGGGCGTGAATGTTCCACCCCTTGTGACCTGCCTTCAAGATAGGACTGAAATGTTGGATGGACCTTGCCCAGGTCATGGGTCCACCCAACAACTTCTAGGAGGTCGGTGTCTACGTCAATTTCATGGATTTCGGCTAGCTGTTTTGAGACGGATGCTACGTTTTGAAGGTGCTCCTTCAGTAGTTTGTCATCATGGCTCTTCAAGTCACCAGGGAGGGAACCAAGCCACCATATCTTCCCCACATTGCGTGACATCCAGTCCACCCCTCCGGCGCAAATATATCTTGTTTTCGGGTGAAGTTTGATACAACACAGTCTTACTCTCAATCAGGGTTCTCTCTTCATCGAACATAAAGGGCACGATTTCCCGGAATATTCCCTGGGAGCGTAGTACGTCAACATCTAAATCCTCATCCAATGGTACCACTGTATCCACTCCGATTACGTCTTCCATTACCGGTTGCCACTGAAAAGTTTCTATATACTTCAGATCTGCAATAGCGTACGCAGTCCCAAGGCACGGGGTATAGATGAAGCAACCCGATTCTAGGAGACTTCTCAACGGCTCCTCTAGCTGCCCTGCGATATAAATGCGATACCGAGGAGAACCGACGAACTGGTGTTTGACCTGGATCCGGGGATTAACTTGCGGATTCTTCGTATTTGAAAAGTTCAGTGAATGCTTTTTCCACTTGACCTCAGCCATGATCCGTACAGCTACTCTGGTTCCCCTCATTTGCGACCAGTACTGGGCGCTGGAAGCTTCGTTACTACTTCCATTTGGTATACCGATTATAGCCGCAATCATCCCAGCGATAGCCGTTGGTGGAGGAAACGCAAACGAAACCGAAGAAGTAGTGGTATACGGCTTGCGAAACATCGCTATGGGACCGGAAACTTCAAATACTGTAACCGCAGAGTTCATCTTGCTTCAACCACCAGCCGGCCGCCTAGAGTTTCCAGGGATTTCAAGCCTGTAATCTCCAGATCTTCCGACCGTATCACACGAACTTGCTTGATGCTGTCGCGGTGCCGAAGAATTGATTCGCATGCATCTGCCGCATCCAATTTCACCTCTGAGACTCCACGCAAAGCCAACTGCTGTTCATCCGACATAGAGCTACCATCTAGATTTCGAATTGCAATCCGTTCGTCCAAGGAACCGGCAATACCATTGAATCCTTCTTCATAGGTAATTTCCATAAGCAAGTGCGGCTGATGCCCAATCTTGCTTCTGGTAATAAGGTTGAGAGTTCCCTTCCACAACGCTTCGACCATGGAATCAATGTCTTCATCGGTGGCACCGGTTTCCTGAGAAGGATATTGGTTGGCAATACCATAGACCGCTATCAAGGCGAAAGGCACAATATATTCATTCCTAAATGACCGCTGGTCGGCAGCATCGCGAGTTGCAAATGCAGCTGTGCCTTGAACCAGCTCAACCTTGGCACGGTTCAACGATCTACCCCATTTAAATTGAAAAGGGCCTGTCCAAGAAAATTTTTCCCTCCTCAGTGAATAGGTGGCACCAAACAATCTTGCATCAACACAGTGGGCAAGAGCTTCCTGTCCCTTTGTCACTCCGAACATTTTCTTGAGCTCATCTGACCTATTTTGTAAGGTCTTGAGTTCCCCATCCACAAAAACAGGCAATCCGTCTCGGAGCCACTGGTCCCTGATAGTTCGTTTGATTCTTACGTCTGAAACCAACACTTTGCCCGTGTCTTCGTCGAATCTAGGGTGATTCGCATTTAGCGGGTCACCGTTGGGATTGGCGTCTTTCACAGAATATACAAACAGTAATTCTCTACGATTTGCAAAAGCCATTTCAAAACCCTCCCTCACTAATTTCCTGCTTCCAAGGGCATGTCCGGTTCATCGGCATCTTCCTTGGAAGCTTTGATGTCGAAAATGGTTGCATAATACTGCCAGGCATTTAAGAATGCGATGGCAAAGGTAAAATTACCATCTACTCCAAGGGCCTTTGCACCACTCTTTAAAAGGAGAGAGCCTGCTTCTCCTGCAAGCCGCTCAAGCCGTCCAGGTGCATATACTCTGTACGCCCTTGTGAGTTCAGGTACTCGGGCAAGATGCCTTTTTAGGTCCCTCATTTGCATCTTGCCAAAATTGAGCTGTTTGAAAAGAGGTGCATCATCAAGACTTCTATTTTCCCGAATCTGCGCTCTGGCCAACATTCCCAGAGCAACACCCGCCAAAAACACTCCCTTCCCTTCGTCCTTTTTTAGGTAATCATCGGAAAACTGATCTAGAAACTCCAAGTTCAACACTATCCCCTCCTTGCGCATCTATTGAGGAAATCAACTACGGCAGCTAGCCTCCGGGCATTGGCTGAACCGTATTCCAGCCACTTGTCATCGTGAACAAGTCCTGGCAAGCGTGACACAGCTAAGGTCTTGATAGTTTTGACATCCACAGGCTCGTTATTTAGCAGTTTACCGATGACAGATATAGCGTACATCTGCATTGCCTTCTGGTCTTGTTCGCTTTCTCCCGCAAACGACCTGATAACCCTAACCACTTCACCCAGTGCATAGTCTAGAGTCTTTCGTTCATCTCCAAGTTCAAAGACTCCAGCTGTTTCAGTCCACACATACTCCAGCTGTTTTAGGTGAGAAGGCGGAACATCTTCGATCATAAGATGGATCCGCTCCTGTGCCTGTTGAGCCTCCCAAAATACAAAATGGTAGACTAAAGCTTCATTTCTTCTAGCCAATCCCCGAAACATATTTCTTTCTCTCGATAAGCCATTACGGATAAAGTCCCTAAAGGCTTGATCGGTCATCTCAAGCATGTCGGAACCAAAGATTAATTCCGGAACGACATAGAGGGAAATATCTCGAATCGTACTTCGGTCACAAAAAAAAGTATCAATATGCTCTCTTCCTACTGCAATCTCAGAAAAGCATTCCAAACATATGGGAAATACCTTACGAATACTGCTCCTGTTTTCCTTTGTTCCCGGGAGGAAACCAGGTTTATCAAACGTTCCAAACTTGAATACCTGATTAAGGTTTACACACTTGTCAGATTCCCGTTCGCACAAAACACAAAATCCGGAGAACGCAGTGCGGTATACCTTTTCTTCGATTTTGTTTCGATAATACTCTACAAAAGCTGGTATCTCACCTGGGTACAAAAAGCCACCTTCATGGGAAATCCCGAAGGCTATAATGTGGGGACGGTTTCTTTCAGACCAACGCTCCTCTATTTCTTCCTCTCTCTTGGTTAACTCGTCAACTATGAGTTCAACAGAACCCTCTGGAAACAATCCTGATTTCTCGTAGTCTTCTAATATCTGTGTGCGAATTGACTGAATATGGGCATCGATCTTGTTACTCCCTTGCTTGTCAAGATTGTACACTGGGGAGTAGCGCCATGATGTATTATTACCCGGAGGCCTCCTGTAGCAGAAAAGCCTTGGTGCTTGCTCGAATGACATTCCGCCAGCCAAATACTGTGTTCTAACAATATTGTCGATGCCTCTCACTTGGAGTATCGAGGCGTTCGGATCTTCCACCGACAGCCATACCTGAATCACATATGAAGGTCTTATATTTCCTTCATGTTTCTTTTGATCACGTTCAAACAAGGGTGTCATCGGCAGCTGCAGAAACCGAAAATCGAAGTCCTGGTAAATCGATGACTCTTCTATACGACGACGCCCAATATCCCTAACCGCACTTATGAAACCCAATACACATCCCCGCTTTCTGACATGGTACTGGTACCTTCAGCAACAAGATTTATCTGGACACCCCCTCTCCTTCGTCTCTAGAGATACACCTCACGGGCCGGTACAGGTTTGTCAGGCACCAGACATCCGAAGCCCTGGCTGTTTTTGGCTCCCAAACCTGCATCTATGGCGACCTGCAGCAAGGGTTGGGGACCTGACAGCTTGAGAAAGCATATGTAGCCTTTTATGACGGTGCCCTTGTACTTGAGAATACTCAGTTTCGGATTACCCTTTACTTCGATAGAAAAAGCAGGCGTGTCAGGTGGATCGGATTGCGTGAGTATCTGATACTTCCTTGCAAGGTTCCGCCAAGTCAACTCCTCGAATTCAGGTTCCCCTGGGGCGAAGTAACAGGTGTACTTACTTCCATCGTACTTGGTCATCGTGCTGTACACGACCGTGGGAGACAGCATTCTAACATCGATGCTGTTTCCTTCGACTTCGGGCTCTGATATCTGTACCATTGTCACTCTCAATACTGTTGAACCAATTACCATGTTACCTAATTTGAGCAACCCTGTCGCCAGGGATGAACAGAACTGGCGGATGGGCGACGACACAACCAGAGTGACAGGACCTTCAAAGCGTAGCATCTCTCTTTCCCTAATGAAAACGCTCTTGCCCATAAGTCGCGAGAACGTGAACAGTTTGAGTCTGCGTCTTCTGTGCTCGAAGCCAACATCGTGGAAAAATCCCCGTACATCTCTAGAAAGCGCTTGGTAGATTGCCGATTGAACCAGGTAGTTGTATTGAACCGGGATTTCAAACGAGGATGATGTTGGCTCCAGCTGGATGCTAAGATGCATCAGTCTCACTCCTAATTCTGCTATTTGGTTCTCGACCCCAGAATGACAACACCGAAGCGCCGTCTTCGCTTGCAGATGCTGTGAACTTGACGCTCGCGAGTCAATGCTAGCACAGTTGATCCGACACAGAGAGTCGGTCTAAACCATGAGTGTGTTTTTTTGACTTCTAAGAAGAACAAATGGGACAAAGACATCCCAGATGACACACAATAACGTCGAAGCCCGGTGTCTGTCTCGACAATAACCAACCACATCTGCATTGACAGCGAGAAGTACTCGGACCAACAGACACATGCTCAGATGCACAGCATTATTTCCCCCTTCGACCAATTCCCTCATATTTCCTCCAAAAATTGACGAAACATGCCTTTCCATACAACTACCCTCAGACAAGCGCCCAAACCCTGACCACACAAAAACGCGGCTCACCCTCATATGCAAGCCGCGTTTCTGCCGGACCTCGTGCTTCTCGCCTTTACCAGTCTTGTCAACTGCTCAGACTAGCTTCGTGCTCCGGCATCTGACCGGCTGAGTTGTGTTGTCCGGTTGTTCAGATCAGCAAGACGCTTTGTCTTACGTCATCACCAGGCTAGTTACTTTGTCGGATCCCCACCGTTACCTTCTGCCA
>DUVI01000086.1 GCA_012841065.1 Bacillota bacterium
AGGCAACTATCCGTTTAAAGGGGAGAATAGCTCCTTTTAGCGGATATGGCTGCGGTTTTACGGGCCATAAGCCGGTTGTGTCGCCATTAGCCAATTTCAGTATGCCGGCATCATATTTTTCTTTGTCAACAGTGGCTACTTTTTCATCGATGGTTTTTCCCGATGGATTACCGGCTTTTTTTTGCGGATGAGCGGTTTTTTCCTTGCAGCCTGTCAGGCTGAAGATCAAGCAAACGATTAGCAGGATGTTGAAATGGGTTTTTGTATTCACACCGGAAAATATTTATGGGTTCGCATTTCTTGTACAAACATAGTATATTGTCCCGATTTTGTTTACATTCACCGTAAACTTATTTCAGGACTAGACACACTTTCTTTACACTTTCTCCGTATCAAGTCCGCACCTTCCTCGCTTCATGCTTGCCTCACCTATGCGCCATCCTCGCAAAAAGTTGGCTCACGTTCCGCTTCCGGATCCCGCTCTGCATGCGGCAAATACGCAGGTTTGCCTTACACCGGCCGCGCAGCATTTGGTGTTGTTGTCCCTGCTTTGAAGCGAAGGAAGAGCGAAGGAAGAGCGAAGGAAGAGCGAAGGGAAAGCGAAGGGAAAGCGAAGGGAAAGCGAAGAAGGGCAACAAATAGATTTGCAAAACCCTTCTTTTCGGACAACAGCTTTTTACAGTTTTTTTAGTGCTTCATTCAAGTCGGCTTTGATGTCTTCGACATTTTCGATACCGAGTGATAGGCGAAGCATATTGGGGTATACCCCTGAGGCGATTTTTGCTTCATCGGGAAGTTGTTCGTGTGTTGTACTTGCGGGATGAACGATGAGGGTTTTTGCATCCCCCACATTGGCCAAATGGCTGATAAGCGACAGGTTGTCGATCAGTTTGGCTGTTTGTTTCACATCGCCTTTCACAAAGAAGGAAAGCACTCCGCCAAAGCCGTTATTTTTGAGATATTTTTTTGCCAATGCGTGGTATTTGCTGCTTTCCAATCCCGGATAATTCACTTTTTCAACTTTCGGGTGTTTTTCCAACCATCGGGCAATTTCCAGCGCATTTGCATTGGTGCGTTCTGCCCGAAGCGAAAGCGTTTCGAGTCCGATAAGCAGCATGAAAGAGTTAAACGGGCTGATTGCCGGACCAAAATCGCGCAGTCCTTCTACGCGAGCGCGTACGGCATAAGCCGTGTTGCCGAATGTTTCCCAAAAGTTCAGGCCGTGATAACCCTCGGAAGGTTCGCTGAACATCGGGTATTTGCCGTTGCCCCAGTTGAAGTTTCCTCCATCGATAACAATTCCGCCCATCGAGGTGCCGTGTCCTCCAATCCATTTTGTAGCAGAGTGTATCACCACGTTAACTCCCCAATCGATGGGGTTAAATAAAAAGCCGCCCTGACCAAAAGTGTTATCCATGATCACGGCAATCTCGTGTTTGCGAGCCAGTGCCACAATGGCTTCCACGTCGGGGATGTTGTATTCGGGATTCCCTATCATCTCGAGATAGATGGCTTTTGTATTGTTGTCGATGAGGCTTGCCATGCTGCTCACGTTATCGCCATCGGCAAAACGCACTTCAATGCCGAGTCGGGCAAGCGATACTTTGAAAAGATTATATGTACCTCCGTAAAGATAGGATGTGGAAACAATATTGTCGCCCGCCGAAGCCAGATTGGTAATGGAGATGAATTCTGCGGCTTGCCCCGATGAGGTAGCAACAGCAGCCACGCCATTTTCGAGTGCTGCCATTCGTTTTTCGAAAACCTCGGTAGTGGGGTTATTCATGCGGGTATAAATGTTACCGGATTCTTTTAGTGAAAAAAGATCGGCGCCGTGTTGGGCATTTTTGAACAAATAGGCTGTGGTTTGATAAATGGGCACAGCTCTTGATCCGGTTGAATCGGGTTCGTGTCCTGCATGTACTTGCAGGGTA
>DUVI01000050.1 GCA_012841065.1 Bacillota bacterium
ACACTCAACATATGATAGTGGTCGGGCCGACAGGATTTGAACCTGCGACCTCTTGAACCCCATTCAAGCGCGCTCCCAAACTGCGCCACGGCCCGACACACAAGCAAGTAATATTGTAACGTATTCGTGCGGACTTGTCTATAACCCTTCCCGCCTTGTGTTATCGGCCAGTGATATTGTCACCCTGTAAGCGGACAGAGAAAATGTCACCATGAGAGGAGAACACTTTTCATTGAGCGCAAAAGAGGCACGAAGAGTTTATATCCGCCCGGTCGGTAAGGAGGATACTGAAAGAGAGAGGGATCCCCAATCCACCGAAAAACGATGACCCGGTAGAACAGTACTTCCAGAAGAGAAACAAAAGACTTAGCTTGATTCTTCAGCAGTACCAAAACTGAGATGCGGCGGCGTCGGCCGCCACATCTTAAACAAAGAGGGTGACATTTTCACTGTCCAAATTAGTATTCTTGGGGGTGACAAAATCACTGTCCGTTGACATATGCTCTCTCTAAATTCAGAGACAGATTTTATTTATCAATGCCTCATTCCCCTGAACAATGGGCCACCGCTATCTCTTTCCTTAGATAGGAGGATTTCAGAATAGTCTGTCGAATTAGTGTGCACAGGAGGTGATTGCCATCGAAGTGTGTTTAGACATAAGCGAGTTCTTGTCACAAGAGGATCTCGATATGCTTGAAAGAACACTGATCAGCAAAGACGGCAGTGTTCAGGAGTCTATCGAGTGTATTTGCAAGGCTGCAGTAGCGGAGTATTTCGAGATGATACTTGGCAAACAGATACCCACGCGAGCCGACGAAGTCCGGCAGAGACGCCTGTTTCACCTAATTAAGCACTATTTCCAAGGCAGGATTCCAGATGACACCGAAGTTGCTTCCCTCTTTCAGTTGACCGAGAACTCCAGCAGGTCTCTGATAAAAGCAACGCTAACCAAATTTAGGCGCGATCTTGAAAGTGAGATCCATGCTACTATCTGCGACCTTCTTAGAGATGCTAAGCGGGAAGGAGATACGTATAGGGTCGTTGTGCGTTCCGGAACTATACAGGACGAAATGCGCCGGGCCGTGTCCATCGATGCCCCTGAATTGCCCCAGATCTACAAGGTCCGCAACTCTGCAGAGGTATATGGTATCCCAGACGATACATACGATGTGCTTTGCCGGCATTATGGGGTATATCCAACCGGTAGACAAGTGGCGGCCATCGGGTGATACCATGTCTCTGAGGGACCAAGTGCTGCAGACGTCTGATGCTCTTAATCTGCTCCTGGTGTTCCTGTCGATCCTTTTCGGGATCAGGTACGGGGAGATAATTGCCTGTCTCAAGGAAGAAATTCCGGCCGGGCTCCGATCAGCTTGCCGGTTGAGAAGCCGGGTTATCACAATTCTGTGTACCGGATGCCTGCCGGCGACGCTCATTTCACTTCTGGCGACCTATCTGTTTCTACCCCTTACATGCGAAGTCTTGACTACCTACCGTTTCTCTCCATGGCGATTTGATCCTGTCATATCTGGTTTTGTACTTATTGAGGCTATCATGATGGCACTGACTCTGTGGATGCTCGTGCTCTCGGGAAAGGTCATCAACAAGTGGCGCCAGGTTAATCACAGGATTAACGAATATGAGCGCAGGGGATCGCAATAATGATGGTTTGCCACCCCGGAGTGCGGTAGTCGTAATTCACATTTCCGGGAAATCATGCCATTAATATTTTTAACCATCTTTCCATAACTTATCAATGACCAGGTTTCCTGGCGCTCAACAGGTTGGCACTGATAGGAGCGAAGCTGTAAAATAAGGTAAACAGTATGTCGAAGATAACCAATATACAATCGTTAACCGTTGGAAGGGGAGGTATGCAAAGCCTTCAAACACGTCAAAGAAGCTTATCTAACACAGATGTACAAGACAGATCCAGATACGGACGAGTTCATAATAGAAATATCTGTCGATAGCTACAACGAGATATTTAACGGCTGGGATCCTTCCCCGGTGAAAAGACGGGACCTGGATCCTGAGGTCATAGAGTTTATTGAGAGCTGTGCTGACGATATACCGCTACGGTATCCTATCGAACTGCATTTCTACATGCCCGCAGATCAGCGGGACGAAGGGAAAGAGCGGCTATCCGTGGAAGGCATCAGGAATAACTTCGCCTACACAATCGCCTTGATACGTAGAGCTTTGTCTGACATCAGGAAAAAGACCATCATTTATGCCGTGGCAGCTCTTGTCTTCCTGACCTTGCGTTACATGTCAGGAGTCGGTGTGCCGGCCAATCTCATGACCACTATCCTTACCGAAGGGTTATCGATTGGGGGCTGGGTATTCCTTTGGGAAGCTTTCTCCTTGCTCTTCTTCTCGGGACAAGAGACAAACAACCAGCTAAAGCGGTACCTGAGGTTGTTTGAAGCAAGAATCATTTTCAAGTATCGGTAGCCGCAAGTACCGCCTGTAGCACTCCTTGTAAACGCGGCACTATTGCAGGAGGACTGCCGTTCCCCAAGATGTTCCATTGTCGCGCATTGACCAGGTTCTACGCTTCCGGCACTTCCTCCTGAAGGTCGTCCCCGACACTCTGTTTCCACTTGCCGCGAAGGTATTTGGTGCCTACTGTCAGCAGCCGCACATACTGGTCGATGTTGATTGCCCACCATACGCCCATAAGGCCAAACCGCTTGCTGAGCAGGAAAGAGAGAGGTATACGGCAGCCCCATATACCTATACCTGAAGATATCATGGGAGTAATGGTGTCGCCGGCTCCCCTCAAAGACCCGCTGAGCGTGCCGGCCATCTGTTGCGGAATCTGTGAGAGTCCCATGATCAAAAGGTACTGGGCACCTAAGGCGATAACCATTTCATCATCTGTAAGCAGACTCATCAAAACCCGGGAGCCAAGCACCAGTATGGCAGTTGTGACCGTAGTGAGGGCAATTCCCCACCTGACGATCTCCTTGACGTACCTCTCAGCCAGGTCAGGTTTCCGGGCACCCAGGGACCTGCCTACAAACGCAGTTGCTGCTACGGCAAACCCGGCGGTAGGCATGTAAGAGATGCCTTCCGCCTGAAGCCCGAGCTGGTACGCAGCCCCGGCCTCAGTCCCGAACCCATTTATGAGCCTGAAGAGGACGACGCTGGCCAGTTGCCAAAAAGCCATCTCAGCCGAAGAAGGAATTCCAATGCTCAAAATCCGTCTAAGAAGTGGGAAATCAAACGAGAAGAATCCCTCGAGCCCCAGGTTCACCCCTGAACGGTCGCTCAGCAAGAACCTGAAAGCAAGCGCCGCACCGACCGCTTGTCCAACAATGGTTGAAATCGCAGGGCCTCTGAACCCCAGGGCAGGAAAACCAAAGCGCCCGAAAATCAGCACTGAGTTTAGAACTACGATCACCAAGTTGGTGACGGTGGCTATGAGCATGGGAGTCCTTGTGTTGCCGGTACCCCGCAAGATGGCGCTGGTTATGATGAAAACCACTTGGAAGGGCATGCTGAACACAAGGATCCTAAGATAGGCGACTCCTATGGGTAGCGAGTCAGGTGTCGCCTTGAAAGCCATAAGCAGCCATGGAGCAAAGGCAAACACCGCAGCCGCTACCAGTCCGACAAGTGCAACAGCCAAGAGCAAACCCTGTTGCGCCACCCGGCGTACCCGCAGGCGATCCCCTGCCCCCACAGCCCTGGCAATGAGCACCGTAGTGCCCGTCCCGATGGCATTGAAGATGGTCCAAACAAACTGGGATATTCTGCCCGAAAGCCCCACCGCCAAGATGGTAGCCGCTCCAAGCCGTCCGACCATGGCAGTGTTTACAAATCCAATAAGGAACTGCAATACATTCTCCGCCGTGATCGGCCAGACCATGTCTAAGATATTGCGTCTCAGCTCTTGCTGGGAGGGTTCCAGGACGTCTTCAACCACAACAGGTGCGGACACTGGTGCATCCCTCCGTCAAGGTATGAGCTAGTTAAGGTTTCACAGCAATCAGCCAAACATACGTAACCATTCTCTGTCTTCTTATTCGCTCTGCAACAACCTTGCCTTCTTCCCCGCCAATCCCCGCCTGAATGCCGCTATGGTGTCCTCAGTCTCGTCCAGCCAGTATGGCCGGGACACCGTCACGTTGTCCTTGGGATCGAAGTCTGCATAACTGAACCACACCGCAGCCTTAATGTTCGGGTATTTCCCAATGTGCTCAAACATGCCGTCAATCCACTTAGCCTTGTCCCCTCCGATGGAGCTAGAGGAAAACTCAGTGATAATCCACGGGAATCTGCCGAACACACCGTGCATCTCATTGTGTATCCGGTCATAGATCTCCTCGAACTCGCGCCAGGTCTCCCCTGTTGCATCCTTGTAATAGGTACCGTTGTTGTACCCCGTTATCCCAAACATATGGGCATATCCGTTACCGGGATAGTATGCTGCCTGGCCGTTCCACGCGTTTGGCGGGCAGTCCCTGTCGTTGGGGTTAAATATCCAGATGGCGTTGTTCACGCCCTCTTCCTCAAAGATCCTGTAAACGGTTCGCCAGTTCTCGATGAAGATGTCCGGATCAAGCAGGTTGTTCACGCCGCCGTAGCTCACCCAGTCTGAGTTCATCTCGTTGTTGAGCCTAAACAGAAACGGTTTTCCAAACTCCCGGGCTGCCCGGGCAAACTCCCGTATCCGCTCATCATCCCCGGTCCTGTAAAGCTCGAGCCATGGCGAGTGGCCGAAAAGGTTCAGATTGTTGCTTACCGTCGCCTGGAGCGTCATTTGCACAACCCTGCCTTCGTTGTAGCACCTTTCCATGAACTCTGTAGGAAACCCGCCGTCGAGCCCGGTATAAGCCAGGACTATAGGGAACTTGTAGCCGATCTTGTCTTCAATCTCAGGAATGGTGCGCTCTATGCCCTCTTCCATTACATCCTTGGTGAAGATACCCCAGATGACTTCTTCAGTCCCAACCAGCCTTTCGTAGAGTGAGCGCGTTTCCGGGGTCCAGTTATCTGGAAGCACCGGGTAGAAGTCGGTTGAATACCGGGCAACGCCTTCGGGGTTGAAATAGATGAAGGTATCCAAAACACGTTGTGCAAGGGCTACCGCTTCCTTGTCGTCATACGGGTATTTGAGGCGGGCAAAGTAGAAGTTCCGCGTACCCGTCTTTATCACCAAGTATGTATATGTGTCAAAACACCCGGGGTAGTCATTCAGGCGCACGGTCAATCGTTCGAAACCGCGTTCCCTGATATGCTCGATGAGCTCGATGCCGTTCTGTTCCCTGTATGATTCATCCAGCAAGAACCTGAAGAAGTAGTAATCTATGTATCCGGACACATCCCTCTCGTACGTCCAGTCCTTGCTTATGATAAGTCTGGTGTTATGGCCTTCGAAGGCAACACACCGGGGACTTAAACTGAGGTCAAACTTCATGCCTGCCGGCAGGGACACGGCAAAGCCGTTGGCATAATCGCAGAATCTGATACCGTTAGACGTTTCATACACCGCTTTCACGTCGTGATCACTGATATCCTCGGGCATTGAACCCTCAACACCGTCTACGTACACCGTTTCTCCAGTGATGACCAGCCCTTGAGCTAAGTCAGGCCTGTTTGGGAGGGAACCGGTCTGTATGTAACGCTTTACCATAGCCCTGAAATTGACGGCCAACCGGGATTTCGACGTCCTGAGATAGTAGAGCGCCGGTATGCCGGCAAGCAAACAACCCACCAGGACTATCAACAGAGCGCGCTTGTATCTCTGGATAGTTGATTCCCCCCTTGGTGGCTTGTACACTGCACATCCCTGGTAAATTGTTCTACGCAGACTTGACGGGAATTCCTGCCGTTTCGGTCGATCTTGTATGAGCTTTTCATTGCCGGTTCATCCTGCTGCAACCGGCCATCCCGCTCGGCTAACCCATTATACCACTTTTACCGAAACTGCGTTGGAAACTGCCTGACAATCCCTTCGGTCATTAGATCGGCCATCCCCATCGCCTGGAGTTCTGTCTGGTCGAATATCAGAATGCCCTGTTCGATATTCATTGCGAGGATCGCCAAGGCTTCGGCTTTGGTGAGGGCGAGATGGTCGTGGAGCATTTCCCTCCACTCCCTTTGTGACCAGAACGGGTTGATGCGCGCTAAGAAACGGGCTATTTCGTCTGCATTCATATACCAGCGCCGCTCTGCGTCTGCTGCTGCCACGGTATCCCCGGCGTTTGCAGCTTGCACAAGTTCAGCGGCGATTGTGAGATGCTCTGTGAGCAACCGGGCAAACTCTGCAGCTATTTGAGGTCCGTAAAACGGCTCCAACGCGGCTTGAAAGTCCCTCGGGTTCCTTAGAAGCCTTTCAGCGACGGCGTCAAGACCGGGCAGATCTGCCGCAACGCTTACGATAAACGACCGCGTCCACCAGACGTGCTGCTCCCACAAGAGGCGCATGGTGTTGTTGAGATCCAGGTGAGCCCGGGTTATCCTTCTCGAACGCCTGCCTAAGGCTGTCGAAGATGCTTCCATCTGTATCCCTCGCTTTCTCCTTTTGTCAAGATTATGTTGAGAGGCAGTCATAGGTGACCCATCCAAGGCAGCCGCAGTGACGAAGTCGCGCCGGTGAGAAGCAGTCATGCATGAACCCGGTGAGGATGCAGTAGATGCTGCGTGCAGGAAAAGGGCACAGCTATGTCGTAGTAATCGCTTCGTGTACAAAACTATTATTTGCAGAATACTTGTTGCGAGCAGAACATCTGTCCACAATCCGCAATGCCGATAAGATTGTAGTCCTGAGCGAAGGCGAGATAGTTGAAGAAGGCCGGCATGACGACCTCCTGCAAAAAGACGGCCTCTATGCAAAGCTTGTGAAGGTCGACGCCGACCCGTCAGTCCTGGGAGGCGGAACAGTCTGACAAAAACCAAGGGCCAGGCCGGATCTCCCGGAATGGTTCCGGGGCCGGCCATGGCCCTGAATCATTCGCCCCTGATCTGTTCGTTATATCTCCCTCACGACCATTTCAAAAGGCCTCAGATTCCTGGGTTCCCGTTCCTGGTCAGGATATCCTACGGGTACCATGGCAACGGGACGCAGATTAGGAGGCAGTTCCAGTGCCTGGCGCACCATAGTTTCCCGGAAAGCTCCTATCCAGCAAGTTCCCAACCCAAAGGAGACGGCCGCCAGAAGGATGTTTTGAACCGCCGCAGCTGTATCTTGTATGAAGTACAGAGTCCTGCCCCTGTCATCGTAACGTGAGGCTGACACCTCAGGATCTGCACACACAACGATTACCACCGGAGCTTGGCCCACATGAGGCTGGTTACCCGAGGCCTCCATCAACTTCTGTCTTATATCAGGATCCTTTAAAACATAAAACACCCACGGCTGCCTGTTGCCGGCACTTGGAGCTACTCTGGCACAGTCCAGAAGTTCCCTCAGAACGTCCTCAGGAATGGGCTTATCCTTAAACCTTCTTATACTGCGCCTTTTCTTGATCGCCTCGATAACATCCACTGCGTAATCGCCTCCTTTACCTGGTTTTACTCAAAGTTGTCCTTGATAAACCCGATCGCCGTGTTGAGCCTTGAGATGGTTTCATCCTTGCCCAACACATACATGATGTCAAACAGGCCAGGCCCAAAAGTTATCCCGCTTAACGCCAACCTGGTCGGGTGAATCAACTTACCCCGGCTGATACCTTCCCTTTGGGCAAGATCAGTGTACGCCCGGTCGCAAGCTTCGAGGGTCCATTCAGGCATACGCGACAGTACTTCTACACATTTTTCGAGTAGTCCTGCAACCTCAGGTTGGGCGAAGTGTTTCTTGACACCCTTTTCGTCGTAACTCTCAGGAGGCCTGAAGTAAAACGCCATGTTCTCTGCCATTTCCTCGAGGGTCCTTGCACGCTCTTGCATGGTGATTACGGCTTCCCTAAACCAATCTTTCCTCTCAGCAAGGTGTTCCCTTGTAGATAATCCTGCAGATTCAATAAAGGGAATGAGCCTCTCCATCAATTCTTCAGGGTCAAGTTGCTTGATGTACTGGCCGTTCATCCAGCTGAGTTTCTTAACATCGTACACAGCCGCAGTCGACGAAACCCTTGACAGGTCAAAAAGCTCAACCATTTCTTCGAGAGACATCAACTCTTGAGTAGCATCAGGAGGCGTCCACCCTAGAAGCGCCAGGTAATTCACAATGGCCTCAGGCAAGTATCCTTTGTCACGGAACTCCTCTACAGTCTGTGCCCCATGCCGCTTTGAGAGTTTGGACCTGTCAGGCGCGAGGATCATAGGTACATGTGCAAACTTGGGCATTGGCGCCATAAGCGCACGGTAGAGCATCATCTGCCTCGGAGTGTTTGAGATATGCTCGTCGGCCCTTAATACGTGGGTGATCCCCATGAGCCAATCGTCAATAACACAAGCAAAATTGTAGGTTGGAAGGCCGTCGGATTTCATGATTATGAAGTCCGCAATTTCTTCATTAGCGAAAGACACTTCACCGCGGATGAGATCGTCCACTACCGTGTAGCCCTCATCGGGAGTACGAAACCTGATAGCCCACCTTCTACCTTCCTCTTCAAACTTACGGATCGGGTCCTGGGTGAGGTTTCTACATCTGCCGCTGTATCTGGGTGCCTTCTTGGCAAGCCTTGCCTGCTCCCGCTCCGCCTCAAGTTCTTCCGGAGTGCAATAGCACTTGTACGCCAGGCCTTTATCCATCAAGGTCTGTGCGTATTTTTGGTAAAGCTCCTGCCGCTGAGACTGCTGATACGGGCCCGCCGGGCCACCTACAACAGGTCCTTCATCCCATTCTAAGCCTAGCCACTTAAGGCTCTCCATCATCCTGTCGGCCGAATCCTCAATAGTGCGTTCCACATCGGTGTCTTCAATCCGCAACACAAATCTCCCGCCGCTGTGTTTGGCAAAGAAATAGTTGAAGAGAGCCGTACGGGCTCCGCCAATGTGGAGATATCCAGTCGGGGATGGAGCAAATCTCACACGTAACTCGCCCACCGAACAACACCTCGTATTTCAGCATCCATTGCTATTTTAAAGTGCCCAAAAGGGCGGGACAACGAAGTGCCCGCCCTTAAGTATTGCCCAATCTGTATGATCCATATATTACTCAGCAGCTTGTTCCTCGCCCATACGCTCCAAGGCAAGAAGTTCTTCCCATTCTCTGTCAACTTCAGCCTGAATCTGTTCGATAATGCCCTCGTTTTCCGGCCTGAACAGGTGGCGGAATCTGCCTTGAGCTTTCAGGAATTCTACAACGGGCTTCTTCTGTCTTGGTTTATATGTCACCTTGACCTTGCCGTCAACCACTTCCAACAGCGGCCAGAAGCACGTATCCACTGCCAGTTTGACCATTTGAATGGTGTCGGCAGCGTCGTAACGCCATCCTCTGGGACAGGGTGCCAGAGCGTTTATGAACGCAGGCCCTTTGACTGCAAACGCTTTTTCGGCCTTCTGGTACAGGTCATTCCAGTGAGCAGGTGAAACCTGGGCCACATACGGAATTCCATGGGCCATCATTATGTTGGTCAGGTTCTTACGGGTGTGGGGTTTACCCGGCATCTCGCTACCTACAGGCGTAGTTGTAGTGTCTGCGCCCCTAGGTGTGGCTGAGGAACGCTGGATGCCTGTATTCATGTAAGCGCCGTTGTCATAGCACACATAGACCATGTCGTGGCCCCGCTCCATTGCACCCGACAAGCTTTGGAGCCCGATGTCATAGGTTCCACCGTCTCCGCCGAAAGCAACGAACTTAATCTCATCTTTGATTTTTCCTTGACGCTTGAAAGACTGATATGCAGCTTCAACGCCCGAAAGGCTTGCCGAAGCATTCTCAAATGCCACGTGGATAAAGGGAGAATTCCAAGACGTGTACGGGTAGATGGTAGTGGAGACTTCGAGACAACCGGTTGCGTTTGCTACCACCACAGGCGCCTTAGCTGCACGCAACACCTGCCTCACCACGATCGGCGCACCACATCCGGCACACATCCGGTGACCCGGGGCTAGCACTTCCGGAACGCGAGAGAGTTCTTTCAACGTAGCCACATTTACCCCTCCTATTCTCTAACGTCCAGATGCGTAATGAGCTCGTCAACCCGGCCTTTTTCAAGAGCGGTTGCAAGGTCCGAATACACCCTGCTAATCTCCCGGGTTGTGGTGTCTCTTCCGCCCAGACCGAAAATGTAGTTCTTCATAAGCGGACGCTTGTCAGCCTCGTAGAAAGCTGAACGGAGTTCTACAAAGACCTGGCCGCCTGCAGTGGAGAAGGTTTCAGCCCTGTCCATAACAGCTATTGCTTGTACTGAAGACAAAGCATCAACCAGTTCCTTGGCAGGGAAAGGCCTGAGTACCCGGGGCTTGAGCAATCCGACTTTTTCTCCCCTAGTTCTAAGGCTGTCGACAACAGCTTTGGCAGTGCCGGCAGTGGAGCTTAGGACCACGATTGCCCTTTCGGCATCTTCCATCTTGTATTCTTCGAAGAGCCCATGCTTGCGGCCTGATATCTTCTCGTATTCAGCAGCAATATCAAGGATAACCTGCTTGGCGTTTTCCATTGCCTTAGCCTGCTGGTACTTCACCTCTGTGTAGTAATCCTGCAATGCAAGAGGGCCAACGGTTATCGGGTTTTCGATGTTGAGCAGGTAATGCTCAGGCTTGTACTCGCCTACGAACTCTTTCACTACTTCATCAGGCAAAAGGTTCAGGTTTTCAATTCCGTGGCTGGTAATGAAACCGTCCTGGCACACCATTACCGGAAGCAAAACATCAGGATGCTCTGC
>DUVI01000051.1 GCA_012841065.1 Bacillota bacterium
TTGCGCGAGGAAGCGGCACGTATTGCTGAACTGTATCAACACGCGGAGGTGCTGCTATGAAAGACAAGAGAACAGTCTGGTTGCCAGGATTCCGCAATGTTGTTCCGGCCGGTTTCGAAAGATGGTTCTTTTGGCATCGGGTTCCGCTGTATTGCTTACAGCCGCTCTCTCTGTGATGATGGTTTCCAAGTTCAAGGTGAAAAGGCCGTTCACCGGCATTGGTTGCTCCCGGGAACTTGATGTCGTTTGATTATTCACTATGCGCTCGGCCTAACCAACCAGCTGCGAAGATCCCGAGGGTGCTTGACGCCGGCCAGTGCAACGACTCTTACTCCCTTGCAGTTGTCGTTCTGGTTCATGATTGCCTTGTCCGCGTTTCAATAGTATGATTGAATGGTGAACTAGTGCGCGACAACGGATGATTGTCACGCAAGATGGTCCGGAGCCCGTTAAGCAACTACCCTGGGTCTGTTTGGCCTCGAGTTATATGGCATTATTGCAGGAGCTGTGCAATTAGTCTATATAATGAGAAGGAACCCCAATATGCCGATGCGCGCCTACATACCGGAGAACCGGAGTATGTGCGGTTCTTGACGCCGGGGTTGTGTTCAATATGTGGATGAGGAGAGAGATTACTTGAACATACTGCTGGAACGCCTAAAAGAGGTATCGTTATCGGTTTTCCCCATAACGATCATCGTTGTCATACTGAGCTTGACTGTAGTACCCGTAGAAAGCACTCTCCTCATTCGATTCCTAATAGGCGCGGTAGTTGTAGTAATAGGGCTTGGGATATTCCTGTTTGGCGCAAGTCTTGGTATTGCACCTATCGGCAACCTCATGGGACATGCCCTCGCTAAGACAAACAACCCCTGGGTAGTCGGTGTGCTTGGTACTTTGTTGGGTTTTCTCATTACCATTGCTGAGCCGGATCTGCAGATCCTTGCAGATCAAGTGAGACTGGCATCAGGGGGAGTCATTTCCAACACCTTGATCTTGATCGTAGTTTCCGCAGGTGTGGGCATAATGGTTGCGATAGGTTTGTTGAGGATATTGTACTCAAAGCCATTAAACGTAGTGTTTACAATAGCTTATTCATTTATCTTTTTGCTCGGGCTTAAGACTTCTGAGGAGTTCCTGGCCATTTCGGTGGACGCATCAGGTGCTACGACCGGTGCGATGACAACCCCTTTCATCCTGGCATTGGGTTACGGGGTGTCTCAATTGAAAGGCGGCGCAACCTTTGAAGAAGATAGTTTCGGTATCGTAGGTCAGGCTTCTGCCGGGCCTATTTTTGCCATCATGATCATGAGCATAGTCATGGGGCTTACTAATGTTCAGGAGGCGGCAGATCCTTTCGTACCCAACGTGGGGATACTTGCGCCCTATGCGCGCCAGTTCCCGCAAATGGCGAAAGACTCGGTTTTCACTTTGGCGCCCCTTACCATTTTGTTTCTGCTCTTTGACTGGAAAGAGTTCAGATTGAACAGGCGAACCAGACATTCCATTCTTAAAGGCTTACTGTATACATATATAGGGCTTACCTTGTTCTTAACCGGGGTGAATGCCGGGTTTATGGAAGTCGGGCGGTACATGGGCGAGAGAATAGCAGCCACTCATACTTGGTTACTGCCTGTAATCGGTTTTGTGTTGGGGATGGTTGTTGTTTTGGCTGAGCCGGCAGTGTATGTGTTGACCGAGCAGATAGAAGAGGTTACCGCGGGCCGCATACAGAGAAAAGTGATTTTGATAGCACTGTCTGCAGGTATTGCGCTTGCGGTTTGTATGTCCATGCTCAGGATTATGATACCGGGCCTGAAGCTTTGGCACTTCCTATTACCCGGATTTGCGTTGGGGGTACTTCTGTCTCACTTAGTGCCTCCTATTTTTGTGGGCATAGCTTTTGATGCCGGAGGGGTTGCTTCAGGGCCCATGACAGCTACCTTTGTGTTGGCGTTTGCACAGGGTGCTGCCAGCAGCATTCCGACGGCAAGCGTGATGGTGGACGGATTTGGAGTTATTGCCATGGTAGCCATGATGCCATTGGTGACGATACAAACCCTAGGCGTCCTGGTTAAATTAGGGGAAAGAAGGGCATCAAGAAAGCAACTCAGAGAGGAGGGCAAGTAGCCATGGACTCTCCCGGACCCGGGATGCTCCTGTTCTGGAGCATATTGGACTTCGGAAAAGGGCGTAAGATGTTTCATATATACAGGAACTTAGGCGGCGACAAAGGTATCATATTTTTGGGACGCGGTACGGTATCCAGCGATATGTTGAATTTACTGGGTATCCTGGACACGAGAAAGGAAATTTTCTTGGGACTCGTAGACGAAACCATGGAAGAAGTTTTGTATGATGAAGCGATTAAGCAATTAGGCCTGAACAAACCCCATCGCGGTATCGCGTTTTCAACGCCGGTGAAATACGTATGGTCTAGAGTTAATGGTTCACAGACTATTTCTCCCCGGGAGGACAAGAAAGGTGTGAACGATTTGGATTATGAAGCTATTTTTGTTGTCGTAAACAAAGGTTCAAAGGATGAGGTCTTAGAAGCTGCAAAATCCGCAGGTTCCACAGGCGGCACCATCATCCATGGGAGAGGTGCCCTCAGCAGGGACAAACAAACCCTGTTCAATATCCAGATTGAACCTGAGAAAGACATAATCCTAATCGTATCCAGAACTGACAAGACCGATGCCATTGTAGATGCGATTAGTGACGCGTTGGATATTGATAAGCCAGGCGCAGGGATTATTTTCGTAATGGACATCACCAGGGCTGAAGGGCTTTGGAAGGGATAAAGCCCCACAAAGGCCCGGCCTTGGGAAACGGGCCGGTGATGAAACCTGCGCAATACATTTTGGGGGGTGTCTTTCATGAAGAAGCCCCAGATCCACTTGTTGGCAATATCTCCGCTTGTACTTGGATACTTGCTTGACCGGGCGATAATGAGATTTGCCTGGCACGGTGCAGTTATCACTTGTTTCAGCGCTTTGTTTTATCTCTATTGGTTCTTCACGGGCTGGGTATCGTTCAGGTGGACCACGTCCAGGGCCGAATCAATTCTGGCGGGCAACAGTTTTGCCATACTGGGTTTTGCGCTGGTTATGGTTCAATTAGCTCAGGGGCAGTTCTCTCCGGGCATAATAGGGATTGCGCCGCAGATGTTTTTCTTGCCTGCAATAAGGATTGCAGCTCATGTACAAAATGTCTTGTTGTTTTTTGCCCCAATCCGCGCTCTGTGGTCGTTGTACTTCATTGCTTTTGGGCTTATCCTGGCTGTGCATCATGCAGGATACCTGTACGCAAAGCGTGGCTCGCGAAGTGTATGGCAAGATTAGGGCAGCCTTCATTGTTTGATGATTGCAGCCCCATTGTTCTTTGTGGTAGAATGACCCCGATAGTGAGAATCGTCACAAACGGGAAGGTGGCGTTCTCATCGTACATTGAAGCAACATTCTAAGCGTGAGGGAGAGGGAGTCACCACGTTGAACAGGGATTTACGGACAATCGTCAGGACCGCAGTTGTTGCAGGTATCGCTGTTGCTTTCCAAGCCCTCAATCTGCGCCAACCTATTACAGGCCCGGGCATAAATGCGATTTTGTATGTGGCATCCAAATACATCGGCCCTGTAAGTGGTGCATTTGTCGGGCTCTTGACCCCGTGGATTGCCCTCATCACCGGAATAATGCGGTTCGCTCCTGCAGTGCCCGTCATCATGGCCGGAAACGTAACGCTTGCGCTTGCTTCAGGATATCTCCAAAGGTATAACAGGTATTTTGCAATGGCGTCCGGCGCCGTACTGAAATTTGCTGTGATGACTCTTGGGATAAGGTATCTCACAGCTCAGGGTACCCCAAGTCCCAACGCCTGTCTACACATCCTTAACGGTGAACCAACTTATAACCGCTCTTGCAGGAGCAGTGGTAGCTGCTATTGTCTTGCGTGGTTTGGAACGGTTTGGGGGCAATGAGCATGGCCGTAGCCGCTCCTGAAAGGCTTTTGTACAAGTATTCAGTGAGCAATGGGGAGTTTAGCAAAGTAGGATCTGAGACGTCCAGGCTTAAACGCGCTTTGCTTAGCATAGGTTTTCCCTCTGATGCCTCAAGACGGGCATTGATTGTAGCTTACGAACTGGCAATGAACATCGTGATCCATGCTACCCAAGGCACTGTGAGCACCCTTTGGAAAGACGGCGCTCTGGAAATAGCGGTGACAGACACCGGTCCAGGAATTGAGGATATAGAGATCGCTATGACCGAAGGCTACTCAACAGCTCCTTCTCATGTAAAGGAGATGGGATACGGGGCCGGAATGGGGCTGCCCAATGTCAAAGCTTGTTCCGATTCTATGAAGATCGCTTCCCAGTTGGGAACGGGCACTCACGTGGTGTGTCACATACTCCCGGGCGAACAAGAAACCAGTGCATTACCGTATTTCCATTCTGTGAGGCTTGACACCGATAAGTGTCAGGGATGCACCAACTGCATTAAGAGTTGTCCCACTGAGGCAATCAGGGTAAGGGACGGCAAAGCTTTCATCCTGGAGGATAGGTGCATAGATTGTGGCGAGTGCATCAGACGGTGCCCCAACAACGCCAAAGCTGCAGTTGCAGACAGTTGGGATGTCCTGGATACCTTCGATTACAAGATAGCCCTGGTGGCGCCTTCTTTCTACGGCCAATTTACAGATATTCCTCCGGGTGTTGTGAAGGCTGCTTTGTGTGTCGACGGAGGTTTTGATGAGGTCTTCGACGTTTCCATTGCGGCGGACCTTGTAACCGCTGCCATGCGGGAGTACATCAAAGCGCCGAAGTCAGTGCGTCCCCTGATCTCCAGTGCCTGCCCTGCAGTGGTCAGGTTCCTGCAAGTGAAGTACCCATCCCTGTTGAAGCATCTCATCCCTTGCGAGGCGCCTATGGAGATCGCTGCGTGGCTGGCCAAAGACAGAGCTAAGGCCCGATATCCGGAGAAGTCGCCGGCAGCCGTGTTTATCTCTCCGTGTCCTGCCAAGATCACCGCCACGAGACAGCCTGTGGGCAGGGGCAGGTCCAATGTTGATGCAGTTATCTCCATGGACTTGGCTTACGTATGGGTGAAACGGCAAGTGGGCCAAGTGTCAGCCGGAGCTGAGTTTCCTGTGTCTTCAGGATATGGGATCGGGTGGGGCCAGTCAGGCGGCGAACTCATGGCGGTGAACCTAAGTGGTCTGGCAGTGGATGGGATCATGCATGTTGCCGCGGTTTTTGACGAGATTGAAAAAGGCGTGCTGGACGAGATTGATTTCGTAGAAGCTCAGGCATGCTCCGGCGGATGTGCCGGCGGCTGCCTTTCAGTAGCTAATCCGTTTGTGGCCAAAGCCAAGCTCAGCAGCTTGGCCCAAGCCAACCTGGATGCACCGCCAAACCCCCTCATCGGAGACATCTCAGTAGATGACCCTGCGCTTTGGATGAGTGTGGACATCCTTCCCAGGCCTACCTTCCGGCTAGATGATGATGCCCAGGAAGCTAGGAACAAGCTGGCGGAACTGGAGAAGGTGCTAAGCGAGCTCCCTGGCCTGGATTGCGGGTCATGTGGTGCTCCTACGTGCAGGGCATTTGCAGAAGATGTGGTGCTTGGGCGGGGCGCTTTGTCAGATTGCATATTCAAGTTGCGCCAGCGTCTTGAATCCCTTGCCCAGGAAGTGAAAGACCTGGCAGGAATCCGGCCTCCCGCCATGGGAGAGCGTGAACACAACAGCAGAGGGGCATAGAAAGGAAGGGTCAATGCAGGTAAAAGACTTGATTTCAAAGTTCGGCCTGGCCGAACGGGCCATTTCAACAGAAGGCCGGCTCAGGACCGTTGAAGGCGGTTACTCAAGTGACGTGTTGTCTCAGGTTATGGCTCATGCCAAGCCAGGTTACGTTTGGCTGACAGTGCAGACCCACGAAAACATCGTAGCTGTTGCCAGTTTATTAGACCTGGCATGCATTTTGGTATGTCAGCGTGAGGTTCCCGAAGAGACATGCGAAAGGGCAAGAACAGAAGGAGTCACTATCCTTTGGACGCCCCGGAGCAATTTTGAGATGTCCGGACTGCTGTATCAAAGTCTTCATGACCGGCAGTGACTACCGCTGAGTCTGCTGCGATGGGCTTTCCTGCAACGAGCGGTATTCCGGATGACCAAACAGCTAACCTAGTGCAATTCAGTTCGACAAGAACTGTTTGCATATTACCGGAAGGAGGGGAATCAATGTCGGAAACCACAGAGCACAAATGCGAATGTGCCGAAGCTTACCGGGACATAGAGCAGGTTATCGAAAAGCACAGAGGCGACAGCGGGGCTCTGGTCCAGGTGCTTCATAATGTACAGGAGCGCTTAGGTTATGTACCCAAAGACGTACAGGTCAGGGTCGCGGAAGCATTAGGCGTCTCCCTTTCCGAGGTTTACGGAGTGATCACGTTTTATTCCCTTTTCAGGGAAAGGCCCAGGGGCAGATACGTGATCTCTTCCTGCCAGGGTACTGCCTGTTATGTGAGGGGGGCTCCTGAGGTCCTGGCAAGGCTCGAGAAGGAACTGGGAATCAAGGCGGGTGGTACTACAGACGACGGGCTGTTCACCATCGAAATAGTCAGGTGCCTGGGTGCTTGCGGGTTGGCGCCGGTAATCACTGTTAACAAAGATACCCACGGACGGGTCACGGAAGACAAGATACCGTCAATCATCAATTTCTACAGAGCACAGGCAGAAGCTGAATCCGGTAAGGCCGGAGACTAGTCCGGGTCAGCGCATTTTGACAAGTAGCGTCTTGGCTTAGGAGGTGGGTAGGATTATAGACTTGTCTCTGCACCTGCTTGATCTGCTGCAGAACAGTGCCAATGCCGGCGCGCGGAACGTGCAGGTCAGCGTTGTTGAGGATGAACAAAGCGACCTGCTTGAGATCACGGTTTCAGATGACGGCAAGGGCATGAGTTCCAGTGAGCAAGCCAGTGCTTTGGATCCTTTCTGCACCTCATCAAGCCACAAGAAAGTAGGCTTGGGGCTGTCCTTAGCAGCTCAGGCAGCTTCTATGGCAGGCGGATCGGTATTTATCGAGTCTAATCAATCAAAAGGAACCCGGGTTACTGTCAGGTACCGGCTGAGTCATCCTGACAGGCAGCCTCTAGGTGATATAGCAGCTACCTTAGTTTCTTTTATGGCAGGCAATCCATTGATAGATGTGGTTTTTGAATACAACGGACCTAAAGATGTGTTCCGGTTGGATACAAAGCAAATCCGGACAGGAGGCGAAGGCCAGTTGGCCTTTATTTTGAAGTTCGAGGAGAAACTCAGGGGCGGTCTAAGCTCGGCAGGCTATCGTCCCGACAGGGGAGGTTTGTTTCATGAAATCAATGGAAGATCTTGAGCGTCTGAAGGAAGAGACGTTGCAAGATATACGGCTTCGTGCTTCTTCAGGCAGTCCCCGGATTGTCGTAGGGATGGGGACTTGCGGTATAGCGGCAGGCGCAAGGGAAACCATGCTTGCGATTATCGACGAGATCAAAGTCCGGAGGAAGTTCGACGTCACCATCAGCGAAACAGGTTGCATAGGGCTTTGCGCCAAAGAGCCCATTGTCGAAGTTCACATCCCCGGACAGCCTAAGGTGGTCTATGGCAACGTGGATCCTTCCCGGGGAAGGCAGATCGTTGTGTCTCACATCGTGAACCTCAAACCTATTGACCAATGGATTCTGAACGTAGAAGACAATTCCTGAGTGAGAGAGGAGAGGCCTGATGGAGTTTTACAGAAGTCACATTCTAGTATGTTCAGGTACCGGGTGCCATGCATCGGGCAGCATTTCCCTCAAGGAAGCTTTGGAATCTGAGATTGCCCGAGTCGGTTTAGATAAAGAAGTCAAAGTGGTCGAGACAGGATGTTTTGGGTTCTGCCGTTTCGGGCCCAACATGATGGTGTACCCTGAAGGAGTCTTCTACTGCCAAGTGCACGAAGAGGATGTTCCCGAGTTCGTCGAGGAGCACCTGGTGAAAGGGCGGGTTGTTCAGAGGCTGCTCTACAGGGAACCTGAAACCGAGGCGGCAATAGTTGATTTTGAGGAGATACCGTTTTTCAGCAAGCAGACCAGAGTGGTGCTGGAAAACTGCGGAATAATCAACCCAGAGTCGATCAATGAGTACATTGCGCGGGACGGGTATTTCGGCCTTGCCAATGCCTTGCAGATGAAACCCGAAGAAGTGATCGATGTCATCAAGCAATCCGGGCTCAGAGGCCGTGGCGGCGCAGGGTTTCCCACAGGCCTGAAGTGGGAATTCGCAGCAAGAGCTGAGGGTTCTCCCAAGTACGCGGTATGCAATGCCGACGAAGGGGACCCTGGAGCATTCATGGACAGGTCGACAATCGAAGGTGACCCGCACAAGCTGCTGGAAGGCATGATCATAGCCGGTTATGCCGTGGGCGCTTCCCAAGGTTACGTTTACGTCCGAGCCGAGTACCCCCTGGCTGTTGAAAGGCTCTACAAGGCAATAGATGATGCGCGCGCGCTGGGGCTGCTCGGTAAGAACATCCTGAACTCAGGGTTTGATTTTGACATTGACGTAAGGTTGGGCGCCGGAGCTTTTGTGTGCGGTGAAGAGACTGCCTTGCTCAATTCGGTCATGGGCGTAAGAGGCGAACCCAGGCCGAGGCCTCCTTTCCCAGCCAATGAGGGATTGAGGGGTAAGCCGACTGTTATCAACAACGTCGAGACCTTTGCCAATGTGCCTGCGATATTGCGGAAAGGTGCCGGATGGCTGGCCGGGATTGGCACTGAGAAGTCAAAGGGCACCAAAGTGTTTGCCCTTGCCGGCAACATCAACAACAACGGGCTTGCAGAAGTGCCTATGGGCACCACCATCGGCGAAATCGTGTTCGATATCGGCGGCGGGTTGCCCAACGGCAAGAAGTTCAAAGCGGTTCAGACCGGTGGCCCTTCAGGCGGGTGCATACCTGTTGAGTACCTCAACACGCCTGTCGACTATGAGTCCCTGGCCGAGTTGGGCACGATTATGGGTTCGGGCGGCTTCGTGGTCATGGACGAGGACACTTGTATGGTAGACCTGGCCAAATTCTTCTTGGAATTTGTCCAGTCTGAATCATGCGGTAAGTGTGCCCCGTGCCGGATAGGGACCAAGAGGATGCTGGAAATCCTCCAGCGTATCACCCGTGGAGAAGGCAGGGAAGGGGACATTGAGCTCCTGGTGGAATTGGGCGAATCCATCAAACAAAGCGCATTGTGTGGCTTAGGCCAGAGCGCCCCCAA
>DUVI01000052.1 GCA_012841065.1 Bacillota bacterium
CCAGGGGCCCCTGGAGTTTTCCGGCTGCAAAGAAAATAAGCGGTGTGCCGAACACAGCCACGATCGCCAGGAGCCAGTCTTTGTATACCATGTAACACACTGCCAGTATTGCAGTGAGGAGTCCTGACATGAGTCTGAGTAAGTTATCTTGAAGCAAGGTTTGGACCAGATTAAGGTCGTTTGTGACCCTGGCAAGGATCTGTCCTGAGTGTTCTCCGGACATGTAAGATGCCCTGGCGCGGCTTATCCTGTAAGCTGCCTGCGAGTTAAGCAGGACCACTGATGAATGCCCGTAACGCCCTATTGATACCTTTTGCACGGTAATGAAGAGCACCGCGACAGCTTCCAGGGCCAGGGTCGCGGTAGCTGCCTTGTTGAACTCCGGCAGGTCGGCTGCGAGCATTGAATCCCATAGAAGGGCAAAGAGGCTTGCTTGGACAACATGGATGACTGCTATTATGACTGCGGCTGTGACTGCCACGAGCAGGTACAGATTAAGGTTACCGGTTAGCGCAAAAGCAGCCTTCAGCAACCGCCACGTCTTGCCTTTTTCTCTGGCGGCGGGGCCCTCTTGTTTCGCTCCTTTCTTCACCTTACAAGTCTCCTTCCGAGGTCCTCAGCGGCCGGTTTACCGGGTGTGGCCAATATTCTATTTGGTAAACCTCCTTATTATGATGATTCTGATAATGACGTTAATTTTCCTTCTGAACACTGTGTAGTGAAACCCCGGTAAGCACCCCTGGCGTCCACCAGGGTAGGCACTTCTACTATCTTGTTGAAGCTCGTCGCAGATGGAAATGTGCCGTATCTCAGATGTTTTCATTATAGCTTCCGCAACCAGGCCTGTAGGATTGGTGTAGTTAATCAGCCACGCCCTGGGGTTTTTCTCCTGGATTTCAGATGCGATTTCCACCATGACAGGGATCGTGCGTAAGGCCATGGCTAATATTGCGTAGAATCTGCTGCCGGTTGTATAATCCGGTTATTTCGAACCCATGTGTCTTGGCGCCAAGCTCACGTGGTATTTTATTGACATCCCGGGCAAAGCATAGCTACGATTAAGACGAAAGAAGGTTGGATGGGAGCCAAGCCCGGAACCGTAATACATTAAGAAGGCGGGTTGGATGTGTCAAGACCTACGGTCGCGGTAGCAATGTCAGGCGGGGTAGACAGTTCAGTTACATGCATGCTGTTGATTGAACAGGGATTCCGGGTGTTTGGGATCACCATGAAGATCTTGGGCACACATGTCACATCCTGCCCATATTCCGCCTACTATCCTGCTGTTGAAGAAGAGGCACGGGAAGTGTGCCGGAAACTAGGAGTGCCCCACCACACTGTAGATCTGACTGAAGAGTTTGAGGCAGAGATAATAACCCCGTTCATTGAGAACTATTCTGAGGGGAAGACCCCTAACCCGTGCGTTCTATGCAACAGGAAGTTCAAGTTCGGGCATCTCCTGACAAAAGCCAGGGACTTAGGTGCAGACTACCTGGCTACAGGCCATTACGCGCGGGCAGGAAGGATCCTGGAGCAAACAGGGGAGTTTGCTGAGAATCATGTAAATGCAGCAGCGGACCCCGATGCCGGCAGTACATCCGGTGAGCCAGTCTCCGAAGCAGACGCTGTGCCCCCCTCAAGATATCTGCTCGCCAGGGGCAAGGATCCTGGAAAGGACCAGAGCTATGTGCTCTATGGCCTCGGCCAGCACATGTTAAGCCACGCCATGTTTCCGTTGGGCAGCTTGACTAAGGAGCAGGTGGTTGCTATTTCCCGCCGGCGAGAGCTCGTAGCTGCAGAGAAACCCGAAAGCCAGGAGATTTGTTTCGTCGGCACCGGCAGCTACCAGGATTTCTTGCGCCATAGAAACGTCGATGCCCCGCCGGGGAATATAGTGGACACATCAGGCAAGGTAGTAGGGCGCCACAAAGGGCTGGCGTATTATACCGTGGGACAGAGAAGGGGACTGGGAATATCGGGCCCCCATTCGTTTTATGTGGTTAACATCGACCCTGACGCTAATGAGGTGATTGTGGGCAAACGCGAAGAGGCTTACGCAAAGGGCTGCTACATAGGCGACGTGAACTTCATCATGTCTGATTACCCTGAATCTCCTGTACGGGGCACTTGCATGGTCCGATACAGAGGCAGGGAAGTCAAGGCCACTTTGATACCGGGTGGGGCTAACCGGCCTGGCGAGGGCACAAAGGTGGGTTTACGAGTCTCTCCGGCCCCTAAATCAGGGCCTGAGTCAACTCATGGAGCCGGCAACAGCGGCGGTGCTGTGCTGGTTGAGTTTGATGAGCCCCAGTTTGCAGTCACACTTGGCCAGGCGTTGGTATTCTACCAGGGTGCCTTTGTGTACGGAGGCGGAACTATTACCAAGTCTGTAAGATAGCGCGGATTAGCGGACGTAGCCCTGGACATCACGAGAAAACACAAAAGGCAGACCCAAGAGTCCCCCTACCCGTAATCGACTTATCACTGGCTGTGGGTCTGCCCATTTGATTGATATGAGATTATGCTTGGACAATATTCTCCTTTATGAAATCCCCAGAGTACTGTGGAGACCTATTCACAGGTGAGTTATTCACGAAGGAATAATGGTTTAGCGCGGAGAAATTGGAAACTAACGTAACGTGCCTTGCGAACCTAGGCGGTTCGGTTCTATTGAAACGGGGTAAAGCCTGCACCAGACACGAACTATAAGGAGGTATTAGCAGTGGCTGATGTGTGCAACCGGGATTTTGACGCTTCCAAGTTTGAGGCATTTCTTAAAGGTTTGATGGAGGAATATGAAGCTCCAGGTGTTGCTGTAGGCATAATCAAGGACGGCCGTGTGATTTATTCAAAAGGGTTTGGATACAGAGATCATGAGCAGAAACTACCCGTGACGCCAGACACGGTGTTTGGGATTGCGTCGGTGTCAAAGTCTTTTACTGCACTGGGGATTATGCAACTTGCTGAGAAGAGACTGCTCGCAGTAGAGCACCCTGTAAAACGGTACTTGCCTGAGTTCGATCTGCCGGGCGCAGAAAGCCAACACGCATGGAAAATAACCATACATAATTTTCTTACCCATACAGCGGGGATTCCGCCCCTTCCGTCTTTGACCTACTCGATTTTGGCTGCTACCAAACCTGACAACGCAAGCAAGGAAGATGCGGAAAAAGGTAAGGACGATGAGGAAAAACCCGCTGAAGCCGGAGACAGGCCCAGTATCCTGGATACCGGAAGTTTGCTCAAGTTCATGGCAACCCATGATTACAAGCTGCTAGGAGCTCCCGGCGAATACGTAAGTTACTCAAATGATGCCTTCGGGCTCCTAGGTACGATTATTGAACGGGTTTCGGGACAGGAATACGAAGAATACCTCCAGCAAAACATCCTTGGCCCTCTGAACATGAGCCACACAACGACCAGGACTGACACCTTGCAGAATTTCCAGGACGTAACCCGGTTGTACTACAAGGACAAGGATGACCTGCTGTGCGTATCCGACAACTGGCAGGAAGCACCTCCTTTGACTGCGTGCGGTTTTGTCAAGTCAAATCTGACGGACCTTCTCGCTTATGTGAGCATGTATCTCAACAACGGGATTTTCCAAGGCCAACGGGTGATATCTCCTGCAGGGATTTCGAGAATGGTCACACCGTATCATCCGTACTTCCCCGAGAGATGGTATGGTTACGGGTTTATTGTGAGGCCTGACTATGCAGAAAACACTTTGATTCAACACAGCGGTTCGCTGCGGGGTGTTGCTTCTAACATCGGCTGGGTACCTGAAAAGGGTATCGGAGCAGTGGTGCTCTCGAACCTGACCGGTTTTCCTGCGAGCAAGGTATGGCTGGGTGCAGTTAACCTGCTGCTGGGCTTGCCGGTTGACAACCCGCTGGTCAAAAAAGAGATTTGCCCGCAACCAGAATCGCAGCTGCTCAAACTGGCCGGCACATACATGTCGGGCGAAGGTGCCAACATAGTAGTCAGGGTCAAGGAGAGCAAACTTGAAGCTGAAGTCGATTCAAAGACTTATGAGGTAGATACCACTGGACCGGATACCGCAGTGGTTACTATCAAGGGAATCGAAAACCACGTCCGGTTCTTGTTCGATTCGAGCGGAGAAGCATGGGCGCTCAGGTACGGGTCCAGACTCATCCTGAGATCCCGTGAGGCAAATCCCGGCGAGCCAGGAGGAATGGCAGATGAAAAGGGTAAAGGTGGTAACCGATAGCTCTTCAGGCCTTCCAAGAGAGATTCAGAAGCAGTACGACATTACCGTAGTGCCAATCCCCATTCAGATAGGGGAAGGATCATATAAGGAACACGTCAATCTTTCAGCCGACGACTTCTACCGGCTGTTGGACGGTGAAGTGATGCCCAAGACTTCCAGCCCCTCCCCCGGAGAATTTGTGGAGACATACATCCGGCTGGCAAGTGCGGCAAGTGAGATTATCTCGGTTCATGTGACTGCAAAGGGAAGCGGTACCTGCCAGTCGGCGAAAGTTGCCGCAGACTCGGTAGCTGAGAAGGTTAAAGTGCATGTATATGACTCAAACACGGTCTCCATGGGAACCGGGTTCCTGAGCATTGAAGCTGCCAAAGCTGCACTTGAAGGGCTTACGTTTGATCAAATTAAGGAACGGCTCGATGCCCTAAAGGACAGAATCCGGGCTTTCGTGGCGCTACCTACCCTTAAGTACCTTCAGAAGAGCGGAAGGCTCAGCCACGGGCAAGCCGTATTCGGTTCGCTGCTCTCAATAAAGCCTGTCATCGAGGTGAAAGACGGCTTGCTGGAGGTTGTGGACAAGGTCCGGAGTTACCCCAGGGCGCTTGACAGAGTGGTAGAACTGGCTGCCGAAGCGGTCTCAAAGATTCCGTCACGTGTCGCTGTGATGCATGGCAACAGCTATGAAGAAGCCGTGAAGTTTGCGGAACAACTGAAAAAACGTATCAATATAACCCAGCTGGTTATCGGTGAGGTGGGAGCTTCTCTGGCTGTTCACGGGGGGCCGCGGATGATCGGGGTCGTGCTTTTGCCCGAGTAATACCCGGCCCCGGGCGTTACGCCCGGGCAAACGCAATTTCGTGGGTGACCACGAGCATGGTCATCCCTTCGGCTGCAAGGTCACGCATTACTTGCAGCAACTTGGAGCGTTCCAAACCTCTTGCAAACGCCTCTCAGCTCAACCATGGGTAATCCAGCCGGTATTTCAGGAGGCTGAACTCGGGATGTGTGTACTGCACCTTCATTCATTCTCATTCCTCTTGATGTCTGACCTTGGCGGCGTCAGAGGATACCCCGCCGGTTGCCGGTAATGCTGAGATAAAGAGATTCTTTAGGAGTTGAACGCAGCCAGAAGAAAAACATGACGGG
>DUVI01000053.1 GCA_012841065.1 Bacillota bacterium
CGAACTCAACCCACTTGTCGTCAATGTGATGGGGTGCATGATCTGTGGCGATTGCGTCGATTGTGCCGTCAGCTAAAGCTTCCCTTAGCGCATCCAGGTCTTCCTGGGTCCTCAGGGGCGGATTCACCTTTGTATTGGTATCGTATCCCGATTCAAGCACGATTTCATCGGTGAGTATCAGGTGATGAGGGGTGACTTCGCACGTTACATCGATTCCTTTGGCTTTGGCCTGTCTTGCCAGCTCCACAGCCCCTTTGGTGGAGATATGGGCCAAGTGGAGCCGCCCGCCTGTAAGCTTGGCAACCAGCAAGTCCCTGGCTACCGCAATTTCCTCTGATTCCCGGGGAATGCCGCGCAACCCGGATACAGTGGAAACCAGCCCGTAGTTGATTTGTCCTCCGGCAGAAAGGGACATATCTTCAGCATGATCGATGAGCACCGCATCAAATGACTTGAGGTATTCCAGGGCACAGCGCAGGATTTCGGCACTTGCTACAGGTGAACCGTCGTCTGAAAACGCGACTGCGCCCGCAGCCCTCATTTCACCCATTTCAGCAAGTTCCTTGCCGGCCCTGCCCTTGGTGACCGCACCAATGGGGTATACCCTTACGCACGCAGTTTTCTTTGCCCTGTCCAGGATACTAGTGACTACCGTATCAGTATCGCAAGCAGGTTCGGTATTGGGCATGCACGCCACAGCCGTGAAACCGCCCATGGCAGCTGCCCTAGTGCCTGTTTCGATGGTCTCTTTATATTCAAGCCCGGGCTCTCTCAGGTGGACGTGCATATCAATGAGCCCCGGCATGACAATCTTCCCAGTGGCGTCAAGAACTGTCATGGCGCTGTTTCCAGGCTCAATGCCTTCTGACAGCCTTGCAATTTTCCCGTCAACGGCCAATACATCAAGCACCTGGTCTGTCTTTGAGGAAGGATCAATAACCCGCCCTCCTTTTATCAATAGTTCGTTTGCCATCAGTCTCTGCCTCCCAGGATAAGATAAAGAATCGCCATCCTTACAGCTACCCCGCTGGTTACTTGATCCAGAATCACTGACCTGGGCGAATCTGCAATGTCTGTGGTTATTTCAACACCCCGGTTCATGGGCCCCGGATGCATTATTATGGCGTCTTCGTTGGCGTAACTGAGTTTGTGCCTGTCAATGCCGAAGAAATCCCGGTATTCCCTCTCGGAGGGGAATAGGCTCTTGGTTTGCCTCTCCAACTGCAACCGGAGCACATATACCACATCTGCCCCTTCAATAGTTTCTTCAGGCCTGGTGTACGCTTTAACCCCCAGTTTTTCGATCTCGGGCGGAAGCAATGTTGAAGGGCCTGCAACCGAGACTTCAGCGCCCATTCTGGTGAGTCCGAAAATGTTCGACCTGGCTACACGGGAATGCAGGATATCGCCTATTATAGCCACTTTTAGACCTCTGATCCGTGACTTGTAATCGAGTATGGTGAGAATGTCCAAGAGCGCCTGGGTGGGATGTTCGTTCATACCGTCGCCGGCGTTTACAACTGGGATATCCAGTACCTTTGCGAGAAAATGGCATGAGCCCGAAACGCTATGCCGCATCACCACCAGATCAACTCCCATCACTGATAGGTTGCGTGCAGTATCTGCAAGGGTTTCCCCTTTCTTCACTGCAGAGGTAGCACTTGAAAACGAAACCGCATCAGCGGACATATACCTGGCAGCCAGTTCAAAAGATGTCCTGGTTCTGGTGGAAGGCTCATAAAACAGATTGCAAACCACCTTCCCCCGCAAAGTAGGGACTTTCTTGATAGGCCTGGAAAGGATCTCTTTCAGGGAACGGGCTGTGGACAGCACCAGTTCCATATCTTCTGCGCTCATCTCCCGTAGGGACAAAAGGTCGTTTCCGCGAAGTGACACAATATTGACCCTCCCTGTGTCTGAGATATTTCCCTAGAACGTGCCCGTCACTCAGTAGCTTCTTCTGAAATTACCACCTGCTCGACGCCGTCGTACTCTTCAAGGCGAACATGTATCACTTCTTTCCTTGAGGTAGGAACGTTCTTGCCAACGTAATCCGCCCTTATGGGTATTTCCCTATGGCCCCTGTCAACCAGCACTGCCAGCTGAATGCACGCAGGCCTTCCCAGGTCAATAATGGCGTCCAGAGCTGCCCTGACTGTCCTGCCTGTAAACAGCACGTCGTCGACCAGCACCACTGTCTTGCCTTCTACGTCAAATGGCAGTACGGTACGGCCCACATGGGGCTGTTCAAACCTTAGCGTGAGGTCATCCCTGTAAAGAGTGATGTCGAGTTCTCCAACGGGGACATCGAAGTTCTCGCTGTTCCTGAGGATGTCTGCCAGCCTCCTGGCCAGGGGCACTCCGCGCCTACGTATGCCCATCAACACAACATTGTCGAGCCCTTTGTTTTTCTCTACTATCTCATGGGCAATGCGCACGAGGGCTCTGCGGATTCCGTCAACGTCCATAATCTCAGCTTTGTCTATGAACTGCATGTTCTCTAAACCTCCCTGTTTACTTAAGCGATTTGATACCGGCAAATCTGCCGAAAAAATAAACACTCCGGAAAGATAACCTGTTACGGAGTGTTTTCATATGGTTTTCGCCTCCTTTTTGCCTCGCTGGGCCAAATTAAAGGACCGGCCTTGGTTTCCTTTATTAACTTGTTCTAAAGAATCTTAATTCAAAACCCGATTCAGGGTCAAGCCTTTCTTGGACAACCCATGGTTGAACTGTAGAGAGCCGGAGCTCTCTACAGTTTTTCAACCCTGATTGTAGCCTTGTACCCGTTAATATCCCAGTCCTCACCTTGGATGGAGTCATGGGTGAGTTCCAGGTCGTCGCACAGGGTTTCTGCTTGAATGTAGTCCATGTGCTTACTGACAGCCTCCAGAATCACATCGTCGCTTGAGATTACAATGGCAATATGGTCAACCACGTCAAACCCTGCGTGTTTCCTCATTGTCTGCACTTTGGATACGATTTCCCTGGCATGCCCTTCCGAAGCCAGTTCTTGATCAATCTCAGTATCCAAAACCACGAAGGTGTCGTTTTCAACTTCAACGGCAAACCCTTCCCTGGCGCTCATCCTAATGTCTATGTCTTCCCTGTCCAGGGTGAGTTCCCGTCCATCCACGGTGACTGTGATTGTTCCGTCCCGCTCAACAGCGGTAACTGCTTGCCTGGCGTCTAATTGGGCCAAGGCCGCAATTATCCCCCTGAGGTCTTTGCCGTACTTAGGCCCGGCCACAGGCAGGTTGGCCCTCACCTCGTAATCCACGTACTCAGTGAGGCTACTCACATATTCTATCTGCTTGATGTTAAGCTCTTCCTTGACCAGATCTTCCACGTCTTCTAGGATGTGCTGGTGCTTTCCGTTGACCATCATCTTACGCAGAGGCTGCCTTACCTTTATCTGCATCTTGTTTCTAACAGCCCTGCCCAAAGACACCAGGGTAATGACCAGCCCCATCCTTTCCTCAAGGGCGGAGTCAATGAGCGTTTGGTCAGCCGTTGGATAGTCTTCAAGATGCACTGATTCCATGGCTTTTCCACCGGTAAGATTGAGGTAGAGATCCTCCGCCAGGAATGGCGCAAACGGCGCCATAACCTTGGACAAAGCTATAAGCACCTCGTACAGGGTGCGGTATGCAGACTTCTTGTCTAAGTCGAATTCATTGGACCAGAACCGTTCCCGGCTCCTACGCACATACCAGTTGCTCACGTCATCTACCAGGAAGGACTCTATGCCTCTGAGCACCCTGGACAGTTCGTATCCTTTCATATCCTCCTCAATCTGCTTTAACAGCGTGTTAAGGCGGGATATAATCCACCGGTCAATTTCAGGCCTCTCCTCTACAGGGATATCCAGTGTCCCAGGGTCAAGTACATCAATGTTCGCATACAGGGTGAAGAAAGAGTACACGTTTACCAGGGTACCGAAGAACCTGGAAGACGTTTCCCGCACACCGTCCTCGTCAAACCGGGTGGGCACCCATGGGGGCGATACAGCCAACAGGTACCACCTCAACGTATCAGCGCCGTATTTGTCTAGTACCTTCCAAGGGTCTACAGTGTTGCCCCTTGACTTAGACATTTTCTGCCCGTGCTTATCGAGGATGAGGTCGTTAACCAACACCTGCTTAAATGAAGGCTCGCCGCACAATAGCGTGGAGATAGCCAGAAGCGAATAGAACCAGCCCCTGGTCTGGTCCAGCCCTTCACAGATGAAATCAGCAGGGAAATGTTCCTTGAACTTATCCTCGTTTTCGAAAGGATAATGCCACTGGCCGAAGGGCATTGATCCTGAGTCGAACCAGCAGTCTATAACCTCAGGGGTTCTTGTCATCTTCCCGCCGCACGAACATCTAAGGTGGATGCGGTCTACATATGGCCTGTGAAGGTCCAGAGTCTCTATGTCAACCGGTTCTATGGCCTTTTCAGCCAACTCACTCCTGGAGCCTACAGACTCAAGCCGGTCACACTGTTCACATCTCCAGATGTTAAGAGGAGTGCCCCAGTACCTGTTTCTCGACAATGACCAGTCAACCAGGTTCTCCAGCCAGTTGCCGAACCGCCCTGAGCCCACATGCTCAGGAAACCATTGTATCTTCTTGTTGTTGGCGATAAGCCGGTCTTTCATCTTGGTGGTCTCGATGTACCACGACTTCCTGGCATAGTAAAGCAACGGAGTGTCGCACCGCCAGCAGTCGGGATACGAGTGCACCATCTGCTCGGCCTTGAACAGCTTGCCTTCTTTACGTAGCCTTCTGATGATCTCCCTGTCGGCATCTTTGACGAACATCCCTGCCCAATCTGTCACCTGTTCAACGAATCTTCCCGTCTCGTCAACCAGATGGAGCATAGGCAAGTCGTACTGCCTGCATACATGGTAATCATCCTCACCGTATGCAGCAGCCATGTGCACCAAGCCGGTTCCGTCGTCGGTAGAAACATAGTCGGCGCACGTGACGATAAACGCTTTAGACCCAGGGATTACAAAGGGAAACGGCTGTTCGTACTCCATGTATTCCATTTGCTTTCCGGGGAATTCTTCAAGAACCTCGGCTTCCTCACCGAAAAGCGCTTCTACCCTTGCTTTTGCAACGTAATAGACTTCTTCTTCGTGCAACACCTTAACATACGTGCTTTCAGGATTAACTGCCACGCCCACGTTGGAAGGAAGGGTCCAAGGCGTAGTCGTCCAGATGAGCAGGTGCTCGTTTTGCGTACCTTTGACCTTCAGCTTGACATAGATGGAGGTTACCTGTTCATCCTTGTAGCCTTGGGCCACCTCATGGGATGCAAGGGGGGTCCCGCACCTGGGACAATAGGGCAACACCTTATGCCCTTCATAGATGAGCCCCCTGTCAAACAAGCTCTTGAGAATCCACCAGACTGTCTCAATGTAGTCGTTGTTGAGTGTGACATACGGGTCGTCCATGTCTACCCAATATGCAATGCGTTCAGTAAGCAGCCTCCACTCTTTCTCGTAGGCGAAAACCGACTCGCGGCACTTCTTGTTGAACGCCTCAATTCCGTACTCTTCTATTTCCTGCTTTGAAGACAATCCCAGCTGCCGCTCAACTTCGATTTCAACCGGCAGCCCGTGGGTATCCCATCCTGCCTTCCTCGGAACCTGATAACCTTGCATGGTCTTGTAGCGGCAAACCACATCCTTGAGGGTCCTGGCAAGCACATGGTGAATTCCCGGCCTGCCGTTCGCCGTAGGTGGCCCCTCGTAAAACACAAACTTGGGCCTGCCTTCACGGTTAGATACGCTCTTCATGAAAATATCGTTTTGCTTCCAGTAATCCAGAACAGTCTCTTCTACTTGGTTTACATCCCTCTTGGGATCAACCCGCTCAAAAAGTGCCATAGCGTTCACTCCTAACCTATACCATAGACAATCCTGTTTTCGTTTCGTCACCACAAACAAAAAATCGTCCGTAAGGGACGATTGTAACCGCGGTACCACCCAGTTTAGCTGCTTACCTGACGGCTTAAGCAGCTCACTTCGTGCCTTGTAACGCTGGCAAGGCGGATCAGCTTACTGTACCTTCAGCCACCGGCTCGGAGGTGATATTCAGATGGGCGTGGCACCGGCTTCCCACCAGCCGCCGGCTCTCTTGAGCCCGGTTCCATCCTACTCGTCCTCGTCATAGCCTTTGCTCCATAGGGTATTTGTCATTATTGTTTCCTATAACAAAGTATGTACCAGAAGATCTGCCTTAGTGCAAGTAAGTTGGGCAAAAACAAAATGGTGTCGGGAGCGGGAATCGAACCCGCACGGGGATACCCATACGCCCCTCAAACGTACGCGTCTGCCTGTTCCGCCATCCCGACACGTTATGGGGTCTAATCAGCATTTACTACTATATCTTGCCCATTTCCATGTGTCAATCTGTTTTGGTGTGACTGCTGCTATCGGACAGTTGTCCCGTCACCGGGCGGAGAAAGCGATAAGACATCAAACAGTCCTATTGTTCCTGCTCCCTTCTGTTCAAGTACGATGCCAGCGCAGAAGAAACGGCCAGAATAGTGAGCACGTTGGCAATTTCCCGGGGCAAAATCCCGGTCCGGCCAAGGTAGCTTGCGCCTAGGGCCAGGAGAGCTAATATAGGGCCTACCCACGGTTTGAAGAAGAACTCCATAGGCTCACTGTCCCCTTTCGTCAGTACGTGGATTTCAGTATCATCTAATGATCTGTCACTTGATGAACCTTTCCCTCCAGGTCAACCAATTTCCTGCCAGCCGATTACCGCCAACCATTCCTCCATATGTTTTTTTGCGCATCTCCTGCCTGAATCCACCAAAGACTTGATTTTGTAAGGGGTAGGAAGTCCGGGTTCCCACACCCGGGGCCGTAGCGTCATTGAACTGTACTGCTTGAGGTGGTCAAAGGTCGCCCTGCGTGTAGCTAAATTGAAACTCCTTGAGAGCACAGAATACAGCCCCTTAACGTCCTGGGGCCGGTCGATATATGAACCGAGATCGATTGACAGGACTTCCTCTGCCCCCAGCCGTCTGACCTCATAGGCAGGCACCATTTCCCTGACCCCGCCGTCGACTAGTTGATTGTTGAAGAGGTTTTTCGGGACAAACACTCCGGGTAAAGCAGAACTTGCCATGATGGCAGTGGCAAGGGGTACCTTGGTGATATATCTTCTCTTTATTCCCGGACACGGTTCAGGCCCCGTGCCGGGCAAGACCCTCGTCCCGGGCAAGTGATTGGTGAAAACCACAATATCCCCGGTGTGCAAATCGCAAGATACGATGGAAAGCGGGAGCTCAACATCGGATATCATCTTGTTGCCTGTAAGGCGGCTGAGGATCAGCTCAATCCAACCGGTATCCAAAAGCCCTTGGAGGGCCATGGCGGATCCATCTTGGCCTGCAAGTTGGGCTTCCGCTTGCAGGATCCGGACCGGTTCGTCCAGGACTAAGCTTTCCATCTGGAGCTTTATCGAGCTTAACTTAAGGCCTGACGCCCAAAGCCCGGCTACTATCGCACCGGCACTGGTTCCTGCGATAAAACCAGGCCTTAGCCCTCTTGCCTCAAGTGCCTCAAGTACGCCTATATGTGCAAAACCTAGGATTCCCCCTGCACCGAGGGCCACGCCCCATTGTTTCATGATAACCACCCCTGTTACTTTATGTATGGCCCGGTTGCGTTGACAGTTTGAAAGCTTTCATGGGGCATCATTGAAGGATAAATGGTTGTAGGAACCAAATAGGTATTCTGTTCAAATCTAATAGTTAGGGGAGAATGCTCCAATGGATCTAAACGCTAAACGCCCCTGTCTAAACACAAGGCGCCGTACATTACTTATTTTCATTACCCTTATCATAACCCTGGCAATCCTGTGCATGTGTGCCGGCTGCCGCAAAGAGCCTCAGGCCACGGTCGGCCCTGAGCCCGACCCCGGGGCCTTTGAGCCACAAGCGCCTGAAGCACCGGAAGAGCCGGCCGAATCCGTGCCGGAGCGTCTGGACGGCATGATCTTCGTGAGCATCGGCAATAACGACAGCGCCAGGCCCCAGACCGGCCTGTCACAGGCATCGGTAGTATTTGAGGTGCCTGCTGAAGGCGGCATCACCCGGCTTTTGGCCGGATTTGAGATTGAGCTGGACAAGATTGGGCCTGTAAGAAGCGTAAGGAAGCCGATGGTGCAAATCGCCGTAGGCTTCGACATTCCATTTGCCCACTGCGGGGGTTCCGAAGACAGTTTTGAGATAATCCGCAACCACCAAACCAAGAGCTTATGTGCCATATACTCAGCAGGTGAGTGTTTCTGGAGAAGCGACGACAGGGTTGCCCCTGACAACCTGTACACTTCTACGGCTGAGATAGTCCAGGGGGCAGGGTCAAGAGGGTTCTCCCTCTCCAAAGCGGACTTTTACCCAAAAGGTACCCTTAAAGGGGCTTCGGCGCCGGAAATCTCCTATGCCTTCTCAAAGGTGGCCGGCTATCCAAACGTGGTGAAATACAAATATCAAGACGGGCAGTACTACCGTTATATGAACGATAAGCAACACCTGGACCAAGACGATGAGCCGATTGCTCCTAACGCCTTGGCGTTTCTCCAGATAAAGACCACCTATCCCACGGGTAAACTCATAGAAGTGGACATGGACGTCACCGGCGAGGGCAAAGCCTTGTTCTTTTCTGACGGAGTGGTGTGCCAAGGTACATGGAAAAAACCGTCACTCAAAGAACCCCTGCGATTCTACCTTGATGAACCCGGTGCAGGTTTGGCAGATGGGCTGCTATGGGTCCATCTGGTTCCCGACCTTGAAGGAGTGGCAGTGGGCGATTAACCCAATCCCCGGCGCAGCTAAGTTACATAAGAAGGAAGCTGCCACCGGAATATAGAAGTAGTGGTTTTGAGGTTATACCTATATTGGCAGCTCAGAATCAAACATCAAACAACTGACCCAACTGGAGGGGTTTGGCCATGAAGCGAATCAGAGTATGCGTAGTAGGCTACGGCAACGTGGGACAAGAAGCGGTGGAGTGTATCAAGCATGCACCGGATATGGACCTGGCAGGTGTAGTGGAAATCGTGGATGTAGACGATCCTAAGGTGCCTGTGGTCAAGCACGTCGATTGCCTGGAAGATGTAGATGTAGCAATCCTGGCTATCCCTTCACGCGCAGTTCCCAAGGTAGCACCGGAGTACTTGGCGAAGGGAATCAACACGGTAGACGGATTTGACATCCACGGTGATTCAATGGTGTCCCTCCGGAAACAACTGGACGAATGTGCCAAGCAAAGCGGACGCACCGCCGTTATCGGAGCGGGATGGGATCCTGGAACCGACTCGGTAATCCGCATGTTGTTTATGGCCATCGCGCCGCAGGGTATTACCTACACTAACTTCGGCCCGGGGATGAGCATGGGGCACAGCGTTGCAGCAAGGGCCATTCCAGGGATGAAAGATGCCATTTCCCTTACGTTGCCTGTAGGATACGGACAACACAAACGGGACGTCTACGTGGAAGTTGAAGACCCGGCCCAGTTTGACGAGATAGCTCAAAAAATCAAGGAAGACCCGTACTTCGTGAACGACAGCACCAGGGTTACACTGGTAGACGATGTGGGGAAACTGAAGGTCATGGGCCACGGTGTCTTGATAGAGCGTATGGGAGCATCAGGCAGCGCCCACAACCAACGCTTGGAACTCAAGATGATCCTGAGCAATCCTTCGGCTACTGCCCAAGTCATGGTATCTGCAGCCCGCGCTTCAACACGGCTTGAGCCTGGCTGTTATGCGCTTGCAGAAATCCCGCCCATCGATCTTCTGCCCGGTGACAGGGAGAACCTCATCCACGATCTGGTGTAACCAAAACACAAAGCCGGTGAGCTCTTCCTCATCGAGCTTACCGGCGCGATTGCTTCCCCAGTACCTTGTAACGTGGCTGCCTCAGAGGACACACCGGTCAATCAACCGCATTCAATTAACCTAAGATCCTGGTACCCGTCTGTCCCAACGCTGCTTCCCTGGCCTTGTCCAAAGCTGCGATAACGGCTATCTTTCCGCTGTGTTCAATAAACCTCATTATTGCCTTTACCTTGGGCCTCATGCTTCCCTCGAAGAAATGGGATTCATGATAGTACTCAGCCAGCTTGGACAGGGTTACTTCTCCCAACCAAGTTTCATCAGCACCCCGATAGTTCAAGGCTGCACCGTTTACGTCGGTGAGGATTATCAGACTTGTGGCTTTGACTGATGAAGCCAGTCTTTCAGCACTGAGATCTTTTTCGATGACGGCCTCCACGCCGGCCAGACTTCCGTCTTCCGATTCAACTACGGGGATGCCACCGCCGCCTGAACAGATCACAATGTGCCCCTGGTCCACCAGACTCTTAATTGACGGTGTCTCGATTATTGCCTTCGGTTCAGGCGAGGGCACCACCCTTCGCCAACCCCGCCCCGCGTCTTCAATCCACGTTTCCCCGTACCTTTCCATTCTCTCCTGCGCCCACTCCTCAGAATAAAACGGGCCCACGGGCTTCGTGGGGTGACTGAATGCAGGGTCATTCTTGTCCACCAAAGCCTGGGTGATCACCGTTGATATAGGCATGTCCAAACCAAGTTTCCTCAAAGCGTTGCGCAAGCACATTTGCAGCATATACCCAATCATACCCTGGCTTTGGGCGCCGCATATGTCCATGGGCATCTCAGGCACCTTTCCCCTGCCTGCTTCGTTTTGGATTAATATGTTACCTACCTGGGGACCGTTGCCGTGGGTGATAACCAACCTGTATCCTTCTTTGATCAGGCCCGCAAGCTGTGCGGCAGTGTTTTGAATGTTCCGCCTTTGGTCCTCAGCCGTACCCTTTTCGCCTTTTTGCAGAATCGCATTTCCGCCAAGCGCTACTACGATTGTATCCATCACTGTTGCCTCCCCGGGGACAGGAAATTATGCTTTGCCAAGAGCCTTCAATATGGCACGTGCTATGGAATCCCAAATCACCCGGAAAACATTACCCCTGGGGACTTCATCTTTTGCAACCAGCTCCATCCTCCCTACTTCCTCACCGTCACAAGTGAAAATCACTTCGCCGATTTTCTCGCCTTTGTGAACCGGTGCCTCCAGTTGATTATCGAAAACTACTTCATAGGATAAGCTATCTTCCTTGCGCTTTTCAATGGTTGCACCAAGGCCCACAGGAGCTATCCCTTCGGCCCATTTACCTTTGCCCTTCCAAACCCTGGCCCTCCCCATGTTTGCGTGTGGTTCAGCCACCTCAACATAAGAGAAATTCCTGTACACATAATCAAGCATGGAAGTGGCTATCTCTGTCCTTTCTCTTTCACCGTCGTCAATAGACTTGCCCCTGGCGGAACCAAGGATTATGGCAATGGCGGAAAGCCCGTCCCTTTCGGCGAGAGCAACCAGGTTAAAGCCTGCGCGGGTGGTAAACCCTGTCTTCAGGCCATAAGCGCCTGGATATGACCAAAGCAGCCGGTTTCTGTTGAACTGGGTAATTGGATGGTCACCCGGCGGGGCATATGTAAATTCTTTGAGTGCATGGAACTGGAGAGCTTCCGGATACCGTTTAACGTATTCATTAACCAGGGTGAACAGGTCTTGTGCCGATATCCTGTTGTCATCGGAAATCCCATGGGGGTCCACGAAATGGGCAGTTGTAAGGCCAAGTTCCCGCGCCTGGCGGTTCATCCTGTCGACGAAGGAAGTGACGCTGCCTGAAACTTGTTCCGCCAAAGCGACGCACGCATCGTTGCCTGACACAACAGTGATGCCTTGGATCAGTTCGTCTACCCTGGCAGTGGTTCCCACAAGCAGGAACATCTTGGAACCGCCGGTGCGCCAGGCTTCCTCAGAGATACTCACTTCATCGTCGTAAGATAGCTTGCCCTGGGTTATTTCATCAAACACAATAAATAAGGTCATGATTTTTGTAAGGCTGGCAGGTACTTGGGGAGTGTCCACGTCCTTAGACATGAATACCCTGCCTGTCTTAAGGTCAGCAAGCAGGTAGCTGTCGGCTGCTATCTCGGGAGGTTCGGGCGCCGCGTAAACCATCCCGTGGCCAAGAAATGAAGGAAAAAGCAACTGACACACAAAAACAGTCAAGAAGGTAAGAATCAAGGTTGATGCTGGTTTCAATTTTGACATAGTCCTCTACCTCCGTACTTCTTATATCATATCGAAGGAGGTTTCAAAAATGTATATGGTGTCATCCTGTCTGTGTGGAAATCCTTGCCGGTATGACGGCTCAGCAGGCCAAACAGATAGATACCCCGGCATCAGCGAGCTCTTGGCCCGAGGCCTGGCAGTGCCGATATGCCCTGAAGTTCTGGGTAGCCTGCCTGTCCCCCGCCCTCCTGCAGAGATAACAGGCGGAACTGGAAGGGATGTACTTGAAGGTAATGCCAGGGTACTGAATATATACGGCGATGATATAACCCGGAATTACGTAGAAGGAGCCAAAAAAACTCTTCATATCGCCCTCCAAGCCGGTTGCACCAAGGCAATCCTCAAAGATCGAAGCCCTGCATGCGGGGTGCATGCGGTATATGACGGAACGTTCAGCAGCAATCGCATTCCCGGCGAGGGAGTGTTGGCTGCCTTGCTGAGAGCTCATGGACTTACGGTAATCAGCGATGAGGACCTATGATTCTTCTCGGTGGTGAGCGTGGCCAAGATGCACCGTTGTGTTTGGGTCCAAACAAAAATGGTGCCGAAGGTGGGATTTGAACCCACACAGGCGTACGCCTACGGCGCCCTGAACACCGCGTGTCTGCCTATTCCACCACTTCGGCACGTCAAAAAATAGTTTAGCATAGGAACTTACTGTTTACAACCGCTTCTTAGCCATGCACCGAAAAAACAGCTTGCATCTCACCGGGTATTTGAAGTGAACAAATAAAGAGGACTTAGGTGCACATGGTAGAGGCTTACTCAAACCCCGCCATGCCGTGAATCCGGAAGGCATTGAACCTGCTCTCAGCAGGTGGGTGCCCTCCTGTGAGCTTCTGTGCTTTCGCTCGGAGCGACCTGCACTCAGCTCATCAGAGCCCAGGCTCCCTAGGTCACGGTGTTGGCTCAATCTTCACCGTGATTCACGCACACAGCAGGGTGTTTTGTCATTCTGTTGCCATCGGCATTTTGATTCTATCACCGGTACAAGCTCGAATGCAAGAATCCAGATGGTATCCCCGTTGTAATTTGATGGAACTTTGTCTGTCTACCGAATGACTCGAGCATGTGGACATGCCTCAGGGTGATTCTGATATACTTGTGTTGTAGACTCCACATTTTCAATCAAGTGCCTAAGGAGTGGAAACATGAAACGTACCCGGGCCATGGCTGTTACAGGGTTCCTGATAGCACTGTCTGTGATTCTCACCAGATTCGCATCTTTCCGCGTTGCCATCGGAGGTATAGAAGGAATCCGGGTGGGGATCGGCAGCTTGCCCAATATGATGGCAGGTATTCTCCTGGGCCCCTGGTACGGGTTCATCGCAGGCGCTTTCTCGGACATCTTGGGCTTCGTAATCAGCCCTATGGGCGGCTACATGCCCCACTTTACACTGACCTCGGCTCTTTTTGCCACGCTCCCGAGTGTGGTATTCCGGATTCTGAGCAGGGGCAGGAAGCAGTCTGAACCCTCCCTGTTCCAGCTTGCTGTATCCGTGGCATGTGCGGTGGTAGTAGTGTCGTGGGGGCTTACCCCATACTTCCTCAATTCTCTGTTTGGGCTTGACTACCGGGTGATCATGCCCGTGAGGATTGTTGAAGGCATTATCACAATAGCTGCTTACCCTGCAGTACTCAAAGCGATATACAGCCCTGTAACCAAAATCGCCTTGAAAGCACAAACCACCTAGGGATAACACTCATGGGGGCGCCTCACATGCGCCATGCACACCCTGTGCTGGTGTTAGAAGAGGGCGAGCTGCGCAGTTTCAGGCAATCCTTCAAACAATCCGTGCTCCCTCAACACTTCGCACAACTTCTTTCCGAGCCCTGTCCTTCTCCTGAAGTCTTCAACAGATTCAAATTTCCCTTGTTCCCGCGCCTTGACGATTGCAGCTGCAGCCCGGTTGCCAAGCCCCGGAATCGCCGTAAACGGCGGAATCAGCCGGTCGCCTTCAGGTATGTACCTGGTAGCATGGGACAGGTACAGGTCGTGTCGTCCGAAGGAAAACCCTCTCTCCACCATCTCAAACGCCACTTCCAGCGCAGTCGCAATATCTTGTTCCCTTGCAGTCGATGCCGGGTTGGAGTCTACTTGGTCGATGTACTTCCTCCATTCGCTTGGTTCTAGGTACATGAAGTCTGTGGTAAGCGCACTGCCTGTAAACGAGAAGTAGGTCGAGTAGAACGCCAAAGGATGATGTACCTTGAAATAGGCAATCCGGAAAGAGTTTGTGACATAAGCAGCAGCGTGAGCTTTGGGAAACAAGTAACTTATCTTCTTGCAGGACTCTATGTACCAATCGGGGACTGAGAACTGCTTCATTTGCTCGGTATCTGTATCAGACAGGGGCCGGCCTTTTCTCACCTTTTCTGCTATGCCGAAAGCTGACGCCGGGTCCAACCCCCTCTTCATCAAGTACAAGAATATGTCTTCACGTGTAGCGATAACTTGCTCCAGGGTTGCAATGCCGTCTCTGATAAGGTCTCTCGCGTTGTTCGCCCACACATCAGTACCGTGGGAAAGCCCTGAAATTCTCACCAGATCGGCGAAACACTTGGGTTTGGTCGCAGTAAGCATGTTCCTTACAAACTTTGTGCCGAATTCAGGTATTCCCACTGAACTGTCGGGGTTTTCACCGGAAAAGAGTCTGAGGGTCTCGGGATCATCCATGGGTATTTTCGTAGGGTCAACCCCTGTAAGCTCATGGAGGATCTTGAGCACAGTAGGATCGTCATGGCCAAGGATATCGATCTTGACCAGATGCCCTGACAATGAATCATAGTCAAAATGGGTGGTTATTGCACCTGAGCTCCGGTCATCTGCCGGGTATTGAAGGGGTGTGAACTCGAGCACATCCATGCCTTTGGGGATAACCATAACCCCGCCTGGATGTTGCCCTGTTGTACGCTTCACTCCCTCAATTCCCTTGGCAAGCCTGGTTGTTTCGGCCCGCCTGAACACCTTGCCTCTGGATTCTTCGTAGTGCTTCACAAACCCAAATGCGGTCTTCTTGGCAACCGTGGCTATGGTGCCCGCCCTATACACATTGTCCTTCCCCAAAAGGGTCGAAGCAAACTTGAGTATCTTGCCTTGCTCTTCCCCGGAGAAGTTCAAGTCAATGTCAGGCACTTTTTCCCCTGTAAAGCCCATGAACGTTTCAAACGGTATACCCTGTCCGTCGCGCTTGAGTTCGTTGCCGCACTCAGGGCATTGCATAGCGGGCAAGTCGAATCCTGAACCGTACGACCCATCCATAAAGAACTTGTTCCAGTGGCACTTGAGGCACACATAATGAGGTGGCAACGGGTTGACCTCCGTGATCCCTGTGAGCATCGCTACCAGCGATGAACCGACTGAGCCCCGCGAGCCCACCAAATACCCGTCTTCCAGGGATTTTTCCACCATCTTAACGGCTATTAAGTATAGCGAAGCAAAATTGCCGCCTATGATGGCCGAAAGCTCCTTGTCTATCCTCTGGCGGACGATTTCAGGCCATTCCTTACCGAACAGCCGGTTGGCCCCTTCTTCAGTAAGTTTCCTCAGGATGTCGTCTGCGTCCGGAAGGTGCGGGAAATACGAACCCTGCGGAATCGGAGCCAGGTCTTCAATGGAAGCCGCAATAGCCCTGGTGTTTGCCACCACAACCTCTCTTGCCGCGTCCTCACCCAGGTAGGTCGACACTTCTTCCAGCAATTCATCTGTGGTGCGGAAATACAAAGGAGCCGGCTTCTCACCGTTATCTGTCATGCCTTTTCCCGACAACAGCAATGTCCTGAATATTTCATCTTCGGGGTTGAGGTAGTGGACGTCGCTTGTAACCACGCACGGCTTGCCCAATGATTTGCTGAGTTCGTAGATTCTCGTGTTTATCTTGATCAGGTCTGCTTCGCCGGAAACACGGCCGCTCTCTATAAGAAACCCGTTATTGCCTAACGGCTGGATTTCCAGGTAATCATAGAAACCCGCTATCTCCTTGAGTTGCTCATCGTCCATGCCTGCAAGCACAGCCCGATACACTTCTCCTGCTTCACAAGCTGAACCCACAAGCAAGCCTTCTCTCCTATCAACCAGTTCGGCCCTGGGTATCCTAGGCGTTCTGTAAAAATGCTCAAGGTGGGACAGGGTAACAAGCTCATAAAGGTTTCTTAAGCCTTGTTTGTTTTTCGCCAAGAGCACTATGTGGAATGCTTGTCCCTTCTCATCATCTTCTACCAGGTATGCCTCAATCCCGTATATGATCTTTATTCCGTATTGCTTTCCTAGCCTGAACGCCTCTGGGAAAGCCTGCACTACTCCGTGGTCTGTAATTGCGATTGCAGGATGGCCCCACGAAGCTGCCAGGGCAACCGCATCTTCCAAATCCAGGACCGAATCAAGGGAACTCATCTTCGTATGCAGGTGGAGTTCAGCCCGTCTTTCGGCAGCGGTATCTTGTCTCACCTTCGGGTCAATCAGACACAAATCGTTGCATATGAGCACGGGCTCTGAATCAAGGCGGTCCAGCCGGGCACGGCCCCTCACGATCACCCATGCACCTTCCTGAATCTCGTCAATCTTGCCTTCCTTGGGAAAAACCCGCACTGTTATTGAATCTTCATCGTCGGTGAGTACAAAAGTGCCATAAACATCTCCGGACTGGGCCTGCCTCCATGTTACTTCCACCACCCGGCCTGCCACGGTCACATTCTCGCGCTCCCCGCCCGTTGCCTCCCGTACAGGCATTGGCTGGGTACGGATTGGCCTGCCAAGGAGTGCGCCGTCTTGCGGCGCCTTCTCCCCGCTATTGGGCCCGTTGCCGAAGCTGTTCTGATATTGCTCAGGGAGTTCCCAGCGTACTGTCTCAAGCTCAGGGATCCGATTTCTCAATGACTGCCCGATCTCGGTGAGCCGCAGTTCAACCTCGGTCCGTGTCAACGATTCACAGTGCTTTTTCCATAATCCAGGGTCAATTACGTCAAGGCATATGGACCATGTCGCATCATCTATGGCAACGCCTATTGAGATAACCTTGAGACACTCCAAAATAGGATCTTCTTCTGCCCCGAGAACCTTGGCTATCTGGCTTAGGCGGAAATCATCACACGACGGTCTAACGGTAACAAGACTCAATTCTTTCCCTCCGGAGATTCTGCATATTGTTGTGCGAGTCTTACCAGTGCAGGCACAATTTGTTCGCTTGCAACCCTGCCTAATACTTTGCCGCGGGCAAACAGGATTCCTCCATCCCTGCCACACGCAACTCCGATGTCAGCTTCCCGTGCCTCTCCGGGGCCGTTGACAGGACAACCCATGACAGCGACCTTCAAAGGTAAACTCACGTCCTTCAACGCATCTGACACTTGCCTGGCAACGGACACTACGTCCACCTGGGTCCGCCCGCATGTAGGGCATGAGATTATGTCGGGACCATAGAAGCCCAGTCCCACTGACTGGAGAATCTGCTTGGCCACTTCAACCTCTTCAGAGGAAGGCCCGGTCAAAGACACCCTTACAGTATCTCCCAGGCCGAGGGCAAGCAGGGTGCCTATCCCGGCTGCCGACTTGATCACGCCGTGATTTCCAGGACCTGCTTCGGTAATGCCTATGTGAAAGGGCCACTTGGTGAATCCGGCCATCATCATATAAGCCTCTATGGTATGCTTGACGCTTGATGACTTAAGGGACAGCACGACGTTGTCTACGCCCGCATCTTCCAAATGCTTGAGGTGCCGCCTGGCACTTTCCACCATCGCTCCGGGAGTCGGGGCACCGTAAGTTTCCAGAATGTCCCTTTCCAAAGAACCCGAGTTGATGCCGAGCCTGATCGCCGCTCCCTTTGACCGGGCCTTTTGCGCCACTTTGAGCAGTGGCTCTTTACCCCCCAGGTTGCCAGGGTTAACTCTTACCTTGTCGGCCCCCGCTTCAAGTGACAAAAGGGCCAAGTTGTAATCGAAATGTATGTCCGCAACAACAGGACATGACACTTGGTTCTTAATCGACTCAATGGCCCTGGCTGCGTCTTTGTCGACTACAGCTACCCTGACGATTTGCGCCCCGTGGGAAACGGCTTGGCGGATCTCACTCACTGTGGACTCTACGTCTCTGGTATCGCACTTGGTCATAGTCTGAATGGATACAGGAGCTTCTCCGCCAATAATGACATCGCCACACCGCACAGGTGTGGTCATTCTTCGCTCGAATAAACGACGATAAACCATATTATCACCTAAGAGAGCTAGTAGTGTTTGGTGTTGGCCTGGTGGCAGCCCTATTGCATTAGTCTTAAAATGTCTTTGTATGTGACCACCACGAACACGATCATGAGGAGGAAAAACCCCACAAGGTGCACAAGACTTTCCTTTTCAGGGTCAATGGGTCTACCCCTGACAGCCTCGATTCCCGCAAACAAAAGCCTGCTTCCGTCAAGGGCGGGTATGGGAAGCAAGTTTATCAAGGCAAGGTTAGCTGAAATAGCTCCTGCCAGGTAGAGAAGGGAGCCCAAGCCATGCCGGGCAGCCTCACCCAAGACTTGGCTTATCCCCAGAGGGCCTGTAACTTCGGGGGCCACTTTTCCAACGATCATGCCGACCACACCTGTAATCCACATAGCTGATACGTAGAAAGTCTCCTTAAGGCCTTCCTTAACCCCATCAAGCACACCTAATCGCACAAACTCCACACCTGATCTTACTCCTATTACGCCTACCCCTTCTGACTCCACCGGAACCAGTGTAAACGTCAATTCCTGGCCGTCTCTTTCCACGGCAATCTCGGTAGGTATCCCTGGCCTGGACTGTATTACGCTGACCATGTCTTCCCATTCAGCCACTTCCACATCTTCAACGCGGAGTACCCTGTCGCCGGGGAGTATCCCGCTTTCATGGGCGGGATATCCGGGAACCACTTCGCCGAACTCGGTAGTGGGACGGCCAAACCCCACTATGGAGAACACTAAGAAAAACGCCAGGGTCGCCACGAACAGGTTCATCAGTGGCCCTGCAAACAGGATCATGGACCTCTTCCCGGGACTAAGCGAATACAGCAGCCGTTCTTTCGGGATATGGGTGTCTTCTCCATCCTTTTCGCCTGCCTCACCTGCAAAACGTACAAACCCGCCTAAGGGGATCATCCTGACGGAAAACTCGGTTTCTTCTGAATCCCTTGAAAGCAACTTGGGGCCAAAGCCAATGCTAAACTCGTGGATGTAGACCCCCAGTCTCTTACCTGCCAAGAAATGTCCCAGTTCATGGAAGAGTATCAGGACTCCCAAAGTCAGCAAAGCCACAATTGTTTCGCTCAAGATGTCACCTTCTCGCTAACTTGCTTATCACTTCTCTGGTTTCCCGGGCCGCCCACTCTGCTTCCTGCTCCAGAATGTCTACTGAAGTAACGGGTTTAGGTTGGCACCTGTCAAGCACCGCCTTCAGTATTTTATGTATGTCAGTAAACTTAACTTCACCTGAAACAAAAGCTTCTACCACGACTTCGTCTGCAGCTGACAGCACACACGGGACTGTTCCGCCCAGCCGTCCTGCCTCATATCCTATGCTAAGACAGGGGAATCGTTCAAGGTCCGGTTCTTCGAAGGTAAGTGTACCCAGGAAAGGGCCTGCACTCTCTACAATGCTTATCTTACGTTCCGGATAATTTAAGGCGTAAGCTATGGGCAACCGCATATCAGGAGGGGCAAGTTGTGCTATGGTGCTTCCATCTTTGAACGTAACCATTGAATGTATAATGCTTTCCCTGTGTATGGCCACTTTGATCTTGTCATAGGGTAAGCCAAACAGGTAATGGGCTTCCATCACCTCAAGAGCTTTGTTGAACAAAGTGGCTGAATCGACGGTAATCTTGCGGCCCATACGCCATGTCGGATGTTCAAGGGCTTGCGCCGGCGTGACCCGGCTGAGTTCATCTTTTGACAGGTCGCGGAACGCTCCCCCTGAAGCGGTTAAGGTAATATAATCCACAGCCTCAGGGTCTTCTCCCTGCATACATTGGAATATGGCCGAATGTTCAGAATCTACAGGGAGAATCATGTTTTTCTCAATAAAGGGGCCGATAAGTTCTCCTGCAGAAACCAAGGCCTCCTTGCCTGCAAGAGCCACCCGTTTTCCGCTTTCCAGCGATCTAAGGAGCAGCTTGACACCCAAGAATCCCGGAACTGCGTGGAGCACGGTGTCAGCGCTTGATAGCGATGCAAGCTGTTGGACACCTTCCTGCCCTGATAAAACCTCCAAATCCTCAAGATTCATGCAACCTTTGTTCCGGTCTGCATTCAGAGCAGCCTGGGCATCCCACAAAGCAACCTTGCGTACATCAAGCATTCTGGCTTGTTCGAGCACTCTTTGCCAATTCCTACCCGCAGCCAAGCCCACAACTTCGAGCCCCGGCGTACGCTTTATGACTTCAACAGTTTGCATGCCCACAGAACCAGTTGAACCCAAAATGACTATGTGCTTCAGCAGTTCCCACCGCCTCCGTTAGGTATAACCCCTGCAGCCCACAAGCCAATAATCAAAATGACAACTAAAGGTCCGTAGATTATGCCGATCGGCCCGAACAGCCGATAGCCCAAGTACAATGAAAACAAGGTCGCGAGGGGGTGCAGCCCCATCTCTTTTCCTATTAAGTGGGTCTGGACAACCTGCCTGAAAAACGACACGCCTCCGTACAAGACGAGCAGCCCTATACCCACTGAAGGGTTGCCCCACACAAAATGATACAACACCCAAGGTATGTAAACGAGGCCAGGACCCACTACGGGCAGTATATCAAGCACTGCAAGCAGCGCTCCAAGGCCAACTTGGTACCTGATGTTCAGGAGGCTGAGCCCGGCGATGTTCACAAGCATACTAAGAAGGACCAATACCAACTGGGCCCTTATGACCGCGACAATTCCAGATACAATATTGCTTTCCAGGTTCTTGTAACTGGCAAAACTCTTTTCCGGTAGCACCCGCCCCAGGAACTCTGACACGAGCTTCCTGTCCCTGATCAAGAAATACGAACTCATGACGGTGAAAAACATGGATACCGAAAATCCTGGAAGTCTTCTTACAACCTCACCGGCACCTGTAACGACGTTTGATACCAAGGCGTACAAATTGTTCCACTGATCCTGGGCGAGCCTCGCCAGAGGATCGGGCAACCTCTGGGAAAACTCACCTACCATTTTGAGTACATCCCCGAGGATCTTGTTGAACTCCCCGTAATATTGAGGCAGGTACCCGTATAGATCAGCTACTTCCTGGGCTACCCTGGTTATGGCCCACGAAACGAAAAGCCCTAGCACGGTTACCAACACCAAAATACACATAAATGCCGCCCACGCCCGTGTGATCCGGGTACGCTTTACCAGGAACACTACAAATGGTTCGAGAAGGAACGCCAGAAAAGCGCCTAGCACAAACGGGAACACATAGGGCATGGCATACTTCAGAAACAAATATGTGCCTATAAGCCATATAACTGTATAGAATATGCTTCTCCGGGTCAAAACAATCCGCTCCTGCGTCAGGGATAAAGCAACAACCCGCAAATGCTTTTGATTAATAATCCTCCGGCACCGGTAAACAACAAGCTGTCAAACCTGTCGAGAAAGCCCCCGTGTCCGGGTATAGCCTTACCTGAGTCCTTAACCTGGCAGTACCGCTTTAGCTTAGACTCGACAAGATCCCCCACCTGCGCCATCACCGCAAGCAAAGCACCAACCACAGCGCCTTCAGCTACAGCAAACCCTGTCCATGAACTTAAACACGCGCCTGTTAAAACACCTGCTCCCAGCCCAAAACACGCACCTTCCCATGACTTACCGGGACTGATTGTAGGCGCAAGTTTACGCTTGCCGAAAGCCCTTCCGCCAAAGTAAGCTCCCATATCGTTGGCCCAAGTAACAAACAGCACAACAAAGCACCACTCCCGACCATCGGGCTGCACCCTGAGCAAGCCCAGACAACCCAACAGCCCGCCGATGTATACGGCACCGCTTACTCCAAACACACTTGCCAATGTACCTTGCTTTATCGACGTCGCCAGTAATATGAGCGAGCCTCCGATGATCGACGCAATAAAATAGTCGAGCCGGTTTGAAACACCCGACACAGCAATTGCCATACATAACGGTATGAAGATGGGACTTAACTCAATGCTTACCCCGGCCATCATGTTCCGGTATTCCCAGGCGCAGAATGCGCCGGTTAGAAGGATGAACCCCAAGAAAACCCCGCGGCCCAAGAAAAAGGCTCCCGTCACCAGGGGTGCAAACACAAGCGCCGATAAGGTCCGCTGCTTCAGCAATATGTCTCATCCTCTTTTCTCGGTTACATCACCGAACCTGCGACTGCGCGAAGAATACTCTACAACCGATTTGTAAAGGTCCACAGGGCCAAAATCAGGCCACAGTACATCTGTAAACACCAATTCCGCGTACGCGCCTTGCCACAAAAGGAAATTGGACAGCCTTTTCTCGCCTGAAGTCCGGATGATCAAGTCAGGATCCGGGACTCCCTTTGTGTAAAGGCATCCGGCAAAATCCTCCTGGGTAACGTGCTCAAAATCAACCTGGCCTGCTGAAACCAGCCGTTTAGCCAGTTCGACGGCAGCATCAAGGATTTCCTGCCTGCCGCCGTAGTTGATGGCCAGGTGCAATTGGAGCCGGGAACCGTCCGTAGTATCCCTTACTACCGATTCAACTGCGCGCACCACTGAAGCGGGCAGTTCCCTCCACCTGCCAATTGGGACCACCTGTACCCCGTTCTCTATAAGCTCGTCTTTGTGATCCCGGCAGTAGTCAAGTATAAGTTTGAAAAGGAACTGTATTTCTTCCTGGGGCCTTTTCCAGTTCTCAGTTGAAAATACAAACAGCGTGCAGTGCCGGATCCCAAGCTCTAGCACAGCAGGAATGCACCGTCGTATGGTTTGCACCCCAGCTCTGTGCCCCTCATGTCGTTTAAGCCCTCTGCTTTGAGCCCAACGCCCATTGCCGTCCATAATGATTCCCACATGAACCGGGATACGGCCTGCACGCGCCTTGGCAAGCCAATACTCTTCGCTACGGTTTCTCTCGTTCAAACCTCCATTACCTCTGCCTCTTTTGCAGATGTAATCTCGTCCACGAGCTTTATGTAGTCATCGGTGAGTCTCTGCACCTGCTCCTGGATTCGCCTGGACATATCTTCTGAAATTTCCTTGTCCTTTTCAGCCTGTTTGATTTCATCCATGGCTGAACGCCTTATGTTACGTATAAGCACTTTTTGTGCTTCTGCGTCTTTTTTCAGAGTCTTAATAAGATCACGGCGCCTTTCGCCCGACAAAGGCGGGATGGTGACCCTTATCACGGTGCCGTCGCTCACAGGCATGGCACCCAAGTTTGATTTCTGGATTGCCTTCTCTATGTTCCCTAAAAGGTTCTTGTCCCAGGGCTGAATGACCAGAGTCCTTGGAGGAGCAACACCTATCGATGCTACCTGATTTATCGGTGTCGGAACTCCATAGTAGTCCACTACCACCCTTTCAAGGAGCAAAGGTGTTGCACGCCCAGCCCTCATTGAAGCCAGATCTTTCTTGTACGACTCGATTACTTTCTTCATCCTATTTTCGACTTGGGTCATCAGGGTTTTCTGGTCCATCTTCTTCCCTCCCCACGATGGTTCCGACTTTCTCTCCCTTTACGGCTCTCTCTATGTTACCATATACATCCAGGTCAAACACAACAAGAGGGATGCAGTTATCCATGCATAGGGTGGTGGCGGTTGCATCCATCACCCGGAGCCCTTTGTTAATCACTTCAAGGTAATCCAGCTGCTCATATTTCTTAGCATCCGGATTCTTATTCGGATCGGAATCGTAGACACCATCAGTGCCCTGTTTCCCCATAAGAATCGCTTCGGCGCCGATTTCGGCAGCCCTGAGCGCAGCAGTAGTATCAGTTGAGAAATAGGGGTTGCCGGAACCAGCCCCAAAAATCACGATCCTGCCATTATTGAGGTGATGGATGGCTTTTCGCCTGATGTAAGGTTCGGCAACCTCCCTCATGTCGATTGCAGTCATAAGCCGGGTCTCCAACCCGAGCCTTTCCAACCTCTCTTGAAGGGCCATAGCGTTGATAACAGTGGCAAGCATACCCATGTAGTCTGAAGTGGCCCTGTCCATTCCTTCTTTTTCACCCTTGGCCCCTCGCCAGAAGTTGCCGCCTCCCACGACTATCGACATTTGCACACCCATTCCGGCAACGTCCCGTATCTGCCTGGCTATTGAATCCACAACATTGAGATCCAGTCCGAAACCTTTGGGGCCTGCGAAAGCTTCTCCCGAGAGCTTCAGAACGACTCTTTTGTACTTACACTGTGAACGATTATTGTGCTGTTTCACAAAACCTCACTGTCCCCCCAGTTCAAACCTGGCAAACCGCCCGATTACGATGTTCTCTCCCAACCGTGCGATTGTTTCGTTGATAAGGTCTGTAATTTTCTTAGAGTCGTCTTTGATGAAAGGCTGATCCATCAAAGATACGCTTTCATAAAACTTAGCCATCCTGCCCTGGACTATTTTGTCCAGCACAGCTTCAGGCCTGCCTTCAGCCTGGGCTTTTTCTTTCTCAATGCTCATCTCATGTTCAATGACATCTTGAGGAATCTGATCCTTGGATACATACTGGGGATTAGCCATGGCAATGTGCATGGCAATGCTCCTCGCCAACTCCTGAAACTCATCGGTCCTGGCCACAAAATCGGTTTCGCACTTGAGCTCAAGAAGCACTCCAACCCGGTTGTTGTGATGGATATATGAAACAACCAGCCCTTCTTCGGCAGCGCGGCTTGCCTTCTTTGCAGCCTGGGCAAGACCCTTCTTTCTCAGAAGGTCCACTGCCTTATCCATGTCTCCTCCGGTCTCTTCGAGTGCCCGCTTGCAATCCATCATACCTGCGCCTGTCCTGGCACGCAGTTCTTTGATCATGTCAACGGTTATCTCAGCCACAAATATCACTCTCCTTGTACCTGGACTCCTTGCTTGCCCTCAAGTATTGCATCAGCCATCTTGGAACAAATAAGCCGTACCGAACGTATAGCATCGTCATTTCCGGGTATGACGTAGTCAACTTCGTCAGGATCGCAGTTTGTGTCAACTATAGCTGCCACAGGAATGCCAAGCCGCCTGGCTTCAAGGGTTGCTATCCTTTCCTTTCGGGGGTCTACCACAAACAACGCATCCGGAAGTTCCCGCATTCCCTTAATTCCGCTGAAATGCTTCTCAAGCCTTTCCTTCTCCTTGAGAAGAGCTGCCACTTCCTTCTTGGGAAGCCTGTCGAGATAGCCGGTGCTCTCCCACTCCTCAAGTTCCAAGAGTTTTTCGATCCGTTTATGAATGGTGCTGAAATTAGTCAGGGTACCTCCCAGCCACCTTTTTTTCACATAGAACTCGCCGCATCTGGTTGCTTCGTTCTGCACAGCTTCCTGGGCCTGCTTCTTGGTGCCTACAAACAGTACGCGGCCCTTGTTCATAGCTACGCTCCTTAGAAAATCGTAAGCCTCTTCGATCATGCGGACGGTTTTTTGCAAGTCGATAATGTAGATGCCATTGCGCTCAATGAAGATATAAGGTTTCATCTTGGGGTTCCATCTACGGGTCTGATGTCCGAAATGCACGCCGGCTTCAAGTAGCTGTTTCATAGTAACGACTGACAATGTGATATACACCTCCGTGGTTTTTCCTCCGCCATCACCCAGGGGGCTTTCCTAGAGTAAGCACCACGGTACCATGATGGCGTGTGTTTTGATTTTAACCTCAGGTAGTATATCACATTCTGAGAGACTATGCGCCATGTATATCTATAATTTGTCCCTTAGAGGGATGAGGGGATTGTTTAAGATTGCCGTCATCGCCCTTACGTTGCCGGCCTTTCCGGGGCATGCCGCCGTAGAACGATCCGCCTTCCTGAGAACCGGGGCCAATAGTCGCCTTCTCAGCCTTATCGCTCTGAGACACGCTCCTGGCCCGCTCGGACACTTCGTCGGAAAATGACACCGACTGGAGGTGGAACTTGATGTCCCCTTGCCTAGCAGCCGTATCAGCTAACTTGGCTACATCAGCCGATCTTGGCAAACTCGTCACAGCATCAATCGGTTTCACCAAGGTTCCCTCCAATATGTACGGCCTGTTCAGGATAATCGAAACTTATCTCCCTAAGTCCCATCAGAACCTTGGTCCCTGGCAACACACGTTGTGCCATAAAGTACCCCCGCTTCGACTTGGCGATGGCATCTCTCACGTTTGCCAGCAGGTCACCAAGCTCCTTTTCCCTATCTTCGTAATAGCTCCTCATTCTTTGAAGACGCAGGTTATCAAGCTGGTGTCCATCCTGGGCAGTGCGCCGGATGCCGGCATGTTTAATCCTTTGCAGTTCCGCCTTGACTGAAGCTATCTGTTTCTTGAGCATTTCGTACCGCTTCCGCAGTTTAGGGCTGACGCCTATTTCAAACGCAGTTGGGTTCCCCATGACCGAACCTGCAGAGTAAGTCGACACCCCCGCTTTGGCGATCGCCAACCCGCCTACAATCCGCCCGCTGTCCTGGCTGGTTACAAGCGTTTGCTCAGTTTCAATGATGCTGTGCATTACAGCATCTGCTATCACAACATTACCCAAAGCCCTTACCACAGAATTCTCGCAATACCTTGCAGATATAGTGCCTCCCGATGCCACGATTTCGCCTGGAGCATTTATGCCACCGTCAACCGTGATACTTCCGGCACTGGTAGCCGAACCGTACAAGTTGCCTACAATTGAGAGCGAACCCCAGGTAGCAACTTTGAACCCCTGGAGTACATCCCCTTGTATCGTAAGGTCTCCCGGAAACGTTATATCGCCGGTGTCAGGCCCGATGTCTCCGTGTATCGTAAGGGAACACAGAAGCCCCACCCTGCGGCCTTCCACATACGGAATGCCAGGCTTGGTTGCTAAGACATACCTGCCGTCTTCAGATAATTGGGTGTTGTTGCAGCACATAAGCAGCGGCTCATCGCCAAAACAGGGTACCTTTTCGCCTGTAACGGTTATACCGAAGTTGCATCTACCGGCGTTTCGTACAAACGCCAGGATCCCCTTTTGCCGTACGAAGCCCCTAGACGTGAGTTTACTCCATTCAATCCTGAAGTCTGGCCCGGCGACGAGTGTCTCAGGAGGTTTTCCCCTTGAATGGCTGAAGTTGAACACCAGTTTGGGCTTGGCCGAATCTTTGCCGCGAGGGGGAGAAAGGCCCCAAGCCACCTGATAAGGTTGATTCCTCTTACCGGAAATGCACGACCGTATTGCCGCATCAGAAACCCCAAACACAACACCCTTGGCGTTGAGGGCTTGCTTTATTTCAGCCAGGTTCCAGTCACCGCCCTGCGGCAGGGATAGGAAAGCGGCCATTTTGTCTCCGGAAATGGAGATTTCCATGCGATTTGCATTTTTCATTTTGAGTCCCCCCGCTAAGAGACCTAATCCAGATTGCCGCTAGCAAATACACCTCTCAGCCTGGCCACAGCTTTCGTATGTAGCTGGGAGATTCTAGATGGGGACACTCCCATGATTTTCGCAATTTCTTTAACTGTGAGGCCTTCGTAATAGTAGAGTGTGACTACCAACCTCTCGCGCTCAGGTAACCTTGCGATTGACTTGGCAAGAGATTCCTTCCTGAGGGTCCATTGTGCTTCGTCGAGAGGATCGCGGGCTTTGTCGTCCCTGATTTCAGGAGTGCGGACGGAGGTTTCCGCATCTTCCGGCCTGGCCCAAAGATCTTCCAAAGACAGTATTGCAGTTGAAGCCATATCCTGAACGCGTTTATTATATTCTTCGATCGTTATGCCAAGCTCATCAGCTACTTCAGCATCTGTGGCTGACCGTCCCAAACGATTCTCAAGTTCCCTTATTGTTTCTTCAATCCGCCTGTTTCTATGACGCACTGACACAGGCACCCAATCCATTGACCGGAGCCCGTCTATCATAGAGCCACGTATTCTGGCAATGGCATAGGTCTCGAATTTGACTCCCCGTTGCGGGTCAAATCTTTCCATTGCATCCAGCAACCCCAGGCTACCGTAACCTATCAAATCTCCTTCTTCAACATTCTTCGGCAAGTTGATGGCAACTCTGCCCGCCACGTACTTCACCAGTGGCGCGTAATGCCTGATTAGAGCGTCCCTTGCATGCTTGTCCTTAAATGCTTTGTAATCGCGCCAAAGGGCTTCAATTTTATCTGCTTCAGTCCTTTTTGTGTTTCCCATGGCGATTCTCCAATCCGTCGGTAAGCACAACTCTCGCTATTTTATCTTTGTCCCTTGGGGCCATTGAAACAAAACTTACTCCAACAGCATCTGACAGTCCTTGGGAGTCAAGAATTCTCACAACCTCTGCAATGCCGAACACCGGACCTCCAGGTATTACCAGTTGAAACTCTAAAAGGTCCCCGGGTGCTAGTTTTTCATCTTCTGCGAAAACGGCAGCACCTCCTGCAGAGAGGTTCAAGGTCATGGTTTTATGCCACTTATGGGACCCGTCAGGCTTTTCACCCTGGAGCTTTCTGTACAAGAACGCGTAACTTGAATGGCTCCGGAACTCGCGTCTCTTCTGATTGTATTCAGTCAACGCTAATCACCTTAACTGCTTCAATATTGGCCCTATTATCCAATTCTTCATAAGCCACTACACTAATCTCAGGCACCACCCGGGATGCAATCTCATACATTTGACTACGGCAAGCAGCAGATGAGAGAAGCACTGGTCTGGGTGCCTTTGAAGCAATCTCATTCATCCCCTGAGAAACTGCTTGCATGATTTGAGTAAGGCGTTGTGCGGGCACGGCCACATAAGACCCCCTGTCACTTGTCCTTGTGGCCTGAAGCAACTCTTGCTCCAACGCCGGGTCCAGTGTGGCCACTGGGAAAGGCCCTTTGTCAAGCCCTACAGTTTGGGTTATAAGACGGGAAAGGCTTTCTCTGACACGCATGGTCAGATAATCTGTGTCTTTGGATATCCTTGCTGCATCTGCTATGGTTTCCATTATTGTAACAAGGTCTCTGATTGGCACGCCTTCCCTCAAAAGATTCTGAAGTACTTTTTGAACGTCTCCTATTGACACAAGGTCGGGAATAGCTTCTTCAACACACGAGGCATCTTCTGCTTTGACCAGTTCTACGAGCCGGTGTGTCTCTTGGCGCGTAAGCAGCAAGTGGGCGTTCCTCCTCAACATTTCAGTCAGATGGGTAGCTAGTACTGCCGAAGCTTCGATTACTGTGTAGCCTCGTGTTTCCGCTTCTTCCCTTTGATCTTTGACTACCCACACCACATCCAGGCCAAAGGCGGGCTCTTTGCCCGGAATACCTTCCAGTTCTACATCTGCGGGCGCACCTTCAATCGCCATTAGCCTGTCGGGATAAACCTCTCCTGTGCCAATTTCCACCCCCCTCAGGTTAATCCGGTATTCATTAGGGCCCAACCCGGCAAAGTTGTCCCTGACTCTTACCGCAGGTATGACAATGCCTAACTCAGATGCAAGCTGTCTCCTCACCATGACGATCCGGTCCATCAAGTCGCCGCCCTGGTACGGATCTGCAATAGGCAGCAAAGCCAGCCCAAACTCGATCTCAAGTGGATCTACCTTTATCAGGTTTAGCGCGGCTTCCGGCCGTTTCTGCTCTTCCAGTTCCTTCTTGTACAATTCTTCGCGTGCCGCGGCTTCCCGTGCCACTTGCGCTCCACTGGCCGACCTGCTCAAAAACAGCCAGGCGCCGCCCAGCGCCAGAAATGCCACCTTCGGCAGGCCTGGCACCAGCCCCAGGGCAATAAGCGCCCAACCAGTAATCCCCAGCACCCTGGGTGACTGGGTCATTTGCCTGAAAACATCTACGCCTAGGTTTTCCCGGGACGCACTCCGGGTAACGATGATTCCTGTGGCGGTGGAGATAATGAGCGCGGGCAACTGGTTCACCAATCCGTTTCCAACGGTGAGCAGCGCGTATTTGTGCCACGCCTCAGCCGCCGGCAACCCATGCTGTAACATACCGACGCCGAACCCGCCTAGGAGGTTGACAACGGTGATTATGAGCCCCGCTATAGCGTCACCCTTGACAAACTTGGAAGCACCGTCCATGGCCCCGTAGAAATCAGCTTCTCGTTCTACTGCCCGTCTGCGTTCCCGGGCCTCTTCTTCGGTTATGAGGCCTGCATTGAGGTCAGCATCGATTGACATCTGCTTCCCGGGCATTGCGTCCAGGGTAAACCTTGCGGCCACCTCGGCAACCCTTTCAGAACCCCGTGTGATCACCACAAACTGGATGATCACAAGGATTAGAAACACTACAAGCCCTACAACTTCGTTGCCGCCGACCACAAATTGACCGAAAGATTCGATAATCCGACCTGCGTTATACTGCAACAAGATGAGCCTGGTTGAAGATACGTTGATTGCAAGGCGGAACAAAGTCATGATAAGCAGCAAAGACGGGAAAACCGAGAACTCAAGAGGCTCCTTTGTATACATGGTCAGCAGAAGTATAGCTATGGAGATGCTGAAATTAGCTGCAATCAGGATATCCAGCACTCCCGGGGGAAGCGGCACGATCATCATTGCCACTACCAATACCACTAAGACAGATACTATACTGCTCTTGGCCTTACCAAACATCAAGTTCCCTCCAAAGGCATCCTGCCGGATAGTCGATATACATACGCTAAGACCTGCGCTACAGCCTGATACAACTCTTCAGGTATCTCTTCCCCTACATCAACTGCACGGTAGAGTGCCTGGGCCAATGGAGGATCTTCGACGATATGCACCTTGTTTTCCTCTGCAAGGGCCCGTATTCTCAAGGCTAGTTCATCAAGTCCCTTCGCAACCACTTTGGGCGCGTTGTCCTCCTCCATGTTGTACTTGAGCGCAACAGCATAGTGAGTGGGGTTAGTCAAGACTACGTCCGCTGTAGGAACGTCCTGCATCATCCGCCTCATGGATATTTGCCGCTGCCTCCGGCGGATGGCCTGCCGGACCTCAGGTTTGCCCTCAGTATCCTTAACTTCCTCTTTTATTTCCTGGAGGGTCATCCTGAGGCTCTTTTCATGCTCCCACCACTGATATACATAATCCGCAACGCCGATAGCTACCAGCATTACACTGGAGTTAAGCAATATCTTCTCCACCAACTGCTTCACTGTTGATACTGAGTGGGTCAAATCGGTAATCATCAGGGCAGAGAGCTGCGCCCACTCAGACTTGACCGTGTTCCATACTACCAAGCCTATCAGCAGAACCTTTGCAAGCGACTTGAGCAATGCCTGAAGGGATCTCCTCGAAAAGATCCGCTTAAAGCCTTCTATTGGGTTAAGCCGCTTCAGGTCGGGAGCCAACAACTGAGGCCTTACCATAAACCCTACTTGTAACATAGATGTACCTGCGCCGAAAACCAACGCTGCAGCCATGACCGGAAATATGGCCAGAATCCAAGCGATTAGCATATCTTTCATGGCGGCTGAGGCCCACCCTATGGTAGGAGCCCCTGTGGGCTTAGACGCCCAAATCTGGGAGGCCTTTTCCGCCACAACTCTTGTGCTGAATGTCATCGTATACTTGAGGGTTAGCACGGCAAAAAGGATACTCACAGCCGAGGTAAGGTCCTGGCTTGAGAATACCTGGCCTCTTTCCCTGGCAAGCTGGCGCCGCCTTGGGGTGGCCGGATGCTCCTTTTCCTCAGCAAACAGCTGAAGGTCGATTTCCCAATACAAAATCATCTGCTTAAGACTCCTAAAAGACTTCCCATAAGCCCCCGTATGGAAAGGGTAATCTGTCTTGCAAACGCTCCATAAAAGGTAACTGACCCTAACATGATTGCCAGACCTACAAGGGTCTTCATGGGAATCCCCACAACAAACACATTTAGCTGGGGTACGGTCCGGGCAATTACCCCTAGGCCGAAATCTACAATCATCGTAGCTGCCCATACAGGACACGACAACACCAGTGCAATCTTGACCATCTCGGCAGCTGCCTTTAGCCCTATTTCAGCCCACTCTGCCGGAATGACAGCAGTTCCTGCAGGGACCAACTCAAAAGAGCGGAACAACGCCTTGATGAGCATGTGATGGCCGTCGATTCCAAGAAAAATCAACATTATGAGCAAGTACTTAAAGATTCCAAGGATCGGGGATGCTTGACCGTAGTGCGGATCGACCACGTTTGCCATTCCAAACCCGATTTTCATATCTACAAGATATCCGGCCGTCTCGATGGCAGCTATCAAAACAGTCCCGCAAAATCCCAGAAGCAGGCCGAAAGACACCTCGCTTACGGCTGAGACTGCAAATCCTCCCAGGGTAGGCGGAACAGGCCCTATCCGTACCACCGGCAAGAGGATATATCCCAAAAGCAGTGATACCGTTCCCTTTATCAGGCCTGGGATGTATCTGGTCCCTGTAATCGGAGCCGCGATTATAAACCCTGCGACGCGAAGGGTAATCCAGAGCAACGGTATAATTGTCTCTAGCCAAGCCTCCACCGTTCAGCCTCCCAATTGTCAGATAAGCCCGGGCAACTGCTCTAAGAGCCTCATAGTGAAGTCCACCATCGTCTTCAGCATCCATCCACCAAACAACATGAGGGTGACCATAACCGCAAGTATCTTGGGTACAAAACTCAATGTCTGGTCATGTATCTGAGTGGTTGCCTGAAATATGGACACAAGCAAGCCAACGGTAATGGAAACAGCCAGGCAGGGCATGGCCACCAGTAGGGTCACTCCCAAAGTTTCCTTTCCTATTGAGATCACTTGATCGAGAGTCACAGCCATTCCTCCTAACCAACTTGATTGTCATAAGTTGCCGCCTTTACCCTACCTGAAACTGCCTATCAAAGACCTTGTAACCAGCCCCCAACCATCCACCAACACAAACAGCAGGAGCTTAAAGGGCATAGAGATCAGCACGGGCGGGAGCATTAACATTCCCATTGACATCAGAGTCGAAGCTACCACCATATCGATCACCAGAAACGGCAGGTACAGAATAAACCCCATTTCAAAGGCAGTCTTAAGCTCGGACATCGCAAACGCAGGAACAACCTGAACCAAAGGCAGTTGTTCAGGAGAATCAACCTCCTCGTCCTGCCCCAGTTCAACAAAAAGCGCAAGGTCCTTTTCCCTCGTCTGCCGCAACATGAACTGCTTGATAGGTTCCTGGGCCAGGGAAATCGCCTCCTGGGCACTTATGCTGCCCTCCATGTATGGTGCAATGGCAACCTCATTCACCTGGTTCCACGTGGGGGCCATCACAAAGAACGTGAGCAACAAGGCCAGCCCTATAAGTACCTGATTGGGCGGGGTTTGTTGGGTTCCCAAGCCTGTGCGCAAGAATGAAAACACTATGACTATCCGGGTAAATGACGTAGTCAAAATAAGTATAGCCGGCGCAAGGGATAGTACTGTGAGCACCGCCAAAATCCCAATCGTATTTAGCAACCCGCCATGTCCCGTTTCACCATCGATCCTGATGTCTATGTTGGGAACAATGGTCTCAGGAGCTGCCAAAGCATATCCCGGCAAACAGGTAGTGAGCACTGCTGCCAGGAGCAAACCGGTAATGATCTTGGTTGAACTGAACCGCTTGGAACGCTCCGAAAGCCGCCTCTTGAGCTCAGCCCGAAAACTGCCTGTGATGTTAGGCGCAGGCTCGTCCCGGACCTGTGAAGCAGAGATGTCGTCAAATTCAGACTGAGAGATCTCTTTCAGAAGTGAGACATTGTGGCCGGTCAAGCCCAAAACCAGGATTGACCTGCCTGCCCTGACCATGCAGACCATGCATTCCCTGCCTAGCGCCACACAATCTATTACCTGGAGATAAGCCATTGGGCCGCCTGGCCTAAAGCGGCGGTTCCTCAAACGGACGGCTATAATCGCGCATGCGATAAGAAAGCCTAGAAACGCAGCTATTTTGAGGAAGTCAGAAGCCAAAGAATACGAATTCATATAAGTGCCGGAAATCCCGGCGGCCCCCCCTTATCTGTGTCTGTCTATATACCTTACCGCCTGGTTGCCTGTCTGAGTCCTGGATTCATGTACTAACGGCGTTTGTCTTGCCCCAAGACTTCCTGGATTCTTACACCGAAGTTTTCATCGATTACGACAACTTCACCTTTCGCAAACAGTTTGCCGTTGACAAGGATATCTACAGGATCACCAGCAAGCCTGTCCAACTCAACTATTGAGCCGACAGTGAGATTTAACAGGTCTCTTACGTAACATTTGGATCTTCCAAGCTCAACGCTGATTGACAGCGGGATGTCCATGAGTACACCCATATCGGAAACGGGTTTTTCAGGCCCGGGCTCCATCTTGAATTCTTCAAACTCTGCTACGCGAATCGAAGGTTGAACATGTTCCGGTATTTCAACGGGCTCATCGGGCTTCTCATCATCAACAGCAAGCATATCTTCGTGCTCGTCTGAAACGCTTGAAACCATCTCTTTCTCTGGTACACCTTCTTCCGCCGCGGTGCTGTGCTCTTCCTGAATTGCTTGCTCAGCTTCCCGCAACAACTTTTCAATTTCTTCTTGGCTGAGATTCTCATGTCTCATAACTCGATCAACTCCTCACCTGGGTCTTCCCTTCGCGAAACTATTTTCACTGCCAGCCTCGAACCTATGCGTCCGATTTCTACGTTGAACTTGGGCTTCCCCAAGAGGTGCAACGTAGCGCAATCGGTGGTACGCACGTTGAGTTCGATAACGTCTCCTGGCTTGAGCGACATCACGTCCTTCATCGTCAGGGTGCTTTCTCCAAGCCGGCAGGAGATGGGGATTTCGATGTTCTGAATGGCAGACACAACGTTGTCACTGCTCTTCTCAGTGCCGGGAGCTTCTTTCTTGGAAAACCACCTATGAGCTGACAGCGCCGGCAAGACAGGTTCGAGCAATACGTATGGAAGACAGAATTCAACTCTCCCTGATTGAGAGCCGAATTTCATGTCTATTGCCACTGACATCACAATGTCATTAGGTGCCATTGCTTGTTGGACGAACAGAGGATTCACCTCTATTGACGCCACAGAGAGTCTGTACCCTGCTATATTGAACTCCTTCAACGCCGTAGTCAGGATGTCAGCCATGGTTTCAGCTATTCGCCTCAGTACGGCGGTTTCGATTTCCGTTAGAGCCCTTGACACTACTGTGGTGTTCCCTGGCCCTCCGCACAGCCTGTCCACCATCTGAAGTGCAATTTGAGGGCTGAAGTTGACAAGCAAGTTGGAGCGCAGGGGCTCCCAGTCCACCACTGCTACCGAACATGGGCTGGACAGACCCGCTGAGAACTCCTCATAAGTCACCTGATCGACAGATACGACATTGGAATGAATTGCAAGCCTGAAAAGCCCCGAGAAATACGAAGTGATCAGCCTGCAAAAATTGTCGAACAAGAGTTGGACGCCACGCAAGTGATCTTTTGAAAACTTGTCGGGCCGCTTGAAATCGTACACACGCAGCCTTGGTTTAACCACTTTAGCCCTATCGTCGTCTGCGCCCTTTCCAATCATTGAATCGATAAGTTCTTCTATCTCTTTCTGCGTAAGGGCCAAATTAGACCACCCCTCTTCCCAAGCTACACTTACTGAATGATGAACTCGGTGAAAAACACCGCCCTGACCATACCGGGGCACTTGGCGTCTATCCTTTCGAGAACATCCTTTTGCAGATTGCGCAGCCCTTCCTCACCGACCAATTCCTCATACTGTTTAGACCGTAGTAAGGCATAGATGTCTGTCTTAAGTTCGGAACTCCTGTTGGTCAATTGCTTGTGGCTTTCGCTATCTAATGCCTGCAGATCAAGAGTTACCCTTATGTACCTGCCAGAATCCTTCAGGTTGGTTATGAATTGTCCCAAGGAACAGGTCAGAGTTGTGTCAATGTCTTTCTCCTGCTGACCGCTGCCCAGCTGCACCCCGGGAAGTCCCCAGGCCCTTGCAGCTACCGTATACCCCACGGCCAGAGATGCTACCACGATTACGGCTACCCATATCCATCTTTTCATGTTCAACACTCCTCCAACTGCTTTCCTACTGCGGCTCAGCCAAGGAAAGGGACGGCCTTAGAATAATCACGTCCACTCTGCGGTTGCTTTGTCTGCCTTCAGGTGTGTCATTATCGGCGATGGGATGATATTCCCCATACCCGGCTGCCTGAAGCTGTTTGGGATCCATACCAGCTTCTTCGATCAGGAACCTCACGACGCTTGTAGCACGCCCTGTTGACAACTCCCAGTTCGAGGGGAACCTTGGAGTACTGATAGGCCAGTTGTCGGTATGGCCTTCGACCCGGATGGGGTTATCAAGGTCACTTAGAAGCTCGCCCACCTTGAGAAGCACTTCCCTGGCCTCAGGGCGCAACTCATCTTTCCCGATATCGAACAACACAGTATCCGCCAACCTAAATACTATTCCTCGTTCTTCAAGTTCAACGGTTACCTTTTCGCTCAACCCCATGCCTGCCAGCTCTTGTTCAAACTCCGCAGCCATGGCCCTCATCATCTGCATCTCTTGTGCCAAGAGCTGCGCTTGCAAATCCCCAGGCTCGAAGATGTCGTTAGACGGAGGAAGTGCAGGAGGAGTAGTAGAACCTTCCAGGATCCCTAATGCTCCCTGTAATGAAGACATGGCCGCTTTGAACTTATCCATCTCCACTATTGACATGGAGAACAGCAGTACAAAGAAACACAGGATCAAAGTCACCATATCGGCATAGGTAGTCAGCCAGCGAGCCCCGCCTTGGGGTTCATCATCATCTTGCATCCAACGGTATTTCACCGCCTGACACCTCCCTTGACCGATACGGCATACGTATCTCCGCCCGCTTCTTCGGTGCCACAAACGACATGAGTTTCTCTTGAACAATCCTCGGGTTGTCTCCGGCCTGGATAGACAACACGCCTTCAATTATTGCTTCCTTCCGGAAGATCTCCTCAGCACTCTTACTCTTCAGTTTGTTGGCTATGGGCAGACACACCAAATTGGCCAGAACCGATCCGTAGAAAGTAGTCACCAGGGCTGTAGCCATACCCGGGCCAATCGAGTCTGGGGAGTCCAACCTGACAAGCATGTGAATAAGTCCTATTAGAGTGCCAATCATTCCAAAAGCAGGGGCAAAGGCGCCCATTGTCTCAAACAAGCTCTGTCCCGTCTTATGCCGCTGGGCAATGAATGCCAATTCAGTTTCGAGAATGTTCCGTACCAGTTCAGGCGTAGTACCGTCAACCACAAGCCTGATTCCCTTTTGCAGAAACGGATCATCGAGGGCGTCTGCATCTGCATCAAGCGCCAGGAGTCCCTCGCGTCTTGCTTTGTCGGCAAATCGGACTATCGTGTTTATGGTCTCAGAAATATCCTGTTCTTGTGATGCGAAGGCGTTCTTTGCAACCGACATGACTTCCAGAAAAGTGCCCAGACGATAGCTGATAAGGGTGGCGGTAAGGGTACCTCCAATCGTGATCAACACAGAGGCAAAATCCCAGAATATCCTGAGTTCCCCACCATCTGCCATCCCCCACAGCAGGAGGATAAAACCCGACACTATACCGACTACAGACGCCCTATCCATCTAGCTTCACCTCGTAAACTATCTCTTTAGATTCACAAGTTCCTGAAGCAACTCATCTGACACGGTAATAACCCTTGAGTTTGCCTGGAACCCTCTCTGTGTGATGATCATCTGGGTAAACTCTTCAGCCAAATCTACGTTGGACATCTCAAGTGCCGAAGGTGCAATGGTGCCCCTTCCACTCATTCCTGCAGGCCCTATGTCAGCCTCTCCTGAGTTATTGGACTCGATATAGAGATTGTTGCCTGTTTTAATCAGGCCGGCGGGGTTTGCAAATCCTGCAATGGCAATCTGACCTAGTACCTGGTTTCTTCCGTTAGAGTAGAACCCTGAGATGACCCCGTTAGCGTCAACACTGTACGATTCCAGAGTGCCTCCGGGCCACCCGTCAGTGGAGCCTGATTCAACTGATGTATCCCCTGCAACCTGAGTCAGTTTGCTGAAGTCCATCGTAACTGTCACAGTATCAGCCCCAAGAGGGGTAAAACTGAACTCGGCCACATCGACATCGACAAAACGGCCCTCGGTGTTGAAAGTAATGGTCCCTGGACCTGCAGTGCTGCCGTCTGGAAGATAGGCTTGCCAAGTCCATGTATTTGTGCCGGTTTTTTCGAAATCCACTTGTATGCTATAGGTCTTTCCCTGAGAGTCGTAGACTGTAACGGAAGCCGTCTTTACGAAGCCCACCTCAGCTTCTGCGTCCAAGTTCTTGATCCATTCCATCTGGGTTGTTGCCCTTGCATCCATGTAAGTACCTATGCGGATAGGCAATGGGCTTAGGTTCCCAGCTGTCTTATTAGTAGGAAGAGTGCCATTTTGGCCCGCAACCCATCCCATCACCTTTCGCCCTTCAGAGTCCACAAGTATGCCATCGCCATCAATTGAGAAGTTGCCAACCCGGGTATACGTATAGCCCCCACCGTCCCTTACCACGAAGAACCCGTTGCCCTCTATGGCCAGGTCAGTCGGGCGCGACGTAGGCTGCAGGTTTCCTGGCGTGTGAATGGTATCAATGCTGGCAATGCTTACGCCGAGCCCCACCTGCATAGGGTTAGTGCCTCCCCGTTCAGTCATCGATGTTCCTGAAGGAGAGCCAGCTCCCCTGATCGTCTGGCTGAACACTTCTTGAAACGTCACCCGGCTCGATTTGTACCCGGGAGTATTCACGTTAGCAATGTTGTTCCCGATTACGTCCATGCGCGTCTGGTGAGTCCTGAGTCCAGACACAGCGCTGAACAACGACCGCATCATAGTTCAGATGCACCCCTTTCACATTGATTGCGTTCCGGCGCTTTCTCCGTCGTTCGAAAACGCATGGCCTCCCTGAAAGGGTCCGGCCCGGAACTTCACTACTTGTCCATCAGTACTGCACTGTCAATCGAAGTAAACAGGTTTTGTTTCATCCTGCCTTCCGGAATCACGGTAACAACCGTCCGGGTCTGCGGTGCTACCACAAAGGCTGCGCCTTTCATGAGTACCAGGGTCGACCTGGCGCCCTTGGCTTGGGCGATATCCATGGCGGCGTTGAGTTCTCCGATAAGGCCGTCTTTATCGACCTCTTTCCATGCGTTAAGCCTTTGCTCTGCATGTTTCGAGAAGACTACGCCGGCTTGCCTGAGTGTTTCCAGAAAAGCCCCCTTATTGCCGGAAGGTTTCTGGCTTCTCCGCTCAACGGCCGGTTGTATGCCAGAGGGGTTTATCCTGTTGTAGTTACTCAGTTTCATCATTAGCCCCTCCAACCCAGATCAGGCTGTCAACCGGGTACTCCTGCCCTTCGCAGTAAATCACCAACCTACCGGAAGAAAACCCTACGCTTTCAATTACCCCGGTAGCTGTGCCGTCCTCAACCACTGCTTCAAACTGTTTTCCGATAAGGCTGGCTGCTTGCAGGAAGGCGTTTCCCAGGTGGCTGTCTACCAGGTAGCCGCATAGCCAGGAAATAGTGTTGTTTAGGTTTTGCATTTGACTTGCGGTGGTGAACTGTGCCATTTGAGCGAAGAACTCACGCTCATTTACAGGTTCCATAGGATCCTGATACTGTAGCTGGGTGATCAGGATTTTCATGAACTGATCCCCAAGGGAACCTAGATGTCCCAGGGTCTGATTGGTCCAAGTGCCGCCGGTTGCACCTTGAGTTGCTCCAACGCTTGACGGCATACTACCTCACCTCCATCTCTATACCCAGTAATCCAATACACTGGAACTAAGTATCGTTTCTCCACCTATGGACTGCTCTTGAATCTCCTCGTAGGCGGCAGATCTACCGGCCCTGCCCGGCGAGGCAGATTCATAGCGCGGCTGATTGCTCTCACCGGCCATACCGTGGTCAACAAAGAAGCCTGCAAGAGACAACCCTCTTTGTGACAGGGCGTGCGCCAACGCGTCTTGCGAGTTGACCAATGCGTTGTGGGATCCGTAAGAAGAGGCTATGAATTTCACGCATACCTCTTCACCCCTTGAGGACACCACAACCGTCATTTTGCCCAACCCAGGGGGATCCAGCCTGAATTCTACAGTCTTGGGAAGGCCGTCCTTAATTTGTTCAACCAGAGTGTCGGCCACTTTCTGAGGTTCCTGTATGGCTGCTTTGAACTGTACGCCCTGGACCGGTTCCGCTTGCACTTTGAGCGAGATCACAGGCAGAGGTTGCTCTGAAGTATGATCCTTTTGAAGTCTCTCGGGACGTTCAACCTTCTGCGCAAATGCTCTGGGTTCTACCTGTTTGATTGCCAGATCGCCAACCTCTGGCTGAGCTTGCCCAGTTACGGCCTCGGCTGCTTCAGGTTCTGCTTGTTGGGCTGTCCTCTGTATAACCTCAACGTCAGCCTCCTCCTTAGGCACGTTGGCTGTCTCGAAAGCAACCGGTTGCTCCAGTGGAGCCCGTTCCGCACCTGACAGGATCTCCACCTGCCTTAAGTTGACCAAACCAGGCTGAACAGCAGGCCCTTCCCACAGGGCCTTGTCCGTGTGGTTGGCAGGCCGGCCAGAGCTCTCAAGGTCTTTCTCAATGTCTAAGGTTTCTGCCACGTTATCTACAACCGGGAGCCCCGGCGATGACTTATCGCCTTCCACCATCATATGGCCGTGGGAAAGCGCAACTCCGATTTCAACGAGTTCCACACTTGGCATTGTGCCATCGGGAACCCGTGCCTTCATTTCAGGCTGTTCAAACAGCCCGGCCGCATTCTCTGACGTCACCGGCACATGCGTCCCGAACAGCCCTCGGGGTACGAGACTTGCCTCAACTGCCGATATCAGGGAGCCCTCCAAACCCTCCATAGCATTCTGACTCACAGGCGTACCTTCCGGGCTTGCCTGGAGAAGCACACCGGCAAGTTCGGCCAACACCGCGCTAAACCCGCTTATTGCAAGGGCTGTAGTTTGGTTTCTTGTGTGCTTCTTAGCAGCTCCGGGCGAATCTGCCCCTTGGACTTTCGGATTGCAGGCACCCACATACATTTCCATTGGCCTAAATATCACCTCCTTATCTCCTTTCTGTTTCCCTGTTGAACCTCATCGTTCCAATCTCATCCATTTGCTTGCTGTGTTCCCACCAGTACATGGCCTTGTAGTTGGCCAGCTGCTTTTCCTTGAGACCCTGGAGCGCCTTCATCTCCTGGTTTCTCTCCACCACCTCCTGTTGAGCCTGTCTGACCTCAACCGCCTTTCGGGAAAGCGCATCTTCGATCTCTGTGATTTTGATGTCTATCGCCGTCCTGAACATAAGTGCATCCTGCACCCTGGCCAGGTTCAAACGTCCCGAAAGGTGTTGTCTTAGGTACATCTGGTTCCCGGCAGCTACTGCCCGGGTATCCTCCAGTGCCTTCTCAATCTCGTACATCTCGCCGAGTAGCAAGGCGAGTTTCTCCTCGGCAATGAGTTTCCTAAGTTCCCTTACCTCCAGCACTTTTTCCAGAGGAAACCTGAACTTCCTCAATTGTCCTCCCTCAGTCTTATCGATAGATCGGGTCTAGTTGAACAGCCTCACTGGTCTTCCTCGAAAATCCGCCTAAGATCTGCCACTGACGCATCAAAGGTCACCGATTCGTATATTCCCTGCCGCACGAACGAGTTCACTTTGTCGATATATTTCAATGCATGATCAATACTTGGATTTGAGCCTTCAACATAAGCACCGATGTTGACCAGGTCTTCAGCTTTCTTGTAAGTTGCGAGCACACTCCGGACTTTGCTTGCGTAATCCAAGTGCTCAGGCGAAACCACGTCTTTCATAAGCCTCGACACCGAGCCCAGTACATCCACCGCAGGAAAATGCCCGATCTGGGCGAGGTCCCTGGACAACACTATGTGACCGTCGAGTATTCCCCTGGCCGCATCGGCTATGGGCTCGTCCATGTCGTCTCCTTCGACAAGTACGGTATAGATGCCGGTGATGCTGCCCCTGTTGCCCCTGCCTGCCCGCTCAAGCAGCTTTGGCAGGTTGGCAAACACTGAAGGAGTATATCCCCTGGTGGTCGGCGGTTCTCCGATTGCAAGCCCTACTTCCCTCAGGGCCAAGCACCACCTGGTTATTGAATCCATCATCAACAACACGCTCAGGCCCTGGTCCCGGAAATACTCTGCGATGGCGGTGGCAACCCACGGAGCTTTTATGCGCAACAAAGCAGGTTCGTCGGAAGTAGCGACGACTACCACTGAACGCTTGAGCCCGTCTTCGCCCATGTCCTTCTCAATGAACTCCCTTACTTCCCTGCCCCGTTCGCCTATGAGCGCTATGACGTTGACGTCGCTTGAAGTATTCCTGGCAATCATACCCATGAGCGTGGATTTGCCTACGCCTGAGCCTGAAAAAATACCAATCCTCTGGCCTTCTCCCAGGGTGAGCAGCATGTCTATCGACCTTACTCCTGTAGCAATCGGTCTTTCGATGAGCGTCCGCTCGAGGGGAGCGGGAGGCTTTTCCATCACAGGATAATAGGACTCCACCGGCCATGTAGGCTTTCCGTCGATTGGAAACCCCAACGCATCTGTAATCCTGCCAAGCATTTGTTCACCTACAGGAACCTCCAGTTCACGCCCTGTGGCAATAATCAAGGCTCCAGGCGATATACCGTTTGCATCACCGAAAGGCATCAAGAGTACTCTGTTTCCCCTGAACCCCACAACTTCGCCAAGAATAGGCACACCGCTGTCCGGAATCAGTTTGCAGATCTCGCCCATTCTCGCCCGGGGTCCTGCAGCTTCAATCAGCAGCCCAATAATGTTTTGCACGGTCCCACGGTAGGTGAGAGTTCTGGCCAGCCGGATAGCTTCAACATATGGTGAAGGCCGAAGTTGCATCATGACGCCTGTTCCCCCACACGATTCCTTGCCTCTGCGATTGCTCTGGCAAGGTTCTCAATTTGGGTTTCAACTGTAGCGTCAATCTGCCCGGAAGGCGTTTCGACTATAGCCCCGGCAGAGATTGCCGGGTCGCCTATCACTTCGGTGATCTCAACGCCGAATTCGCTCTCAAGCCCTTGTTTTGTGCCTTCAACAAATGCCAGCAACCTGGGATTAACCCGCAGCACAAACCGGCGTTCGTCTCCCATCGCCTCTATGCCCTGCCTTAACATCGAAATGATGAGTTCGGGATCGTGAGCAAGAGCTTCGCCCACAATTTTCCTGGCAACCTCCAGCACAAGGGCGAGCAGTTTTGGCTCTGACTCTTGTATGTACTTGCCGTAAGCTTGTTTTGATCCCTCCAGCACCTCTTTGGCCTGGTCCACAAACCTCTGGGCTTCGTCAAGCCCTTGGGTGAGCCCGAACTTGTAACCGTTATCGAAACCTTCTATCTCCGCCTGCTTGCGGCATTCGAGCGCCTCCTGCCTCGCCCTCTGCAAAATGAAGTTGGCATCTTCCTCAGCTTGCTGCCTTATGGCCGCAGCTTCGCGCCTGGCCTGTTGGAGGAGTGCCTCAAGGGAAACTTCAATATCGATAGGTTCGTGTTCTACCTCTACGACCTCTGGTTCAAAAGCCGGAATCCACACAGAACCGCCTGCTGCTACCCGAAACACCCTAGACAATGATCTCGTCTCCTCCTCCCCTGCCGATGATGATTTCGCCCTGTTCTTCAAGCCGGCGAATGATAGACACGATACGTTGCTGGGCCTCCTCTACATCCCGCAACCTCACAGGCCCAAGGTAGTCTATGCTTTCCTTCAAAGTCTCCACAGCGCGGGACGACATGTTCCTGAAGAACTTGTTGGCCACATCGTCTGATGCGTTCTTGAGCGCAAGGGGAAGGTCCCTGCTCAAGTCCACATCGCGCAACAACCGCTGCATCGACCTGTCATCGAGGTAGATAATGTCTTCGAACAAGAACATTCGCCGTTTTATTTCTTCAGCCAGTTCCGGAGCTTCCATCTCTAAAGCTCCCAGGATGGTCCTTTCAGTCTGCCGGTCGACGTTGTTGAGGATGTCCACTATAGTGGCGACCCCGCCGGCTTGGGTGTAGTCCTGGCCTGCCAGAGAAAGCACTCTGCGTTCCAGGATGCGTTCGATTTGTTTGACTACATCAGGGCTCGTGCGCTCCATCAGAGAAATCCGCCTTGCCACTTCCACTTGAAGGTCCGGTTCCAAAGATGCCAGGATTGAAGCAGCCTGTGATGCCGTCAAATAACTCAGTACCAGCGCTATTGTTTGAGGAGATTCGCTTTCAAGAAAATTCAGTATCTGGGCTCCGTCGGATTTTCTCACGGTATCAAAAGGCTTAACCTGTAAAGATGAAGTAAGTCTTCTCAGCACAGTTTGAGCTTGTTCCGGGCCGAGAGCCTTTTCCAAAAGTTTCTTGGCGTATTCGATGCCGCCTTCTTCCAGATACTCCTGGGCAACGCACATCTCGTTAAACTCTTCAAGTACCTTGTCCTTAACGTCCTGATCAATCTTACGCCTGGAAGCAATTTCTAAAGTGAGTACATCGATATCTTCTTCCCGCAGATGCCTCATAACTTGAGCTGAAAGGTCGGGCCCAAGGGTAATCAGTAATATCGCGGCCTTTTCCCTGCCTGACAAGTCTCCGATGTAACTGCTCATTATCTCTCATCCTCCAAGAGCCACGACTTAATCAAGGTAGCAACCAGTTGCGGATTTGTGCGAGCCAGTCTCTCGACGTTGTCCCTGGACCTCTGTCTCGCCATCAGTTCAGGAGAAACAGCAGGAGCGCTTTCCAAAGCGAGCGAGGGTTCCTCTTCCAACACTGCGGCTATCCCTGCCTCGCGCTTGCGTCTTGCGATAATCAAGATTATCGTGCCCAGCACAAGTGCTGCCGCGACTGCAATTGCGTATATGTAGACGCGCGGAAAACCTTCAGCAGGAGCAGGTGATTCATCAAACATCTGAGCCAGGCTGGTATCGAACACCATCCCGGTAACGGAAATCTGGTCTTGTCTTAAAGGATCCAACCCTAACGCTGCCGTAACCGTCTCGGCGATTGTGTCCCTTTCTGCTTCATTGAGGTTCTTGTTCACCACAACTGCTACTGAAAGCTGTTCAATCGCCCCGGGCACTATTAGGGTCTCTGTAATCCTCTCGTTGACCTCATAATTCCGGAGCACCTCTGTACGCTGGTACTGGGATTCACCTTGTCCGGAGAATGAGTAAGAAGGCACATCGAGAGCTCCTGCTTGCCCGCCAGGAGGACTACCGGTACCCTGGTACGACTCGCTCGTTTCCTGTGAGCTCCGGAGCACTCCCGGAGGCTCTGATTCATACGTGGTATCGGTGATCCTGATCTGGTCAGCATTCAGCTTTGCGCGAACCTGGCACACTACGTTTCCCGGGCCCAACACAGGAGTAAGCAGACTAAGCAGCCTGTTTTCCAATTCCCTCTCTGCAGCAAATGTTAACTCAAGCAGAGAATTCATGGATATGTCCTCCATACCCTGGCCATACGATACATCTTTTGACAGAAGTTTGCCTGAAGCATCTACCACGGTGACATTTTCCGGGGTAAGGCCCTCCACCGCCCGCGACACAAGGTTCATTATCCCCCGTACAGAATCTGACGTCAGGTTCTTGCCCGGCGCGGTCTTTACCAGAACTGACGCAGTAGGTTGCTGCCTCTGGGACACGAAAACCGTATCCTCCGGCAAGGCAATATGGACCCTGGCATCTTCTATCCCTGACAAGGCTTTAATGGTTCTGGTGAGCTCCCCTGACAAGGCTCTTATGTACTGGACTCTCCGCTCAAAATCAGTCGACCATATTCCCGTTGAACCCACCGCCTCAAACCCTACAATCCCTGACGACGGAAGCCCCATGGTTGCCAGCGACAACCTCACCCTGTGAACCCTGTCTGCGGGCACTCTTATGGTCTGCCCGCCGTCGGTGAGTTCATAGGGCACGCCTTGCTTCTCAAGTTCGCTGACTATGGCACCTGCATCTGTCGGTTCCAAGTTTGACCACAGGATTTCATAAGCAGGACCTCTTGTTGAATACATCACAACAAGCACTATGAAGGCCAGGGCAAGCACACCGCCTGCCAAGACTGCCCATTGCTGCGTCTTGTTTAAGCCGGACCAGGTCTGCTTTATACCATTAGCAAAAGACGTAACAAACTCTGGCATTAGAAATCACACCCACCTTTGCGACACAGCCTACAAGGGCATTCTCATAATTTCCTGGTAAGCTTCGATGGCTTTGTTTCTCACGGATATTACAAGGTCCAAAGCGAGGCTGGCTTTCTCAGCAGCGAGCACCGCGGTATGCATATCACGGGCATTCCCCGTTACCAGGTCAACTTGAGAAGCCACAAGTTCCTTGTCGAGATTCTCAATCATGTTGAAGGTGTGCCTAAATACATCATTGAAGGAAACGCCTGAGTTTGAACTGGTATTGCGGTCATGTACAGACGGTCCGGTGACCGGAACAGAAATAGGCCTGATTATCATTTTGCTACCCCCCGATTAGCGAAAACCTTTGTTGTGAAACACCTGTTCCGCGATGGCCCATGGCACCACTCTTCTATGATCTGAACATGTCCAGCGCCTTCTGTATCATAGCTTTGGCAGCTTCCATGGCTGTAACATTGGCCTCATAAGACCTGGTTGCTGCCATCATGTCAACCATTTCAGTAACCACGTTTACGTTGGGATAAGTGACGTACCCGTCACTGTCGGCATCAGGGTGTCCCGGAGAATACACCCTGCGAAGAGGAGATGAATCCTCAATTACACCGGTTACCTTGACGCCTAAAGGATATGAGGGCATTTCTGCAGACGGCATTTGTGAAAGCAGTATGTTCCTGAAGGGAAAGCGGTCTTCCGTTCTTGGCGAAAATACAGATACCTTCCGCCGGTACGGCTGGCCGCTTTCTGTCCTGGTGCTCTCAGCGTTGGCCAGGTTGGATGCTATGACATCAAGCCTCAACCTCTGCGCTGTAAGCCCAGATGCGCTTGTTTCCATGGCAGAGAAGACTTTCACCTATTACCTCCTCCCTTCAGTGATAGCTCTTCTCAAGAGCGAAAACTCTGCGGTCAATTGGCGGGATACTGCAGTGTAGTAGTAAGCGTTGGCAGATATTTCTGCCATCTCTTTGTCGATATCTACGCTGTTTCCATCCGGGGTAACGCTGGTCGTGTCAAGAGTAACGGCAATGGTGTCACCATGCCTCCCACGAACATGCATCGGATTTGTGACAGTAAGCTGTATGCGCGGCCTAAGCGCATCGTACAAATAATCCTCAAAATTGACTCTTGCCGCTTTGTAGCCCGGTGTGTCACTGTTGGCTATGTTGTTAGCCATAACCTCATGCCTCAGCCATGCGCCCGTAAGCGCTCTCTGCATGATACTGGTTATGCTCACATCAACCCCCCCTAAGAAGCCAAAAACCTTCCGCAAGACCGGAAGGTTTGAGAATCAGTAGCAATAACCTACCGCCCTTCGGTAGCCCGGCTATCGTAGCGGGAAGGACTGTCTTCTCGCCTTAGACCCGTGGCTTTGCGTCTCTGCCTTTAGGCAGATTTGCCTTTATCGGTTTGCGGTAACCAACATTTTCCTTATTCGGTTGTCTAGGTTTCAGTTTCGACACAAGAGGACAAATTCCTTCTTCTTGTATCGAAAAACCTCGAAACTATCTTAGTTTTTTCAGTTCTTCCAGAAGTTTGGGGTTCAAAACCTTGATATATGTGCCTTTCATGCCCAGAGATCTTGATTCAATGACCCCTGCAGACTCAAACTTGCGCAAAGCATTAACTATGACGGAGCGGGTGATGCCAACTCGGTCTGCCACCTTGGAAGCTACAAGGCAACCCTCCGTACCACCAAGTTCCTCGAATATATGTTTCATGGCGTTAAGCTCAGAAAACGACAAAGTTCCCAGGGCAACTTGAACTGCTGCACGCTGCCGGCTTTCTTCTTCGACACTCTCCTGCTTGTATCTGATCATCTCCATGGCAGCTATAGTAGCAGCATGCTCAGCGAGTATAAGATCGGCCGTTTCGAGAGGCCTTGATGTCCGGGCTAACACAAGGGTTCCCAGCCTGTTCCCACCGCCGACTACCGGCACTATTGTGGTGCACTTTCCCTTATACGGGCACTCGTGTCCCTCAAGGAACACACATTTGTCGGTGTCATGCTGGACATTTGCAGCAGTATCCCTGTACGTGTACAGTCTTTCTGCGTAAGAATCCGGAAATTCACTCTCTCTGAGCACTTCATTTTTCAGTACTTGGCAATCAAAATCATCTACAAGTGAATAGCCTAGGATACGGCCAAGTTTGTCCAAGATGTAGACATTACATTCCAGTGAATCCCGGAGCACCCTCGCGCTTGCCTGAAAGTCTACTTCTGTTGCAGCGATCCTTAGTAATTGGTTCATCTTGCGTGTCTTCTCAAGCAATGTCTGCATTTCTCTCTCCCTTTCCCATATCGCCTACAAGATATACCTGGTCAAATCTGTGTCGCTTACCAGGCCTGTTAATCTATCCAGCACGTACTTCCTGTCAACTACTAATTCCCCTTGCATACCGTCAGGCGCCTCAAACAAGACTTGCTCGAGCAGTTTTTCCATAACCGTGTGAAGCCGTCTGGCGCCGATGTTCTCGCTCTTTTGATTCACTGTAAATGCCATCTTTGCTATTTCCATTATGCCGTCAGGCGTGAATTCAAGGTGAACTCCGTCTGTTTCCAGCAGGGCTTTATACTGACGGGTGAGTGAGTTTTCAGGCTCAGTGAGGATCCTCACAAAATCTTCTTCTTCGAGGGCATCCAGCTCAACTCTGATGGGAAAACGGCCCTGCAACTCGGGAATCAGGTCTGATGGCTTGCTCACATGAAATGCGCCTGCGCCTATGAACAATATGTGGTCTGTTCTTACAGGACCGTACTTGGTTATCACGGTTGTTCCTTCGACTATTGGCAAGAGGTCTCTTTGGACGCCTTCCCGGGAAACGTCGGGGCCTGCACCGGTTTCCCTTCCGGCAATCTTGTCTAGTTCGTCAAGGAACACGATTCCCAGCTTCTCACACCGTCTTATGGCTTCTACGACGATGGAATCCTGGTCAACGAGTTTGCCGGCTTCTTCCTGTGTGAGAATTCTCCGGGCTTCCCTTACCGGAACTCTCCGTTTTCTCGTCCGCTTGGGCAGAAGTCCCCCGAAAATATCTTGCATGTTGATTTCCATTTCCTGCATGCCCATACCGTCGAAGAACTCTACCCTGGGGGTAGTGGTATCTTCCACTTCAATTTCAATCTCCCGGTCCTCAAGCTCTCCGTTCCTAAGCTGCTGGCGGATAAGTTGTCTTCTGGCACGGGCCTGGCGGACCTTCTCACTGAAGTCGTCTTCTTCGTCGTGCTCCTGTTCTTGCTGCACAGGGTTGAACAATACTTCAAAAGGATTAGGTGTTGTTTTCCGCCTCTTCGGCACCGGGCAAAGTATGTCAACAAGCCGATCTTCCGCCAGGCTCTCAGCCCTGTCTTGAACGTTCCGGAGGTTTTCCTTCCTGACCATACTCACAGCATTTTCGACAAGATCCCGTACTATCGACTCAACATCCCGGCCAACGTAGCCCACTTCGGTGAACTTTGAAGCTTCCACTTTCACAAAGGGGGCATTTACGAGTTTGGCCAATCTCCTGCAAATCTCCGTCTTTCCTACCCCAGTAGGGCCAATCATCAGGATATTCTTGGGAATAATGTCGTCCTGCAAATCACCTGTAACCTTCTGCCGTCTCAACCTGTTCCTGAGAGCTATGGCAACGGCACGCTTGGCCTGGTTCTGTCCCACTATATATTTATCCAGTTCAGCTACTATCTCCCGAGGAGTCAAGTCTCCCATAGCACACCATCCCCCATAAACCGGGCAATCAAAATCATCCCAATTCTTCGACGATAATATTGTCGTTAGTATATATGCACAAAGATGCCGCTATCTTCAAAGATTCCCTGGCAATGGAAGCGGCATCCATTTCTGTGAATTTCATAAGCGCCCTGGCAGCTGCTGTAGCATATGCCCCTCCTGAACCAATCGCCAGTACAGGCTCGTCAGGTTCAATTACTTCGCCGGTACCCGAAACCAACAGCAAATGGTTCTTGTCCATGCAAAGCAGCATTGCCTTTAGTTGTCTCAACACCCTGTCAGTGCGCCACTCTTTAGCAAGATTAACTGTAGATTTTAGCAGATCGCCTCTTGTTTCTTCAAGATGGCCTTCCAGCTTGTCAAACAGCGTAAGCGCATCTCCCACGGATCCTGCAAACCCCGCGATAACGGAATTCTTGTAGAGTTTTCTTACCTTCCTAGCTGTTGATTTAAGGATGGTATGGTTTGTCTCAAGAGTGACCTGCCCATCCCCGGCCATTGCCGCTTTGCCACGTACCCTCACGGCAAGCACTGTGGTGCTCAGGATACGAGGCTCATGTTCAACTGTCATGTTTTCCGCCCCTTTCAAAATCGCTTCCATGTATGTCAGGCTGCCCTTCCGGTTGATTCACCTTGGCCCTCGGGTGGGCACTCTTGTACACTTGCCTCAATCGCTCAGGCATGACATGAGTGTATATCTGGGTGGTCTTGATGCTTGCATGCCCGAGCATCTCCTGAACCGAACGCAGGTCAGCACCGCCCGACAGCAGGTGGGTGGCAAAAGAATGCCTCAAGGTATGGGGCGAAAGCCCCTCAGGGTCAATTCCGGCACGCAAAATGTACTTGTGAAGTATCCTCCTAATGGATCTGTCAGACAGCCTTTTGCCAAATCGGTTGATGAAAAGAGGTTTGCTCATTACAGCCAATTCCTGGCTTTGTTTTTCGGTCTTGCTCTCAAGTAAAGGCCGCCCCTCATCCAGGTAACGTCCAATGGCATCCAAGGCCATTGAACCCAGGGGAACGAACCTTTCCTTGCCGCCCTTGCCTGTGACCTGCACAAACCCTAGGGAGTAGTCTACGTCGCCTATATTGAGTCCCGCCAATTCGCTAATACGCAGGCCTGAACTGTAAAGCAATTCTACAATCGCACGATCACGCTTCCCCAGAGGAGTAGCGGTGTCGATTACCGACAGGATGCGGGCAATTTCGTCCTGAGAAAACACCTTGGGTAAGTAGGTGTGGGTCTTCCTGGAAGAAACGCGCTTGGCAGGATTCTCATCAATCACGCCCCTGCGCGTCAGAAAACGGCAGAAGCTTCTTACGGCAGACAGTTTCCGGGAAATCGTGGCGCCTTTGTAATCCTGCCTGCCCAAGTATATAGCGAATCTGCGTATACATTCCGGCGTGATATCTGCTGAAGTCAGATCTTCAACCCGCTTGCCACAGACCTTTTCGGTGAGAAAACAAAAAAACTGGCCTAGGTCCTGTGAGTAAGCCTGAACGGTATTATGACTTTGGGTCTTCGATACACTTATTTCTACAAGAAAATCTTCCTTCAGTTGAAGTAACGAATGAGTCATTTAACCGCCTTCCCAGGAATAATGATGCATAAGCCTATATTAACACTTCGGCGAGTGCTGCATCAACTATTTTCAAAATATTCTTAGCTTTTCTCAGTGTACCTGCAGTCTGGGTTTCCGCAACGGTATCCTTTAGACCTGCCTCCTGCTTCCACGAGGAAACACCCGCACATTGGACATTCCTTACCTGGCACCGGCCGGCTCCATGACACAAAGTCGCATTCAGGGTAGTTGAGGCAACCAAAGAACACCCGTCCTTTTCGGGATCTGCGGACCACAATGTCGCCTTTGCACCTGGGGCATATCGCACCTGTTCTTTCCACAAATGGTTTTGTGTTCTTGCACTCAGGATACCCAGAACACGCAATGAACTTACCATACCGGCTGCGCTTTATCACCATGGGCCTGCCGCACTTTTCACAATCCACCCCGGCAAGTTCATCCTGGAGCTTCACCCGCTCTATCTGTTTCTCAGCACTTTCCAACTGCTTGCTAAAGGGTTTCCAAAACTCCTCTATAACCTGTTCCCATTGGAACGAACCTTCTTCTATTGCGTCCAATTGTTTCTCCATATCGGCAGTGAAGCCCACATCGACTATAGACGGGAAGTGCTCCCTCAGGATTGAATCCACCAGGCGCCCAAGTTCAGTAGGGACAAGACGCCGTTTTTCCCTGACCACATACTCCCTCTCAGTTAATGTAGCGATAATCGGAGCGTAAGTGGAAGGCCTCCCGATACCGTTTTGCTCCAGCGCTTTGACCAGGGAAGCTTCTGTGTATCTTTTCGGAGGCTGAGTGAAATGCTGCAGGGGTTCTATTCGTCTAAGCTCCAGTCTTTCATTTACCGTAAGGGGTACGATTTCTTCAGCCGCTTCTTCTGAAGTATCTTCACCCTCTTCGTACAACCTGGTGAAACCGGGGAATGCAAGCCTTGACCCGGTAGCCCGGAAAACATGTTTGTTAGCTGCAATATCGCACGTCACCGTATCATAGATGGCAGAAGCCATTTGGCTTGCAACGAATCTGCTCCAAATGAGCTCATAAAGCTTGTATTGATCCTCAGTCAAAAAACGCTTGATCTCAGAGGGCAATCGCAATACTTCCGTGGGCCTTATAGCTTCATGGGCGTCCTGGGCACCAGGCGCCGACTTGCCCTTCCTGCCTCTGCCTATGTATTCCTTTCCGAAGGCGCCATCTATGTATTGCCTTGCCTCCTTGACTGCAACAGGAGAGACCCTTGTAGAGTCTGTCCGCATATAAGTTATGAGGCCTGCATAACCATGCTCGCCGAGTTCAACTCCTTCATAAAGGGTTTGGGCAACTCTCATGGTCTTCCTCACCGGAAACCCTAGTTTTCTGGATGCTTCCTGTTGTAGGGTGGAGGTTGTAAAAGGCAAAGGAGGGTTCTTGCGTCTTTCCTTAGGTTTCACTGAGACTACAATGAACTCTGCGTCGTCTATCTCCCGGAGAACGTTGTCAACGTCTGGCCTGTTCTTGAGTTCACGCTTCTTCCCGTCAAACCCGTAGTACTTGGCTTTCACCACACCTTTTTCGCCTTGCAACTGGGCTTCAATGGTCCAATACTCCTCGGGTTTGAAACACTCGATTTCAATCTCTCTGTCCACAATGAGCCTGAGCGCGGAAGACTGAACCCTGCCCGCTGACAGGCCAGGCTTTATCTTCTTCCACAGGAGCGGGCTGAGTGTATAACCCACAAGCCTGTCAAGGATGCGTCGTGCCTGCTGAGCGTCTACCAGACTCTGTTTTATGGGCATGGGGTGCCTAAAGGCTTCCTTTACGGCGTTTTCGGTGATCTCGTGAAACGTCACCCTCTGAGCTTCTTGAGGGTTGATGCCAAGCACATGGCACAAGTGCCATGATATAGCCTCGCCTTCCCTGTCAGGGTCAGTAGCCAGGTAAACGTGTGAAGCTTGCTTGGCAGCGTCTTTCAGTTCCGTGATTACCTTGCCCTTACCCCTGATAGTAATGTATTGCGGCTTAAACCCGTCTTCTATATCCACACCAAGCTTGCTCTTGGGAAGATCTCTTACATGCCCCATAGAAGCTTTCACATCATACTTGGATTTCATGAACCTCAGAATAGTCCTTGCTTTTGTCGGCGACTCAACAATGATGAGAGGGCGTCTCAACTGTTTGTTCATAACTCGGATTTCCCACCTTCTTGAGTGATCAACCTCTGCCCGGCAGGCGTCAGTACATACTTGCCGCCTGCAACTGACTTAACATACCCCTTCACCTCAAGGGATGAAATCAATGACATTATTCTGTATACCGGTATCTCGTTGAGATTGTCGCAAATACCCTCGATTGATTCATAGTGTGCCAAACAGCTTAACACGAGCGATTCCTCCAGCGATACACACTGGGCTGCCCTGAGCGTTTCCGTCTCAGGCACATATTCATTATCTTTTCTGAGAAAGGATAGCACATCTTCAGCACAAGTTACCAGATATGCCCCCTCTTGGATGAGGCGGTTGGTTCCCTGGCTGGCGGCAGACTTTACGCTTCCGGGCACACACATAACCGGCCGTCCCTGCTTCAGAGCCCAATCAGCTGTTATAAGCGCCCCGGACTTGAGTCCGGCTTCTACCACTACCACTCCAAGCGACATGCCTGAAATCAGCCGGTTTCTTTGGGGGAAATGCCAAGGCTTAGGTTCAGTACCCGGCAAGTATTCAGACAATAACGCACCTGATGCAGGGATTTCCTTGTAAAGAGCCCAATTGGCTTTAGGGTATATAAAGCCCACTCCCTGGCCAAGGCATGCTATCGTCCTTCCCTTAGCGTTTAGAGCTGCCCTGTGGACACAAGCATCAATGCCGTATGCCAATCCAGAGACGATGGTAACGCCGGCTGCAGCAAGATCGGCAGCGATCTCGGCTGCAACCGATTGCCCAACTGCTGTAGGATTCCTGGTCCCGACTATGGCTACTGCTATACGATCTCCTGGTGTCAAACGCCCTTTTGCGAAAAGCAACTGCGGGCAATCACGTACATTTCTGAGGTTTTCGGGATATTCAGGATCATCGATACTGATAATGCTTATCCCCTGTTTTTGACATACATCCAAAACCCGTTTGGCCTGCTGCACCAAATCGTCACACGCCGGCTTGCCGGTACTCTTGTGATTACGGCGACACCTGGTCTCCAGAAAAGCGACGAGTTTCTGCAGTAATTGACCCAAGAACCCATACCCCCCGGCGGAAGCTAACACAGCCTGATATTTTAGCCAATTTTTCCCATCCCCCAACAGACCTTATCATATTTTGGCAGAAAAGGAAAGTTGTCTACACGCGGGTTTGGATTCATAACCCCGGCAAGGGACGGGAATCATTAGAAACTGAAGCACACTTACCAGGCGCAGGATGGAGTGATCAGTCTCTTGAGAATTCCCAACCCCTGGCAGAAAGCTTTGAGCCTGATCGTCCCCAAGAGGGGGCGTTCAGAAAGGGATGCTTTCTCTCTGGGGGAACGCCCGGCTACAAGATTTCAGCAGCCTAAAGCGCAACATCAGGGTACACCGTGGTCAAAGGACTTTGATGCAAACGTCGAGCAGCTGAGCAAGATTTTCCACGTGCCTGATTCGTCAGATGTTGTCATAAGAGAAGTATCCTGCGCCAACCCACATATCAGGGTGGCTATAGCTTTCTTAGATGGATTAGCAAATTCCGACAAGGTAATGACTTCTGTTCTCCAGCCCTTGATGCTTCTTTCCCCCATACGGAAGAGTAACGACGGAGATCCTGTAGCCCAGATTAAGGACACCCTGCTTGCAAGCACCCAGGTGGAAACAAAGCACACCGTAGATGAATGTGTGGAAGCTATGGTTTCAGGTGATACGGTTGTGCTCATGCAAGGCCATGACACGGCGCTGGCAGTTGAGACCAAAGGTTGGGAGCACCGGACTGTACAAGAGGCTGTAACAGAACGGATAGTCAGGGGCCCGCAACAAGGTTTCGTTGAAGTGCTAAGGGCGAATACAGGTTTGCTAAGGTCGATGATCCGGTCGCCGGACCTGGTGGTGGAAAACATCGAAGTCGGACGCAGGACCAAGACCCAATGTGCCATCGTGTACATGGCGGGAATAGCCAACGACAAAATTGTCACCGAAGTAAGACGCAGAATCACGTCTATAGAGATCGATGCGGTATTGAGCAGCGGCAGCCTGGAACAGCTTATCGAAACCAGCCATAGTCTGCTTCCCACGATGATCAGCACGGAAAGGCCTGACAGGGCAGCTCATTTTGTCCTGGAAGGTGCTATTGCAATCTTGGTGGCAGGCGACCCTTTTGCGCTGATCGCTCCGGTAACTTTTTCAGCTTTTCTCCACAGTCCTGAGGATTATTATGTGCGCTGGCCCTACGGCAATGTGCTAAGGTTAATCCGGGTGATAGCGCTGCTCATAGCAGTGCTCCTCCCTGGAACGTACATCGCCGTAACCAACTACCATCAAGAAATGATTCCTACAGTGCTGCTGTTTTCTATTGCCGCCTCCAGAGAAACGGTTCCTATACCCCTGCCTTTGGAAGTGTTGCTCATGTATTTCGGATTTGATCTCATACGCGAAGCAGGGATCAGAATACCGTCCCCCTTCGGGCCGACCATAAGCATTGTAGGAGCGCTGTTGATTGGGGAAGCAGCGGTTTCAGCTTCACTGGTAAGCCCCATCATGGTTATCGTCATCGCCGTAACCGGGGTAGCGTCTTTCACAATACCCAACCTGGAAGTAGGGATGCTCATACGGGTAGCCACGTTAATCTTCATTGTTGCCGGCTCACTACTTGGTCTGTTCGGAATCGTCGCCACCGTGTATATTATGTTCTGCAAAATGGCTTCCATAACCAGCCTGGGGGTACCCCTGTTTGCACCTATAGCTCCCAAGCAACGAACTGAAGCTGATGTGCTTACCATTGGGCCGATCTGGACAATGGAAACCAGGCCCAGCTTCCTCAGACCCAAAGACCTGCGGAGACAACCCGATATAGCAAGGCAATGGGATATAGAATCAACTCAAGACCGGGAGGATAATTCCTGATGAGTACCTATGGCAAGCCGCGGGCCCCGGCAGCCCAATTTGATGTGGTAAAGCTGGGTCACCTCGATTCAAACCAGTTTATGGTAATACTCGGATTCTTGATCGCCACCAAGGTGTTTCTCACCCTGCCTTCTTATATCACCCAGAGGATAGGCACCGGCGCCTGGATTACCATAGCAATTTCAGCCCTGCTTGCAGCAATTGGGTTATGGGGATGGGTAGCATGGGCCAAAGCTACAGGCAACTTGGGGTTTGTGCCTTCTGTGCGGCTCACCCTGGGTAGGGCGCTCGCAGATCTGACAACCCTGGCAATCACCATGTACTTCCTGCTGGTAACAGCCTTCAGCGTGCGGGTGTTCGCCGGAGGCGCCGTAATTAGCCTGTTGCCCGAGTTCCCCATCGAGATACTCATAGTTATTGTCGTAGCTTCAGCCATTTACGCAGCATGGCTGGGACTAGAATCTGTAGCAAGGGCTGCAACCTTCTTTTATCCTCCAATCGTGCTTACTACCATCCTTGTTGGCTTGGGCTCTTACAGGCTTTTTGACATTCGTCACCTGCACCCTGTGTTTGGAATGGGCATTCCTGTGATACTTAGGGAGTCTGTCGTACAGGTAGGCATATATGGCGGGATTGCCGCAACAGCGATCTTCAAGTCTTACCTTAGAAACCCGGATCACCTGCCAAAAGCCGCTTTCAGCGGGCTGACCCTGGCCACCGTCTTCATGATTGCTTCTGTAGTATTGGTGTCAGCAATCCTTCCTTACCCAGAGAACACCAGGCATGTCAATTCCTTCGGTGTGATTGCCCGCACGGTCTACCTGGGCAGGTTTCTTCAGAAAATCGAAGCCTTGTTCACTTTCACTTGGTTTTTCGGATCGGCAGTTCACGCAAGTATATGCTATATGGTAAGCCTTGTGCTGCTATGCCAGCTCATGAACACCCGTACCTACAGGCCGCTGGTGCCAGGGGTAGGCCTGCTAACCTTCGGCATTGCTGCCTTACCAAATTCAATCCATGCCGCAGGCAGGCTTCTTTCTGCAGTATACACTTACATGGGCTCATTCAGCGTAATACTGGGGCCGGTGCTGTACATTATCGCAAGAGCCCGGGGCACGGAACGGGCAGCCGCACAAGTGTCCGAAATACTAGGAGAGCTCCAACAAAGCCCGGGGTATTCTGAAGACGCCCCAGGTAAACCAACTGGAGAAAACCACTGGAATCAGCCTGAAGCGCGAGGAGAGGAACAAACATAGGCAAACTCACCTGCCGCAAACTTGCAGGAATAATAGTGCTCTGGTTGTCGTTGATGTTCTTGTGTACCAGCGCTTGCGGCTGTTACGGAGCGCACGAACTTGAGCAGTTTTCCTTTGTGACCATTCTAGGAGTTGACAAGGGTAGCCAGAGAGGACTCTTGGCTACAGCATCCATAGCACCGCCAAGAAAACTACGCGGGGGCAATATGTCCCAAGGAGGGGGGGACTGGGCATCCTTCATAGTCTCTGTCGAATGCGACAGTCTGCTTGACGGGCTTGGAAGAATGACCACAATGGCTTCAAGACGGATCACTACGGCCCACACGCAAGTAGTGATACTGGGAGAGGACCTGGCCCGGGAGGATGCAGGCATAATACTTGACGTGTTTTCGCGGAACCTTGAATTCAGGCAGAACACGTTGGTAGCTGTATGCAAAGGCAGCGCCTCCGAATTCATCAGGAATTTCAGGGTACCCGAAGAGACTGAGCCTTCGAATTACCTGGTTAAGCTCATCCAAAGCTGCAACCAGGAGTTGGGCATCTGCCCTTTTACTTCGATTTACGACTTCCTGGTAGCTTATGGCACAGGGCAAACCGAACCGTGGACACCTTACCTGACCCTTGCCTCCTCCGTTGAACCGGTTCCTGAACAAACGGAAGAGCCGGATGAGGAGCAGAAAACCGGAAACGAAGAAAATGCACCTGAAAGTATAATCGAGCTCGCCGGTTCAGCCGTCTTTAAGAAAGAAGGCCTCAAAATGAAGATGATAGGCACCTTAGACCCCAAGGAAACCATGGCAGCTAACATACTAAGCGGCAGGTTTTCCAGGGGATTCTTTGACATTGTCATGCCCCGGGTCCCGGAAAGAATCGCCACTCTGGTATTCCAACACCGTTCGGTTACAAGGAAGACCAAGATAGACGGCGACAGGGTAAGCGTTACCTTCAAGATAAGAATCACCGCTTCCATGGAAGAAACCACCGCCAGAGAAATCCAGCTGTCACCTGGTTACCACGGTGAAATCGTCGAAGCAGCTGAACAGACCCTGGAAGCTCTCCTAAGCAAAGTGTTCACGAAACTGACTGCCATGGAATCGGATATTCTGGGCCTGGGAATGACAATCCGCGGGCATTTTAGGACCTGGCCTGAATGGAAGCAATTTGATTGGGAGTCGAAGTTCAGAAACACTGCAGCTGACTACGACCTGAAGATTTTCGTGTTTACTTCAGGATATGCAGACAGTCCTCCTACGCCGAAATAACATCTGCTCCTCTAAACTCCGTCCAAAAAAGGAGTTGGCCTTGCTGCGGCGAAATCAGTAGTAGCAGGCACTACAGAGGAGTGTAATGATTGAGGTCTCACATAGCAGAAATCGCCAGGGTCAACAAGTTATATGAATGGGAAGACCTGAGGCGCCCTAAAGCGCAGCACATAGCTGGTGTGGATGAAGCTGGAAGAGGACCTGTAGCAGGCCCTTTGGTGGCTGCGGCTGTGATCCTTCCGGCTCATCCGAGAATTCCTAACCTCAACGACAGCAAAAAACTGTCTCAAAAAGCGCGGGAACGCCTCTTTGACTATATCCTCGACACCAGCCTCGCCGTTGGCGTAGGTATCAGATCTGCCCGGTTTGTCGATGAGTTCGGCATTGTAACCGCTACCTTTTCAGCAATGAAATCTGCGATTCAGATGCTTGTGTTTAAAGAATGCCCGCCTGACCTTGTTGTCGTAGACGGATACCCTATCCCTGACCTGGAAATGGACCAAGAAGCGCTCATAAGAGCTGACAACAGGGTAGCCTCTGTAGCCTGTGCCTCGATTGTGGCCAAAGTCATACGGGACAGGATGATGACTGAATTTGAGGAGATATATCCGGGATATGGCTTTGCTAAGCATAAAGGATATTGCACCGAGGAGCATGTAGAATGCCTCAGGCAAATGGGCCCGTGTCCCATCCACAGGCGTTCATTTGAGCCGGTAAAGAGCTTGTTGCCCGATGGACGCTCCTACAACGCAGTATCCTCTTACCAGGGGTGAAAGTATGACGCAGGGGATGTACAGTGGCTTCTTCACTGAGTTTTACGACATACTCCACGCCGGTTTGCCCGACGTGGATTCATATCTAGAGTTCGCACGTAAGTTTGGCCCTGAAGTCTTGGAATTGGGTTCAGGGACCGGCAGAATACTGATACCCCTGGCCAGAGCAGGTTTTCACGTTACCGGGGTAGACTGTTCCGACGATATGCTCCTCCGTTGCCAAGCCAAACTAGGCATGGAGGATGAGACTGTTAGATCCAGAGTGACAGTTATCAAGCAAGACATCACCCAATTGCACCTGAAAAAGCAATTCGACCTAATCATCGCCCCATGCAACATGATCAATCACTTTCTGGAACACACCACGCTCATCAAAGCACTGCAAAGTGTCAAACGCCACCTGAAGCCGACAGGGGTTTTCATTCTGGACAACAGCATTCCGGATATCCCCTACATGGTAGACATCAACCGCGTTGAAAGAATTGCAGCTTTTGAGCACCCTCTCACAGGCACCACGATTATTGACAGGTTTACAACCATGTATGATTTCGTCAACCAGCTTGAGCACAATGTCATACGCCTTGAAGAGTACGATGAAGCAGACAATTTGTTGCGAGAAGCATCTTACTCTTGTACCATGACGTACTACTTCCCCAGGGAGCTAAAGCTGATACTTGAAATATCAGGGTTGGAGGTGTTTCATGAACAAGAATCCTTACATGTAGATTCTCCGATAGGTGTTGACTCTACCCAAATGGTGTTCTTTGCCAGGTGAGCATGTCTTCACTTGTTGCATTCAATTACCGAAAACATGTAATATCAGGAGCAACGGTTGTTAACGGTGTTTCCCAAGGCAGGAATTGTCACAAGAAGGCGCTTGTCTGAATCCATTGGAGGTATGACTCGTGAACAGGCCCGGAGCTGCCCACAACAACCGCTGGATATCAACTCGACTGACAGGCACTGAACGGAAGTGGTTGATCGCATACATGGGCTTAGTGGCAGGAGTGGGGCTGAGTTTCTCGGCTTTGGTGCTCATAGACTACAACCCGCCGGACCCATACACCACAGCAATTTTCGCAATACTGGGCATCATAAGCTTCAACCAACCCATAAAACTCGCGCCTAAAGTCGAGCTACATGCAACATGGCCCATTCTGTTTGCCGCCCTTTATTGTTACGGCCTCCCCCTGGCCATCCTTACAGGGGTGCCGGCTATGCTTTCTCAAAGCATTTTCCTGCAGAAGGCTCTGCTTACCTCCTTATTTAACGGCGGGCAGTTGGCGATCAGCCTTGGCGTGGCAAACATCACCGCTCAACTTGTGAGGAGTATTGCGCCTCCCACGATAACCTGTGAAATAATCGCCCTGGTGCTGGGTATGAGCGTCTTCGACCTGTGCAATATTATCCTGGTAAGCATAGCTGTGTGTAAGGAACAGCAAGTAAGCTGGAGGGCTTGCTTTGAACAGATGACCTTTGTGAACAGACGTTGCCTTCTCCCCCTTATGTACCTCCTCTCCCTGACAAGCGCGCTGCTGTGCTCCTTCATTGGGAACGTTGGGCTTTTGCTGACTTTTGCCCATGTGCTTGTAGTATCACATCTAATGCGGTTCCAGCGGGAACTAGATTTGAGAACCGAGGAATCCCGCACCGATCCTTTGACTAAGGCGCTAAACTACAGATACCTGGAAGACTGGTTGAACTTCGAGTTCCCTAAATTGGCGGCGGAGAACACCCCGTGTAGCTTCGTGTTCATCGACTTAGACGGTCTTAAGCGGATTAACGATACCTTCGGGCATGAAGCCGGAGATTCAGTATTGGTTGACGTAACAAAAGCCCTGTCCGCCACTACCAGGCCGCAAGATGTGATCATCCGGTACGGCGGCGACGAATTCGTGATAATCTGTCCGGGCACTGACATAGAAACTGCAGAAGCAATAGGCAAGAGCCTTATTGCCGTTTGCAGCACACCTGTATACTATAAAGACTCCTCTTTTAACATCGGCTTAAGCGTCGGCATAGCATCTTACCCTGAAGATTCAACAGTCGGCAGAGACCTTATCCGGCTGGCTGACTGGGCGATGTACCATGCCAAGAAGTGCGGCGGCAACATTGTGTGCAAGGCCAGTGACCTGTAATCCCGTTTCAAAACTCGATAATCCCTTGAATTATCGTAAAACCCGGTGAGGGCGAATCTTTAGGTTCCGACGCGCATATCAGATCCACACGCATGCTGTCGTAGTCCTGTACAATCCGGCTGTGCTTGTACAGGAAGTCACGTATGGCCAGTTTAAGCCTATGTATCTTTGTCCTGTTCACTGATTCTTGGGGTGTAACCAAGGAACCGCGCTTCCGGTAACGGACTTCAACAAACACAAGCACCGAACGCTGGCCCGCGACTATGTCAATCTCCCCATATCGCGAACGGTAGTTACGGCAAATGATGCAATAATCCTTTTGACGCAAGTAATCGCATGCCTGGTCTTCTATGATATGACCCACGCAATAGGGCGCCAACTTGTGCCCGTTCATTCAAGAATCCGTTGCCTGTAGGACAACGCTTCAGCCACATGCTCCTCTTCGATCCTCGATGACAGCGCCAGGTCGGCTATGGAAGCGGCAACCCTCATCACCCTGTAGTATGCTCTGGCAGACAGTCCCATCCGGCTGTAAGCGTCAAGCAGTAGTTTTCGCCCTGATGCAGAAATGCTGAGCAAGGTTGACAGTTCCCTGGGGCCCATCTCAGAGTTCGTGGTAAGGCCAACGCTTTCAAGCCGCTGCCTTTGTAGTTTTCTTGCCTCTTTAACCCTTTGCTTTACCGATTCTGACGTTTCGTCGTAGCAGTCCCGGGCCAAGTCTTCGACATCCACTCTCTGCACAGGCATAAAGATATCTATCCTGTCCAGCAGGGGTCCGTTGACTTTGGAAATGTATCGGCGCCGTTGGTAAGGGGTACATTGGCAGTGTTGCAGGTCGCTGCCCCAATACCCGCATTGGCAGAAGTTCATGGCAGCAGCAAGAAGCATCCGGCACGGGAAACGGTAGGTGCCCCCTCCGCGGGTGATGTTGACCACCCCGTCTTCAAGGGGTTGGCGAAGTGCGTTAATTACCTGGGAAGAGAATTCCGGGAGCTCATCCAGGAACAATACACCCCTGTGGGCGAGGGTTATTTCACCGGGTCTGGGGATTGCCCCGCCCCCAACCATTGCAACAGGAGTCACCGTATGATGGGGAGCCCTGAAAGGACGCTGTCTCAAGAGCCCGCTTCCATTTGGAAGCAGTCCCGCCACACTGTGAATCTTAGTCACGGTCACCGCCTCCTCAAGGCTCAGATCCGGCATTATTTCCGGAAGCGCTTTAGCTAGCAAGCTTTTCCCCGCCCCCGGAGGCCCTGCCAAGAGGATGCTATGTTCGCCCGCTGCCGCTATCTCCAAGGCCCTTTTTGCCGCACGCTGTCCCCTGATTTGGTCATATGCTGCAGAACCGGAAGGAGTATTATCCTGGGGCGTAGGTGCCATGGCACAGGGAAGGCATGCCTCTTGACTCACAAATCGGGCCACTTGGGTGAGATTCGACGCAACCCGTATGTCGAACCCCTTCAGGAAGGCTACCTCACCCTGGTTGTCTACAGGAATAACGGCTCCTTGATGACCTGATTCGTAAAGCGCCAACACCATCGCAAGTACTCCGGGAACAGGCCTGATGCTGCCATCTAGTGCTAACTCGCCCAGGAAGCCGTAGTCTTGAACGGCGTTTGCGGCCGGAAGCCCACCGGACGCAACCAACAGAGACATTGCCATTGCCAAGTCAAGTTGCGTCCCTGCTTTGTGAAGCCCGGCCGGAGCCAAATTCACTGTAATCCTGCGCGATGGGAGTGAAAACCCGGAGTTTCTGATAGCTGACCGCACACGGTGCTTAGCTTCTTTTACCGAAGCTGCAGGCATTCCTACGATTTCAAGGCAAGGCAAACCACCTGAAACGTCAGTCTCGACTATGACACGAAGCCCGTCTACGCCAGACACCGTTGCGCTGAACACAGAAGAAAGCAAGCACACTACCTCCGGTCGCATTTAGTGTTGCCTGGCGAATGCTCATGTCACAATATCGCAAGGTGTGACATCGCTTGCCCCATCATAGCAATTATTGTAAATTATGGCAATGCCTATTACGCACTAACGCAATTTCCGACCCACGGGATCAGCGAGTAATGAAAGCCCCATCCTCTGTTTTGCCCGCTTAAGCACTTGGGAGCTCACTTCGTTGGCCTTTGCCGCTCCTTGCTTGAGAATGGTTGCAACCATCCCCGACTCTGCATATCGGCGGTACTTCTCATGTATTGGCGCAAGGGCCTCGATTATTGCGTCGGCAAGCGCTTGTTTGAAATCTGCATATCCCCTACCTTCAAACTCTCTTTCGATCTCGGAAAACTCGAGCCCGGTACACAAGGAATAGATGGTTATAAGGTTGGCTATTGCCGGCTTGTCTTCAGGTGAATACACTATTTCCCGCCCTGAATCTGTGACCGCCCTCCGGACCTTGTTTACGATCTCATCTTTGGAATCAGACAAGCTAATGTAACCCAAAGGATTCGGATCCGATTTCGACATTTTCTTCTCAGGGTCCTGAAGAGACTTTATCCGTGCCCCGAACTTAGGGATTATGGCCTCGGGTATCTTGAAAGTCTCTCCGTAACGGCTGTTGAAGCGCTGTGCGACATTTCTGCACAGCTCAACATGCTGCTTCTGGTCTTCACCTACAGGAACCACATCGGCATCATATAGCAAAATGTCTGCGGCCATAAGTACCGGGTATGTAAACAGCCCCGACGAAAATGACTCGTTACCTTTCGACTTCTCTTTGAACTGAGTCATCCTTGATAACTCACCGAAAGTAGCTACGCACTCAAGCATCCACGAAAGCTCAGCATGGCACGGCACGTCTGACTGAACGAACAGCGTAGACTTTTCCGGGTCGAGTCCCGCAGCAAGATAGTATAGCGCAGTGTCGTTTATCAGACGTGGTAATTCCTTTGGATCTTGATACACGGTTATCGCATGGAGATCTACGATGCAATAATAGCAGTCATACTCATCCTGGAAATCTGTAAACCTCTTGATTGCACCGAAGTAATTCCCTAAGTGCAAAACTCCTGACGGCTGAACGCCTGAAAATGCTCTCTTCAAAGACCACCCTCCTACTTAGCAGCGCCGGCTGCGTGTTGCAGACGGCCAGCGTTGTTATTGTATCATCACCCGCCGGGTTTCAAGCATTGTACACCCTTGATGCATATCCACCAAGACAAGTGCGAACTACTAGATTATGCACATAATAGGAGTGATTGTTTCGATTATCATAGGTGTCTACACCCTGTCCTGGTCATGGATATTGCTCAGAGACAATAACCGTGCCGGTGCAGCCTGGTCCTTCTTGCTGGCCATAAGTTCAGTGGCCACATCCCTTTACTACTTCATCCAACACGGCTTCTTCCCCTAAGCAGGCTATACCCTTCAAAGGTGTCCCAAATGACATACTTAGATTATAGATGAGTTCCATACAGAGAAAAAGCCTGGAGCTAAACCCCAGGCCAAAAAGTGTAGCTGTCGCATCTCGGGGGGTGATCTGCGGCAACCATTACAACTCAATTACATAATCGAGCCAAGGCACATTTTTTTATATAGGACCAAAAGACCTATTTTGAGCCGAGCAAAGCGCCTTAAGTACAGCAATGGCTGCCTGGGTCCTATCCCGGACCCCCAATTTCTTGTAAACATTGTAAAGGTGGTTCTTCACAGTTTTTTCGCTGATAAACAGTCGTTCAGCAATTGCCTTGTTGGACATGCCCTTGGCTACAAGATTAAGAGTTTCCAGCTCCCGTTCGCTGAGTTTGCTGATGTCGCCCAGAGTCGACTCGACGCAACCGAAAATCTCATAGAAATTGGGTACACTAGTGACTGCCAGCCGGTCCATTATTGAAGACGACACGTACAAGTCGTTTCTCGCAGCTGCAGAGATGGCTGAAGCAATCTGGTCCTCGGTTGCATGTTCGTCAACGAACCCGTATACACCCACCCGACAGTACTCTGCTATGCTGAACCACTCCAAACCTTGAGCCATGAGCACAAAGCTTGAATTTGCATATCGCCGTTTCAGCGCAGATATTCTCTCTAATGTCAGTTGCTTGTCAGAGCGGTTGCTGCAAACCACTATTACGTCGTAGCAGGCAGCAGTGGCAGGCCGCCTGGAATCAGGGTACGCGCCACCTTTATACCATAGGCGCACGTCGCCCCTCTCATGGAACATGGCCTGAAATCCCCTTGGCATTGAAGGTTGGTCTACTGCAATCAGAATGTCAAGCATACAATGCCTCCAATGAAAAGTCTCACTAGGTATCATCGTACAAAAACCTGGCTAGATAAGACCTTCATCGGATAAACGTTGCTTGCTTGATTCAAGCGTTTTCATTCCGTATTTGCCACCTGCAGCTATAAGATCCTTAATTCGAGGGAACCTGCCTTCCCTCAGAAGGTTACGTACAGGTTCTGTGCCTACGAGAAACTCTATAGCAGGCACTGGGGACTTAACTCCCTGGATGAGTTCTTGATAGAGAGCTCCACTGAACACCCGGGAAAGCCTGGCGGCAAATTCCTGGCGGGAAGCTGAACTCACAGTATTAGCCAGGTTTTCAAGCCCAGCTACGGCATCTGATGCCGGAACCACCATCAGCACACTTGCGCCTCTTTCCGCAGCACTCACCGCCTGCCACGCCAGGTTCTCATCTATCCGTATGTCCAACGCGACAACATCGGCGCCTATCCAGACCGCCCTTTGAGTCACGTCAAACACCTTCCCCAAGTACCCGGTTTCAATCTGGTTCACAAAACTCCTGGAAGGTCCCAGCAAGTATTCGCTTGCCTCACAAATCCAAACGATATGATTGAAAAATGTTCGGTTTATCTTCTGCAGGATTGAAGCAAGCGTGGTGGTTTTCCCCGCCCGGGGCTTTCCGCAAATCAAGAATACCCCTGAGCTAGCAGCAGCAAACTCTATAACCTTTCCGGGAACATTCAGCATATCAATACCCGGCAAGGCGTCGGGCAAGAAGTGCATGACAGCAGAAGGCCCGTCCACGGTCATGATCAGATCAACCCTGCACCTCGCTCCCGGACACAGGGCAAACGCGAAACGGGCAAACCCTGTTGAAGCGAAAGCCTCCTTATGGGGCGAGGGTACTTGGCTATCGAGGAACTCCTCTATGTGGGTCTTCTCAAGCGGCGAGTCGCCAAAGGGAACCGGTTGGTCCAGACCTATCCTGGCAAGGGGCTTGTTTTCAGGCATTATATACACATACGAAGCGCCATGTTCGAAACACGCCCGGGCGATACCGGTAAGGTAAGACCTGCCTGAACCGTCATGTGACATCGTGCTTGCCTCCTCTCACACTGTGCCCATACGCCTTTTTACCAGTTTCTCAAGCAATCTCATGAACTTGGTGCCCACAAACTCCTTGTGTCCGATGCGCTCCACAAGCACCGTGTGGCAACCTACAATATTCCCACCAAGTACATCGGTAAAGATCTGGTCACCGATGACGCATGTTTCATGTGGCTTTGAATCAAGTAACTCAAGGGCTCTTCTGAAGAAACGGGAAATGGGCTTCCTGGCTCCCACAATCAGTTCGGTATTTAGTCTATGTGACACTTCTACAATGGTAGGAGCAGGCCTGGCATTTGTGAGTATCAGAGTCTTAAACCCGCTTCGGTGCAGGGAATCGAACCAATCAGCCAGTTCTTCAGCCACTCTGTAATCCCGCCATGGAACAAGAGTGTTGTCAAGATCGGTGATAATAGACGTAATTGCCCGTTCCTTAAGCCAGGCAGAGGGCAAGTCATATATTGTCTCAATGTGCAAAGACGGAGTCAGAAGTTGCATGATAGATCTACGGCGAACCTGTGTATTGCTTGACACTATCTAAGACACCCCTCCCTATATTACCCAATTTCAACCCGGTAGTTAATCATATCCTGCAATGGGCTCTATAGGAAGGGGCGGTTCGCATGGCCTAGGTTGCACAAGACCTGCACACTTTGGCAAGTTTGGCAAGGGCCCGCTTTTCAATGCGACTCACATAGGAGCGGGATATTCCAAGCATATTGGCGATTTCTCTTTGAGTCTTCTGGAAGTTGCCGTTCAGTCCATACCGGTACTGCAAAACCTGCTTCTCCTTATCATCCAGCAGATCAAACCGTGCAAGCACGTTTTCAGCCTGAACCTTAGCAGTAACCACATCTGCAATATCAGGTTCCTGATCTTTGATGATATCGATGTAAGACACATCGCCGTCGTCTGAATCAGAAGTCAAAGGTTCAAACAGGTGGACTTCACTTCTGCTGTTCTTGGTGGCTCTTAGATGCATGAGGATTTCGTTTTCAATGCACTTTGATGCGTATGTTGCCAGCCTGGTCCCCCTGTCCTGGCAAAAAGTGTCGATGGCCTTAACAAGCCCTATGCTCCCGATAGATATCAGATCTTCTACATCCTGGGGGTTCGGGTCAAATTTCTTCACGATATGGGCCACCAACCTCAAGTTATGTTCCACCAGCACGTTCCTGCTGGCCATGTTGCCTTCCTTTACTCCGTCTAAGTGAAAAGACTCGTCAGCTTCTGAGAGGGGCGGGGGAAAATGGTTGCCTGTAAGATATCCGAAGCAATTCAGGACTGCCTCGAGAATAATTGCAGCAATGCCAAGAAGCAGTTGATGCAAGCTTATGTTCCCTCCGGTCAAACAGATTGGGCCTGATATAGCACATCTATATACTATTGCGCCGGGCCCATCTGTGTGCGTGTCCCGGAGAAAATCACACAGTATCAGAGAGGTTTGACGGTTTGCGCCTCACGACCACTATCGGGGTTTGTTGTTCCTGGTTACCTGCAGGATTACACGACATCACTTCTTCAAGCCATGCAGGGTCAACTCCTGAAGAATATCCCACAGCCCACGCCACCCCAAGATCGTTGGCATCTACGATAGCAGCTTCGCACCCTAACTCCCGGGCCATCCTATTTGACAGCCCTGAAGGATCCTCAGGCCCCATAATCACGTAATAGTCATAGGGCGGCAGGCTGCCCAACACATCGTCGATTTGCCCTGCATCCTGGCCCCCGACAACATAGAACCAACCCTTCCTGCCGAGAAGCTTGCCCACTGCGCCTGCTGCCGCTGCAACAAGCGTTCTTAACGTTCCAATCTCCTCGAGCAATACTTGCATTGACAAAGGGTTAGCCATAGGTGCAGCGCCGCCAAAGGGGACGTCTTTCTGATCTACGAAGCGCGACAGGGTCTTGGCGACAAAACCAGGTTCAACTGCGCCTTCCATGAAAATACGCCCTTCCATGAGCCCTGCCACACATGAAGATAGGGTTGCTATGTCTTTAGGCTGGGGTTGGGTCACGTGTTGCTTCATTGCCTCAACAGGGTCATCGTTCTCCACAAACAATTTGGTCTTCACAGGTATTAACTCAACATCTGAAGGAGGCGCCTTGCCCCGCATAGGAATTGGAGGCAAGTCTTCTTGTTGTCCAAACCCAAGGGTCTCCCAGGCCTGCCTCAGCAACAAACTTCTGGGATACGCCTTTATGCCCAGGGACAGGATATCCCGGGCCTTGTCCCTCTGCCCCCTGTCAATCAAGCCGCTGACAAGTATGTGAAATTCATGGTCGTGAAAGTTTGATGACTCCAACTTGATGAACTCGGCCAGATGGTCGATGAGTTCATCTTCCATGCCCTTTTCCTCCAAGATACGGCACACCCGCTTGTAAGCCACTTTCAGCGGGTTCTTCTTATTGAGTTGCCTGCATATGTCAAGCGCTTGCTTGAACGACTCAAAAGCGCTGTCGGTGTCTTTCAGGAAAAAGTACTGGATATCTCCTATGAGCAGATAAGGCCAAGGGTTCTCAGGTTCAATCTGTGACAGACGCTGCGCCACATTGAGCGCGCTGTGGTACTGTTTGTCTTTGATAAACACATGGATAAGCAGCCGGCCGCATCTAAGTGAGGGCCTTTTTTCAAGGGATTTCTCGAGCAGCACCTTTGCCTCTTGCCTGTTGCCGGAACGAATCCGCTGCTTAGCTGCCATGTACACGACATATGGATGATGTTCGGGCCTAGCGTATTTGGCAAACCCTTTGGAGGCAACCGACTTCAGGCCGAGCACATCAAGGAACCACAACCAGTAGACTATCGCTGAGCCCAATAGGAAGAACCCCTTTCTATCCACGCATCTACTCACAAATGGTACCACATGAACAGTGTGCGGTCTACCTGCAACCAAGCAACTGCTCAGCTATCTTTCTGAAGAGGGGGGCAGCTATAGAAGGCCCGTCACCGGATCTTTCACAAAACACGCAGATCACATACTTAGGCGACAGGATTGGAGTCCAGCCTACGAACCACGCCTGGTTTGAAGCAGGGCCATCGTTCATTTCTGCTGTTCCCGTCTTGCCTGCACTGCCGAAACCTGGCACCCAAGCTGCCTTGCCTGTACCTTCTAGGGTAGAAAGCAGCAGCGCTTCCTGCAAAAACTGGGATACCTTCCCGGAAAACAAGGTCTTTTCCGGGAAGTCTGCACCTGCAACGAGCCCTGGATTCTTCCATTTCCCGCCGCATGCGACGGCTCTGTAAAAACACGCTGCTTGAACCGGGGTAACTGTAAGATAGCCTTGGCCAATAGAGAAATTGCCCACATCACCTGAGAACATCGAGTTTGGTTCAGGCAGGATCCCGGCAGATTGCTGGGAAAGGGGCAGGTGCAACTTATTGCCAAAGCCACATTCTACAGCCCAGTCAATCAACTCTTGAGGCGGTATCCTCAACCCGACCTGAATCAGGGTGCAATTGCACGACTGGGCCAGTGCTTGCTTTACCGTAATGCTCCCGTGACCTTCAGGCGAAGAACCACACCTTATTACGGTAGAGCCAATCTCGATCCGGCCGTCGCACTCAAACACTTCGTCAGGAGTTACATAACCCTTCTCAAGGGCCAAGGCCAGCACCACAGTTTTCCAAATCGAGCCTGGGGTAAAATCGCTGATATTTCTGTTGACGAAAGGAGCATCGGGAAGGAGGAAGTACTCTTCAGGATTGTTTTGATCGTACTGGGGCCTGGACGCCATTGCAAGGATTTCACCGCTCATTGCATCCAATACAACCACGCCACCCCTCCCCATCCCCTCTTGGTCCAAGACACGCTCCACCTTGTACTGGATATTGACATCCAGCGTAGTAAGTAGATCTTGAGGATACTCTCCTGTGAAACCCATCCTCACACCTGTTCCGGGGATCTCAGAACCATCTCCCGTGACCAGGGTTCCCACCCATGCAGAGGTCCCTCCTGCAAGGCTGGTTTGGAACCAGCTTTCAAGCCCGCTCTCTCCCACGTTGTCCTTTGGGTTGACGTATGCATTGGGCCTTATGTGTCCCACCACATGCCTTGCCAGAGATCCGGGTCCGTATCTGATTTCCTCCGGGATCACAACAAGCCCAGGAATGGATTTATGCATTATCGCTGCTATCTGCTCAGGAGGCAACCCTCTCAACAGTTTGAACGGAGCACTGTGAGCATCCAGGATTGCTCGAAGGCTGTCTTCATCCATCCCTGTAAGTGCTGCAACCTCGTCTACAAACCTCTGCTTATCTTCTATCTTAGAAGGGAAAACAGCCAGAACTGAGTGCCAGGACGGGTAATGAAGCGGCACACCGTTTATGTCAAGTATCCGGCCCCTAGCCAAAGCTACAGGCACGCTTTCCCGCCTTTGCAACGAAGCAGGCCTTATGTACCTGATCCCGCTAATAGAATCGATGATCTGGTAATTGGCCAGCAAACCCAGGAAAAACAAAAACACGCAGCCGAACGCAAACAGCACTTGCTTTATCCTGGAACAGGTGCCGGGGCAGCAGTCTTCTTCGTTTCCGCACACTCCAGACCTCTCAACCTTGCTCACACTGGCCTCCCCAAGCATGAACAAAATACTTCGTATACACCTTAGTATGTTTTGTCCTAGCTCCGCTGCTTTATTCTTAGGGGCCGCAAGGTTGTAGCAGGCCGTTGCGGAGGGCTTAAGACATCTTCGTTACAGCAGATCTCGTTTCCGGACTAACTGAACCAGATACTGTTCAAGTTCCTCACCCAGGTCTGTCCGGGCCAATGCCATCTCAATCGTGGCAATAAGCAGCCCTTTGGGAGTCCCCACATCATATCTTATGCCTTGAAACTCGTAGCCGATGATGGGTTCCTCCTGAGCAAGTACCCTCAGGGCATCTGTGAGCTGAATCTCACCGCCTCTTCCAGGCTCCAGGCTCTCAAGTATGGGAAATATTGCCGGCGGCAATATGTAACGGCCGATAACTGCCATATCCGACGGAGCTTCTTCGGGACGGGGCTTTTCCACCAGGTCTGTAACTTCCCACAACCCGTCGCCCAAAGGTTTCCCTTGTATTATGCCGTAGGACGAAATCTCTTCCCTGGGAACCCGGCGTATAGCAATCACGGGCCTTTTGGTCTGCTCGTACACTTCTACCATTTGCTTTAAGCAGGGCTTATCAGACTCTACGATGTCATCGCCTAATAGCACTGCAAAACACTCGTCGCCTATATGCTGCTTGGCACACCATACCGCATGCCCCAACCCCAGGGGCTTTTTCTGCCTTACGTAATATATCTGGCACATGCAAGCTATGTTACGGACCAGTTCCAAGAGGTCGGTCTTTCCCTGTTTCTCCAAATGGTGTTCAAGTTCGCCTGAATGATCGAAGTAGTCTTCCAATGGCCGCTTATCTTTCCCTGTAATGAACAGGAAGTCCTCGATTCCGGACTGAACTGCTTCTTCGACAACATATTGGATTGCAGGTTTATCTACTATGGGCAGCATTTCCTTTGGCTGTGCTTTGGTCACCGGCAAAAACCTTGTGCCCAATCCGGCCACAGGGAAAATCGCCTTCTTAATTGACATTTGGAAAATGCTCCTTTCGCCTAGTGCTATACCTATTCTAACCTCATAGGCTTGAAAAATGAAATTCCCGCCTACCCAACCATATCCCTGCGCCTTGTGTTCCGGCAGAAAACGGAACATAATAGATATGGTGAGCAACGTGCGTATATCAATGTGGACTGACAGTTACTATCCTTATATTTCAGGTGTTACTCGCTCTGTAGCAACCACCAAAGAATCCTTGGAGCTTATGGGCCACGACGTTACAGTGTTCTGTCCTTCCTATCCGGGGACCACTCACGAGGATAAGATTTATCGCTTCCAGTCCATAAAAGCGCCCACCAAACCTGACTATTACATAGCTTTTCCTGCGAATCCCAAGCATCTAATCGCCCTAAGCGAAATCTCGCCTGAAATCATCCATATTCATTCGCCGTTTAACCTTGGTAAGATGGGACTAAGGATGGGCAAACTCCTCAAGATCCCGGTGGTGTTTACTTACCACACAATGTACACCCTGTACTCACACTACCTACCTGTCATAGGGCCAATGGCATCTGAACTTATCGAAGCAGGGTCTTTCATGACCGCCAAGCAGGCAAACGCAGTAATAGCCCCGTCCACTGCAATCAGAGACTATCTTATCGAGCACAAGGTGAAAACCAAAATCTTCGTAATCCCGACCGGCATTGATGTTAACCGTTTCCGCCAAGGAGACCCGGGCTACATACGTAACACGTTCAATGTTCCGTCCGGCGTTCCGGTGCTCCTCAGCTGCGGGAGGTTAGGGCCTGAAAAGAATCCTGAGACCCTAATCAAAGCGTTTGCCCTAATCCAGAGACACATAGACTGCTACCTTGTGATGGTGGGCGACGGGCCCTTGCACGAAACCCTTGTCGAACTTGCCAACAAGCTAAACGTAAGCCACAGGATCATATTCACGGGCAAAACACCTCCTGATATCATGCCCCACATGTATGCAAGTTCAGATGTGTTCTTGTTTGCATCTGTAACAGAAACCCAGGGGCTGGTCATAGTTGAGGCAAAATCAGCCGGTGTTCCGTGTGTAGCGGTAGGGGCGCTTGGTGTCAGAGATATGGTCGAACATGATGTAGACGGATACTTGTGCGAAAACGCCCCTGAAGCCATTGCTGAAAAAACCCTGGCCTTGCTGGAAGACCAGGAGTTGCTGACTACCATGAAATCCAACGCATTGGCCAATGCATCAAAGTTTTCATTGGAAACAACCTGCAGCAGGCTCGTTGACTGCTACATGGAAACCGCCCAACACTTGTAATCAAGCAGGCCTTTCAATCCGCCCCTTGCGTGCAAGTGCCTCCATGTAGAGCTCAGTGTACAGGGCCGCTGACCTGTTCCACGAGAAGTCCCGCTGCATTACATTGACTACAAACGCTTGCCATGCCTCCTTGTTGTTGTACGCCCTAACCGCCCTGGATACAGCGCCCACTAGGTCGTCTGCAGAGTAATCCCAGAACACAAAGCCGCTACCTGTCCCGCTATTGGCATCGTAATCCAGTACAGTGTCCTGGAGGCCTCCGGTCCTGCGAACTATGGGGACTGAGCCGTATCTCATGGCAATCAGCTGGCCTAGTCCGCACGGCTCGTATCTTGAAGGCATGAGGAACATGTCGGAACCTGCATAGATTTTCTGAGCCAGTACCCCGCTGAAGCCGATTATTGCGGCCATTTTGTCGGGATAGCGCTCCTTTACGGAGACAAACGCTTGTTCATAATGGGGATCTCCTGTCCCCAACAGCACAAACTGCACATCCATGGACAGTACCCTATGGATCGATTCGAGGAGTATATCAAGGCCTTTCTGATCTACAAGCCGGGAGACCATCCCGATGAGGGGACGCTCCGATATGGGCAATCCAAGTTCTCTCTGCAAGGCGCACTTGTTTTCCTTTTTCTTGTCTATGCTTTGGGAATCATACGTCTTGTAAATTCTCGGATCAGTGCTGGGGTCAAACTCATGGTAGTTGATCCCGTTCACAATTCCAAACAGGTCCCTGCCGCGCTTTCTGAGAATCCCATCGAGGCCTTCACCGAACTCGGGTGTCTGTATTTCCCGGGAATATGTCTCTGATACCGTGTTCAGTACATCCGCGTACACTATGCCGGCCTTCATGAAGTTTACTTGGCCGTAATACTCTACTCCTTCAGGGTGGAAATAGCGTTCCGGGACACCCAAGAAATGAAGCGTCTGCTTTGGGAAATTACCTTGATACCGCAGGTTGTGTATGGTGTAGCAAGTAGCCACATCTTCCCATACCGGATTACCGGGCACCCTTTCCCTTATAAGAAGAGGCACAAATCCGGACTGCCAATCGTTGCAGTGAACTACATCCGGGATGAAGTTAAGATGCTCACACATAGTCAACACTGCCCGGTTGAAGAAGCTGAACCTCTCTGCTTCATCCGGATAACCATAATACCCTTCCCTGTCAAAATAATGGTAGTTGTCCAGGAAATACACGGGAACATGTTTTACCCCATCCGGGCTCTTAGCCTCGATGAAGCTTGTGCGTACGATGCACGTTACTTTCCTCTGCCCCACTTGAACGGGAAAATCGCCGATGGTGCGAAAATCAGATATGCTACGGTAGCGGGGCAACACAACCCGCACATCATTGCCTTGCAGGAGAAGTGCTTTCGGCAGCGAACCGGCTACATCTGCCAATCCACCCGTCTTGGCGAAAGGAGCTACTTCAGATGACACTATCAGAATCTTCATTCCTGTATCCAGCAATTTACCTCATCCTTTCCCACCGAATTGAAGCGCTGCTAACTCAGGAGGAACTGGGTTTATCCAGACTGCAGCGCCCTTCTCCAACCCCGCTTCTACATTGAGCCGCGGATATACGTGGATATGCCAATGGTCGGTTGGGTGCTTCCTGGACCGCTTAGGAGGAGGAAGAGTGTGAAAAACAATGTTGTACGAAAGGGACGAGAACATATTTTCGTAAGCACGAAACAACGATGTAAACACTTCTGCAAGTTGCGTTGCCTTTTCATTGTCCAGTTCCGAAAATGTCACACAATGCTTTCTGGGCACTATCAGAGTTTCAAACGAGAATCTTGAAGCGAAAGGGCAGAGCACGATGAATTCATCATTTTTCAGTGCCACCCTCTCATCCTTCTCCGTTTCCCGTTCTATGTAATCGCACATGAGGCACCGTCCGGTCTTTGACTCGTACTCCCTGAAATGCGATACCTCCCTGGACACTTCAGGCGGCATGAGCGGCAATCCTATTATCTGAAAATGAGGATGCAACAAGGAAGCGCCGCCTTCAGGCCCCCAGTTCCGGAAGATTTGCACATAGCTGATGTATTTGTCATCGCTGAGCACCCTGTACCGCTGCTTGAGGGTTTCAAGGATTACTGCCATCTCCTCTACGGTATATGTGCCCAAGGTGCCGTTGTGCTTGACTGACTCAACTACTACCTCATGGGCCCCGATGCCGGGCATGCGCCAATACATGGAGGTATCATCCGCTTCCGGTGCGGCCTCTGTGTCAATCATCCCTGAGTCGATCTCTGCCGTTTCTGCAGAACGCAATGCAGGGAACTTGTTGGGAACCACCCGCACACGCCAACCTGGCTGGTTTGCTTCGCCGGCATCGCGCAGCGCATACACTTCAGGAGGGGTCTCATTCTCGTTGCCTACGCAGAACGAGCAATTAGGATCGATCTCGGGAACCGGGCCCTCATATTTCTGGGCCGCCTTGAAGTCGTTCGGCCTTTTTGCCCGGTCTGAGGCGATTATGGTACAGGTTCCGGACAAAATGTCATATCGTAGTTCGGGCAAGTGCATCGTCCTTTCGGAAGAAACTTATGAATCAAAAAGGGGTAGCTAACTACCCCTTAACGACTTAGCTGCCTATCTCCACTGTCCCTGGGTTGCTGGCTGGGACTGGATCCAGCTCGGCTGTCCGCCCCACCGGGCCCATTGAGCCAGACTGCTGGGCCCCATGCCACTCTGGCCTTCACCGGCCTGGGTGCCGGTCCACTGGGGAGTCTGGCTGTAAGTTGGTTGCCAGCCTGTGCCCGTCTGGTATGGCTGGGCCGACGACGTCACGCCTGTAGTGTAACCGCCGTATCCGTGAGTCTGGGTGCCGTAAGATGCCCCCTGGCTCCCATAGACGTTGTGAAGCCCTTGCGTCCCGCTTTGCATCCAACTCGGCTGGCCGCCCCACGATGTCCATTGAGCCAGACTGCTGGGTCCCATGCCGCTTTGGCCCTCACCCCGCTGGGTGCCGGTCCACTGTGGGGTCTGGCTGTAAGTCGGTTGCCAGCCTGTACCTGTTCCGCTTTGCATCCAACTCGGCTGCCCGCCCCATGATGCCCACTGGCCGAGGCTGCTTGGTCCCATGCCGCTTTGGCCTTCGCCGCGCTGGGTGCCGGTCCACTGTGGGGGCTGGCTGTAAGTCGGCTGCCATCCGGTTCCCGGTTGAAACGATTGTGTCCTCATGTAAGACTGCTGGCCTGTACCTGTCTGGAACCCCTGGGACTGGGGCTGGGAATACCACCCGCCAGGCTGTGACTGCCATCCGCCGCCGGGCAGGTTTGATGAACTTCCGTAGGAATACACGTTCGGGTTGCCAATCATGTTGCTTTTTCCTCCTATATCAGACATTTCCCCGGCAATCGATGCAAGGATCTGTTTCGATTCCTGTGCTGTATTTCTCAGATCATTCACAGATTGAGCATCAGCTTGCCTGGGTTTGTACCAACCTTTCGAATTCAGGTAATCGAACACTTGCTTAGCTTGGGATTGGGTTTCGTTGTGCATCTGCTGGAACGTGTTTCTCAGGTTCGGATCCATCGACTCCAAAACCGCAGGAGCGTAGTAGTAGTTTGATATGTACTTCTGGCTCGTGAGGATGTCTTCTGCAATTTCCCTGTCAGTGAGCGTACCTTGCTTCTGCCCTGCCCCTAACGTGTGAGACATACAATCCTCCTCCTTTGAGTTAGCTTACGTGGCCCATAAGCATATCAACGTGCTGCCTGCAACTTCTTTGCAGTTCAAGAACAAGTTTGCGCAACTCAGGATCCTGTACTTGGTTGAGGTAGTTGGCCAGTTTTTGGCCCATCAGAGTTTCGCCTTTGATCGATTCAGAAAGATACCAGGTTTCCGTTTGAGTGAGCGCCAATCAGCCATCACCCCCTTTCACACATCAAACTTAGGATTCCTCGGGAAATGTTCCGATATTCTCCGCTGACCCTTTACATTGTGAGGGAACCGGTTTCGTCGATTACCATCTGAAGCACCATTTCTTCTTGCCCGGTCATGGCATTTATGTAGATGAGGTAAGTATCTTGTGCGTGTGTAACCCGGAATTCCCACGCCATAACCGCCCTTCCTGCAACCAAGGGAATAACCGTCAACCTTGGCTCGCCTTGCCTGACCAGCTCAGGGTTAAGGACTTCGCCGGCTTGTTTTGCGGAAACCAAGGGAGGCCTGAGTTCTGTAGATACAGCATTTGTCAGGTAGGCTACCGCATCATAGCCAATGATGTCGCCGGTATCCAAGGCCACCTCGACCTTGACCATTTCCGGGAAAAGCACTACCTGGACGGGTTTTGAGTCTACCGTAACAGATCCTGTGCCGGCATAGGTAAACACTGCCCTGTCACCGTGGGTTTCCGGCTTGCGCCACCCTGTCTCAATGAGCCGGTTCATGCCCAACCTATCCAAGAATGCCGTTGCGGCTTGCCTTGCAGCATCTACGTCCAACTGCGGGTTTGTCCTGGCCTTCTGACCCACGCCCCACAAAACCGCGCCTCCGGCCTTGGCCACTGCAACCGACACTTCACTCCCGTCGTCTCTCGTGCCGGTTACCAGAAAAGCAGGAACCACTCCGTCAATGTTGTCAACTCGCACAGCGGTGAAATCATCTTTCTCATTCATGAAACCAAGGGCAATCCTCTCGGCTTCTTGGGGGGAGATTTCAGGGCCCGGATTGGCAAGGGGCTTCGACTCGAGCGCCCGGTCGGAAAAGGGGCCGTCATATGCCGGCGAAGGTACGCTTTGTACAAGGCTTTCGATTTCCGAAAACCCCCTGAACCATGCGTCATCGGTTGAAGGAACCGGTGAGGCCAATCTCAGAGATAACAGCCCCGCCTGGGAGCCTCCACCCTTGAAAGCATTGGCCCCTGTTTCTGCAAGTGCCCTGGCAAGATCTTTCACTCCGGTTTCGCAGGTGCTGAGCACTTCCCATTCTGAAGGTGTCACAGTATCGCCTCTCGCGAGTTTCTGGGACAATACCATGCAGTAATCCCCCACCTGGGCAACGAACTTCTGCATAGCTGAAAGGTCTACTGTCGTCATCCCCATGACCGATAGGTTTTCCTGAGCTGCCTGAGAATGGGACCAGGTAGCAGTCAAGAAACCACTGCGTTGGGCAGGTGTCGACGAAGCTCTTGCCTTGGCAAGGTTCCCTTCCATGTTCTCAACATGGGACAGTAAGTTGAAGAACGCCCGCTGCCTGGCCACTTCACCTAGGATTCTAAACTTTTGGGCCTGCCGGTACTGGACTATACCAAAAATAATGGCTGCAATGGCAATCGCCGTAGTTATCCAAAGGGCATATCTTTCCCGTCTGACTTCCATGAATAATCATCCTCCCCAACCTAACGGCCGAAAACGTGAGACCCGATTTGAACTATAATCGAGCGCGACCATATCCACGGGCTGACCGGCTTTGACGGGTTCCAGAAAAAAAGCGCTCCATAAGTTGGGTCCCACCCGTTTAGCGCAAGTTCAGCAGCCCGGATGTTCTCAGGCGATGGGTCCCTGGTCCATATCAGCCCGTTTTCCACCGATTCAAACGCCCAGGGATCATACACTACACCGGCAACTGTATTTGGAAATTCAGGGCTCCTAGCCCGGTTGAGGATGACGGCGGCCACACCTACCTGGCCGGTAAGAGGTTCACCTGTGGCCTCGCCCATGATGAGCCTGGCGATAAGGTTTACCTCATCCAACCACGTTTGCGGTGCGGCCAACGCCCATTCAGGGGCTGCCATGCACTGAGGAATATCTGATCTGAGGAACACAGTGCAAAACAAGAGCAAGCCTACTACGGTCGCTAAGGAGAATATCTTTCTTGACATAGACATCCCTTCCCAGTGAACTCTTAGTTTTTCTTAGAGTTCCTGAAAAGGCAGTGGAATTATTCACATACCATGGGCTTACTAGTTACCCTGGTACAGTTCGACATTCCGGTTATGTTCGTCGAGGGTGCGGGAAAACGCGTGGGTCCCGTCGTTCTTTGAGACAAAATAGAGGTAATCCACATCTGCGGGGTTCAGGACCGCCTCTAATGAGGCCTTTCCGAAATTGGATACAGGCCCGGGAGGCAGTCCCGTATACCTATAAGTATTGTAGGGAGAGTCGACATCCAGTTCCTTGAGCAACAAAGTGCCGCTCGACCTACCCAATGCATAAAGCACAGTGGGACAGGCACCCAAGTGCATTCCGATCCTGAGCCGGTTCAAGTAGACAGCTGCAATCATGGACCTTTCTTCATCTACCATAGCTTCCTTCTCGACAAGCGCGGCAAGAGTTGAAACCTGGTGCACAGACAACCCCATCTGTTTGGCTTTATCCCGGAGTTCCTGATTGAACACCTGACCAAAACGGTCAATCATCATTGCAATAAGCTGTTCTTCAGTCGTGCCCTTGGATATGTTGTAGGTATCAGGAAACAGATAACCTTCCACAGGATATACTGTCTCAGCCAGTTCCTCAGATTCTGCAAGGGAAACTACCCATTCTGGGTTCTTAGCCAGTTCCAAGAACCTTTGTTTATCTCCGAATCCCTTTTCTTCAATAACAGCAGCTATGTCTTCAACGCGTAAACCTTCCCTGATGGTAAGCGGATAATACACAACCTTGCCTTCTACGAGGACCGATATGGCATCCCACACGAAAACTCCGGGTTCAAAACTAAACTCTCCGGCTTTCATCTTGCCGTCAGCTTTGAGCGCTTTAGAAACAAGGCGGAATAAGAGGGGGCTTCTGATCACTCCCGCCTGATATAAGGTATCTGCAATATCCCTGGAAGAAGCGCCCGGCTGGATGACCACATCGACCGGAGGCGAATCCGCAGGGAGCGGGCATGAGCTCAAATGCACCAGACCGGCAACGCAACACAATAGCAGAAGCCCAATTGCAACAGCCCTAATCACTGACTTCATCCCGCGCCCGCTCCCTCCGGCTCTCTCACGCCTTACGCTTCAAACCCCGGGCTCTTCATCATCATCTTCGTAATCTTCCACTTCAATATCATCTTCAAGGTCTAATTCATAGAGGGCCCCGATTACCTCTTCCCATTCATCTTCCTCATCTATGGTGCAGAGAGTAGCTCCATCTTCACCCAACCTGTCTACGCGCAAGATTACGATTTCCGGTTGATCATCTTCTTCACTATCTGCCGGCATAAGCACAACGTATTGCCTGTCTCCTACAAATAAGCCGTCCAACAGGAGTTTGAATTCCTCTTCGTTACCGTCCTCGTCAGACAACACTATTACATCATCAAAGGCCTGCTCTCCTAAGTTGTCGGTTTTCCGGTCATCTCGGTTGTTCACGTTCTCACTGCCTTTCGGGTTTCCGTGCGTGTTTGACACACTACGAAGATAGTTTTCGAGAATCAGTACCGAAGCCGCCTCATCAATTGCCGTCCGGCGCCTTCGTCTTGACATTCCCAAGCCTATCATTTCCCGTTCAGCTTGTGAAGTAGTTAATCTCTCATCCCAAAGCACAACAGGCAGGCCGCTTCTGGCCTCCAATTTACGTGCAAAATTGAGGGCCCTTCTGGCTGATTCACCAAAGCTTCCGTCCATATTCTTGGGGATACCGACTACAAAGCCTACCGCTTTGTAGGTCGCTGCAAGACTCATGGTTTCTTCAAGCACCTGTTCCAGGTTCCGGTAGGGTATGGTGCAAAGCGGATGAGCAAAACACGCCAGTTCATCGCTTATGGATACCCCGACGCGTCTCAGCCCCAAGTCTATTCCTATCAGTCTTCCTTCAGGAACGTCAGTCTTTGACCTCAGAATCATTCACCGCCTTGGTTTCTAGATGACCTTAAGGCAAAAATGGGGGCACACCCTGGCACAATATCCGCATAGCATACACCTGGACCGGTCTAGCTCAGCTTTGCCTCCGGTTACTGAAATCGCGCCGAACCCACACATTTCTTGGCACTTGCCGCACCCTTGGCACCAATCTTCCACAATCAAGCGTTTCTTGGTTGTCCCGGCAACCGGGGCCAATGTCCCGGCTTGTTCAGGCGAAATATCCGAACACAAGACTTCGCACGCGAAGTCAAGTTCTGCCTTGTTTTTCACGCCCACGCACACGCTGTCCTTGTGGGGGAAGTCCCTGACGTAACACAAAGCTTCATGGCTCCTGAGAAACAGGTGGCCTCCTCCCAGCGCTTTCATGATATATACTCCCTTCCCCATGTAACGGGCAAAGGCGAGGGCTTCTTCCATGTCTTGTCGTGAACCATCGACGATACCAAGCCCATCTATGTTGAGGATGGCAAAAATCACATCTACTTCGGGCAAGAGTGCTGCAGATCTTACGCAAGCCACATAGTGGGTGGAAACGGATACAGCGTCGATCAGGCCTTTTTCACGCGCCTCTGCAAGATACTCAAGTGCTTGCCTGTGGCCTTTCAGGGTGAGTCCCGATTCTTGCTCATGCAATCCGAAAATCTCAACCTTGTCCCTGTTCATTTCGCGTCTAGCCATTTCCAGACTTGCCTTCATCTCATCTCCGGAAACGGCATAGCTCCTCGAAGAAATCACGATATCACTCTTGCCGCTCAGACATCTCAGATGCGGGTATACCCCGTATAGTTCGCTGGTATCGAAGAAGTTGACCCCTCTTGACACCGCATATCCGATTAGGTCCCGGCTCTCGTCGCCGGAGAGGTTGTACTGAGCAGGGCCCAACACTAATGAACCCATGCAAAGAACCGATACCTTGAGCCCGGTGTTCCCGAGCACTGAATATTTCATCTAAATCACACCTGACTCCAATCCAATCGTGTGCTTTACCATAGGTTTCTTCATTCCCTAGTCTATTGGTTCAAATCTTTCAGCCAGTTTCTCCATGACCTGAGGCATGGTGGTATATTCAAGTTCTTCGAGCCCCAACCGGTGAGGTTCAAAGGGTCCAAGTGAACGCATATAATCTGCAATTTGATTTGCCTTCCGCCTGGCCTCGTCGTATGCAGGGTCAGCGAAAAAGTCCTGGGGCCCGACAAGTTTGCCGTGGCACAGCTGGAATCCCAGCGCCACGACTCTGGGAGGGCCGTCAAACCTTGTAGGGGTACTCCGGTGGACGCTGCACGGCATGAGCGGCCCGTAATGAGAGCCCCTCATCCAACCAGCAACCAGGTGGGGATGGGAAAACGGCTCCAAAACCTCGCCTACTGCAGGCATACCGCTTTGGCACCGTACTATACACACAGGATCATCCTTCCCCACATACCGGCCTGCCATGAGGTTGAGCCGTTGTGTAGAAGACACTGCAGCCATCTCATTGAGGGTTCTCGAATACACCGATTTGATGGAATACCGTCCCATTGCACCTATGAAGACCAGCATATCGTATAATTCTTCAGGACAATGGAACACGATCTTCTGGTTTTGGATCAGGTCATGCACCTCAAAATCAAATCCCCTGTGCATCTTAGGATCTATGACCAGGCCAGCTGTATTGAACGGATCGGCAAAAATCTTGTAAAGGGGCATATTCCAGGCTCCTGGTTCTGTCTTGTCAGCCAAGAACACTACCACCGGCTCTGAAGGCCTTTCTTCAAATTCAATTTCTGCTATCCCAGGCCCCATCCCTTTGATATTGCCTGAGAAGGAATCGGATAACAGGTCCTGGCCTGCACCATACAGTTTGAGTTGCCGGGCTTTGTGGGTGGCTTGCATAAATGTATCCCATGCCAGTTCGTGAATTTCTCCATGGTCGGTTCCGCGTTCGTGGGTTAAGATCAGAACCAGGTCATCGCCTACATGGGTAACCAGGTAGTCAATCAGGAGCTCTTTGCCCTTGCCGTCCAAGCATTGTTCAGCCGTCTCCATGAGTTCAGGATGAACACACGAGTGCCCTACATAGCTTCCCACATCCGCCTTAATCACAGAAAGGGTTACCTTAGGCATCAAAAATCCCTCCGCTTCTCATTTGCCTTTGGAGGCAAAAATCCCTTCATAAAAGAGTAGTTGGGCTGCTGAAGCTGTATGACCCGGCCTGCACTGATTCCGGTACCGGCTTTCAGCTTAACCTGTGCCTTGGACGCCAAATAACTGACAACACAATCCCAACAACAAATCCGCCTATATGGGCCCACCAAGCTACACCGCCCTGAGCCTGGACCCCTAAGGAAGCTACCCCTGAAAGCAGGTTGGTGAAGAACCAGAGGAAAAGGAACACTATTGAAGGCACTTCAACCACCGGCAGAAACACACCCACCGGAATCAATGCCAACACCCTCGAACGGGGAAAATTGACGAAGTAGGCTCCGAGCACACCGGCAACTGCACCGCTGGCGCCTACTGTAGGGACTACTGACGCAGGATTGAACAGGATGTGAGCGATTGAGGACGCAACGCCACAGGCAAGGTAAAAAACCAGATACCTCCCGTGACCCAAAAGGTCTTCGACGTTATCTCCGAAGATGAAAAGGTAAAGCATGTTTCCTATGAGGTGTACCCAGCCCACATGTATGAAAAGGGAAGTAAAGATCGCCAACGCGCCGGAAGTCTGGACCACTACTCCTGGAGCAAACCTGCCAGGATTGGTAATCACACCTGGGACAATTCCCCATTTGACTATGAAAGACTGCAGTTGCGGCTCTGTAAGCGTCAGCTGGAACCCGAACACCAAAATGTTGAGCAAGATTAGCATCCAGTTAACAAAGGGCCGTCTATGGGACCTTTGAGTATCTCTTATAGGTATCATGCAGCATCCCTTCTTACTGAGCAAATATGGCGCCGTAACGGGTCCTACTCTAGTTTGCTCATTACTCCAACCATAATCGCTATGCGGCCCTACTTGGTGAAAAGATGTGCGTACGTGCGGTTGAGGAAACATGGCAGGAATCACGGGAAGATCCATTATTGTCAAGGTGACGCAATGGAGTATATTACCGTCATTGCGCCACCCTTATGTCAAAATGGTACGGCTATTGCTCGTACTGCCCGACATAAACCCGTATTAGTTCCTCCAGGATCTCATCGCGCTCAACTTTCCTGACCAAGCTCCGGGCATTAGCGTGACTGGTGATATATGTAGGATCGCCAGACAAAAGGTACCCGGCTATCTGGCTCACCGGATTATGCCCTTTTTGCTTAAGCGCATCGTAGACTTTCAGGATGATCTCCCTGGTCTTGTTTTCTTTTTCAGTTTTGACCTCAAAAAATCTGGTTTCCTCAAACTCAGCCATAGTCGAGTCCCCCCATAAGTAACAATTCTCTGTCAAAGGGGCGTATCCTCTTACTCCACGCAGATAGCCTCAGATTCTGCTCAAGACTGCTGCAGCTTCTCCTGCTGCAAGTTCCAAAGCTTGGTCAATCTCTTGGTAATACTTACCTCCTGCCTGGGCAAGATGCTTCTTGCCGCCGCCGGAGCCCCCCAGAGCCTTTGCACCGGCCCTGACTATGGATACAGCATCTACCCCTGCCTGTGCAAGTTCAGAGTCAACCATAACCATAAGGAGTCCCCTAGGTCCCTTGCCTGAGCCAAGGATCACAACCGAAGCCCCTTGTTCCTTGAGGAGATCCCCTAGGTGACGCAGTTCCTCAGGATTCATATCATCTTGACGAGAGACAATCACCTTACGGTTCCCCGTTTCCCTGGAAGTCCCCTCATCTTCCATGAGCCTCGCTGCAACATTTCTGACCCTTTCAGCTTTGAGCCTTTCGACTTCCTTTTGGAGAGCGTTTATCGTATCCTTGAGCCCCTGGATTTTGGCCAATGCATCGTCGGCCCCTGAATCCAGCGCTTTGGAAATCCGCTTAAGACTTCCGGACATTTCCAGGGTCCTGAGTACCGCACTCATGCCTGCAACTGCTTCAATCCGGCGTACCCCGGCCGCCACTGAAGACTCGGCGTTAATCATAAAACACCCGATCTCACCTGTGCGGGATACATGGGTGCCTCCGCACAATTCTGCTGAAAAGCCCTGTATTTCCACAACTCTTACCTTGTCTCCGTACTTCTCCCCAAAGAGCGCGATGACGCCCTTGTCCTTCGCCTCTTCCAACGAGGTCTCGTATGTGATCACCGGAGCATCTTCCATTATGATCTTATTTACGAGTTTCTGAACCGATTCAATCTCTTCATCTGACAAAGCACGCGAACAGCTAAAGTCGAACCTCAGGTAGGAATCTTCCACAAGCGAACCTGACTGCTCAACCTCATCTCCTAACACCTTCTTGAGCGCTCTGTGCAGCAAGTGAGTAGCCGTATGATGGCGCTTGAGCCCGTCACGGCGCTCCTTGTCTACCTTGGCTATGACCGGCTGTCCCGACACAATGCCAGGGCCTGAATCACTCGCTCTTATCACGTGGAAGATTATCCCGTCGGGAGCCTCCAGGACGTCTGTGACCTCGGCCAAGACATACTTCCCGTCCGGGCCAAACAGGATGCCGGTATCGTGTTCCTGGCCCCCTCCCGTTGCGTAAAACGGTGTGCGGGTAAGCGCCACCATTGCCGTAGACCCAGGTTCAACTTCAGTCTGCCTGGAATCCCCGGCGATTATGGCGACCACTTCCCCCTGGCTTTCCAGGGTTTCGTAACCTGTAAATATTGTAGGCTGTATGTCTTTTAGCAGTTCAAGCATCTGGGCAGCATCGTACGAAACTTGCCGGTGAGCTTTGCGGCTTCTGCTCCTCTGCTCCTCGAGTGCTTCGGCAAACCCCTCTTCATCAACTGCAAGCCCTTGTTCCCGTGCCATGTCCTTTGTAAGATCTATGGGAAACCCGAAGGTATCATATAGCAGGAAGGCTTCCTTACCCGGCAACACACGGCATCCCTGCTCCTTTGCGGCAGCAATCATCTGGATTGCCCGTGCCTGGCCCTCTTCAAGAGTGTTGAGGAACCGTTGTTCATCCCGGGTGAGGATCTGCTTAATATACTCTTCTCTTGCCCTAAGTTCCGGGTAAGCATCTTCCATTATGTCAACTACAACCGGCACCAGTTCAGCGAGGAAGGGGCGTTGGATACCCAGGTTCCTTCCGAACCTCACAGCCCGCCTGAGCACACGCCGCATTACATACCCTCGTCCCTCATTGGAAGGATGAACCCCGTCAGCTGCCAGGAAAGCGCATGCCCTTATGTGGTCAGCTATTACCCTCGACGCAAACACATGGTCTCGGGTCTCAAAGCGTCCCCCTGCGATTTGCTGCACTTTGTCTATGATGGGGATAAACAAATCTGTGTCGTAATTGGTATCTCCGCCTTGCAGCACCGACGCCATCCTTTCAAGCCCCATCCCGGTATCAATGCCGGGCTTTGCCAGCGGCGCCAACTTGCCTTGCTCATCGCGAACATACTGTATGAACACCAAGTTCCAAATCTCAAGCCATCTATCGCAATCGCATCTGCCCATGCCACATCCCGGGCCGCAACTCACCTGCTCACCCCTGTCGAACATTACCTCAGAGCATGGGCCACAGGGTCCTGTTTCGCCCATAGCCCAGAAGTTATCCTCTTCGTCAAGCCGCACGATTCTGGATGACGGAATTCCGGCAATCTGCTTCCACAGTTGCTCAGCCTCGTCGTCCTCCCTGAAAACCGTAACCCACAAGCGTTCAGCCGGTAGTTCCAATACTCGAGTGAGAAACTCCCAGGCATATTGGATGGCCTCTTGCTTGAAGTAGTCTCCAAAAGAGAAGTTGCCGAGCATTTCGAAAAAGGTGTGGTGGCGTCCGGTAAAACCTACATTGTCCAGATCGTTGTGCTTACCGCCGGCCCTGATGCATTTCTGAGCGGTAACAGCCCTGGGATATGGGCTCGTCTGAAGCCCCATGAACACGTCTTTGAACTGAACCATTCCTGCGTTAGTGAATAACAGGGTAGGATCTCCGTAAGGCACCAGGGATGAACTGTCGACGATCTTGTGGCCCCGCCGTTCGAAGTAAGTCAAGAACAGTCTGCGAATTTCAGCCGACTTAAGGTTTTTTCCAATCTGCTCCATGAAAATTGTCCTCCTCAGCTTTCAGGCATGAACCGTGAAAACTCCTGCCTTACGAGCCCGACAATCTTATCCTCAAACTCATCCAGGTTTACTATGGTTGACTGTGTTTCAGCCCTGAGTTTGACTTCAACACCGCCGGCTTCAAAGCTTCGTTTGGAAACGGTCACGCGGATAGGCATCCCTAGAAGGTCGGCATCGTTGAATTTGACGCCGGCTGATTCATCCCTGTCATCATACAACACTTCAATCCCAAGTTGCCCAATCTTTTCATATAAGTCCTCAGCGGCATCCAACACTTGGCTTCCGGTCCCCAGGCTCAACAGGTGAACGTGGTAGGGTGCCACCGTTATTGGCCAGATTATGCCCTTCTCATCCCTGTTCTCCTCAACCACGCATGCCAGGAGCCTGCCTACACCCATTCCATAGCATCCCATCACCAGAGGTTTGAGCGTTCCGTCCTCATCCTGGAAATTGGCACCCATCGACTTGGAGTATCTTGTGCCCAGCATAAATGTGTTGCCCACTTCAATGCCCCTTGCCTGAACCAGCGGCGCGTTACATGTGGGGCATAGGTCGTCTTCCCTTGCAGCTGCAATATCAGCCACTGATTCCATTGGAAAATCCCTGCCCGGAACCACGTTGATGAAGTGATAGTCTGGCTCGTTGGCTCCTGCAACGTATGAGTACTCCGGTAAGATGCTGTCGTCCACCACTACCTTCAATTGCTTGATGCCAACGGGAGACATGTATCCTTGTACCAGCCCATGGGCCTCCAGTTCCTCATGGGAAGCCAGCCTCACTTCAGATGTACCGAGGAAATTAGCAAGTTTGCGTTCGTTGATGTCAAGATCGCCCCTTATCAGGGCCATGACAAGCTTGTTGTCTTCCTGGGTGAAGTATGCCATGGTCTTGATGCTCAGTACCGGGCTTACACCCAGGTATCCGGTGACAGCTGCGATGGTGTCTTTCCCCGGCGTGTGCACTTTTTCAGCAGGGGCTTGGGTTTGCCCGGTGGATCCTATGTCTTGTCCCGGTGCCTTGTTGAACGTGGCAACCTCACGGTTGGCCGCATATCCGCACTCGGGACACAAGATCAAAGTGTCTTCCCCCGAGTCGGTCACATATATGAACTCGTGGGCCATACTTCCTCCCATCATACCCACGTCAGAAAGCACCTTCACCACAGGAACTCCGCATGTCCTGCAAATCCTTTCATATGCCGCGCACATGTAAGGGTAGTACCGGTCCAGATCGGCTTGGTCCGTATGAAAACTGTACACGTCTTTCATGGTGAATTCCCTTACCCGGACCAGCCCACCCCTTGCCCGGGGTTCATCGCGGAACTTGGTCTGGATATGGTACACCACACACGGAAGCTGCCTGTATGAGTCAATGAAACGCCTGGCAAGATCGGTAACAGGCTCTTCATGGGTCATGGCCAGGCACATATCCCTGCCTGACCTGTCCTTAAACCTCGCCATCTCAGGACCTATTTCATGCCATCTGCCCGATTCCTTCCAAATATCACCAGGGCTTACCACAGGCATGTTTATCTCCTGCCCGCCGATGGCGTTCATTTCCTTCCGCATCACATCCTGGATTTTCTTGACGCTCCGCCAGCCAAGGGGCATATAACTGTAGATACCTGATGCAAGTTTAGATATCAGCCCTGCCCGCAGCATAAGGCCGTGAGAGGCCATCTCCACCTCGGCAGGCTGCTCTCGCAATGTCTTTCCAAAAGTTTGGCTCAATCTCATAAGAAATGTACCTCCAGTAACCGTACACACGCATTACGCGCCAGCTCAGGTGTATGTATTAACGGAATTATATCTTCCAGAATGTATGAGGATCAAGCTTCACAAGAAGAGCAGGCCTGCTGTCAGATCAGGCCTGCTCTCAACTACTCTGCCGGTTAGCTTGAGTTCCTATGCGTCACCGGCCTAGAATGCGGGGATGACCCCTCCTTCATAATTGTCTTCTATGAACTGCTTCACCTCAGGACTGGTGAGCACCTCAACCAGTTTCTTGATACCTTCGTTGTCCTTATCTTCAGTCCTGACAGCTATCACGTTTGCATAGGGAGAGTCCCCGCCTTCGAGGAACAACGCGTCCTTAGTTGGCGACAATCCGGCCTGCAGCGCGTAATTGCCGTTAATCACCGCAATATCAACATCGGGCAATACCCTGGGAAGCATAGCTGCATCGAGTTCCTCAAACTTCAGGTTCTTGGGATTGTCTTGAATGTCGTAAATGGTAGCCAAGACGTCTGCACCTTCCTTGAGGGTCACGAGGCCGGCTTTTTCCAGAAGCATGAGTGCCCTGCCCCCGTTGGTGGCGTCATTGGGAATACCCACCTTAGCCCCGTTTTGCAAATCAGATAGGGAGTCTATCTTTTCTGAATATATGCCCAAGGGCTCAATGTGAATCTTGGCAACCCATGTAAGGTCAAGGCCTCTTTCCTCAACCATATTCTCAAGGTAAGGAATGTGCTGGAAGAAGTTGGCGTCCAATTGCTTGTCAGCAAGCTGCAAGTTGGGCTGGACATAATCGGAAAACACTACGATCTCAATTTCAACGCCTGCTTTTTCGAGCAAAGGTTGTGCAAACTCCAGTATTTGAGCGTGGGGAACTTCGGTAGCTCCTATCTTGAGAGCTTCCGCCTTCTTTGAACATCCGGACAACCCTATCACACTCACGAGCACAAGCGCACCTAGGATCAACGCGATATGCTTAACTGCCTTAATTGTTTGCTTCAATTCCCACACCTCCGGGGTCTCTCGTGTAGGGATACCGGTTCAGCCGGCATCTCTGTTTATTTCCAGATATAGCGCCTGGCGACGCTGTCGCCTATATACTGAATGCCTTGGACCAGGCATATGAGTACAACTACACACATTGTCATAATGACAGGTTCAAAACCCTGGTAACCGTACCTGATTGCCAGATTGCCCAAACCACCCCCTCCTATTGCACCTGCCATGGCTGAGTAGCCGACCAGATTCACAGCGGTTATGGCTGCGCCTGATATCAGCGAAGCTAAGCATTCAGGAACAAGCACATACTTGACTATCTGGTACCATGAAGCTCCCATGGAAATGCATGCATCGACCACACCAGGTTCCACAGTGAGCATGGCAGACTCAGTAATCCTCGCTACAAAGGGGATTGCCGAAATGGTAAGCGGCACCATGGCCGCCACCGTCCCGACAGATGTGCCTGTAATAAGCCTTGTAAAAGGGACGATGGCTACCATCAGGATCACAAAGGGAATGGATCTTCCTATATTGACTACTGTGGTCAAGACCGAGTAAGTTGCGTCGTTGCTGGCCAAACCCCGTGGTCCGCTTAGAACAAGCCAAATCCCCAAAGGAGTCCCTATGAGTTCAGCAAACACCAGGGAAACCAGTACCATAGCTATTGTCTCGCCGGTGGCAACGGCCACAGGTTTCAGCACACTCTGGGATAACGATGAACTCCAGGCCAAAGTCAGCATGATATTGTCTCTCCCGCCCTGGGGGTTGCCAGCAGACCTGTGTCGGGGACATATCCCGGCTCCGACAACACCCCGTTGTTTATATAGATGTGTCTGTTGCATATGGCGCCCACCAGTTCCGTTTGATGGGTGACTATCAAGACGGTAATCCCGGTGCTCCGGTTAATCCCTTGTATGAGTTCAAGAATTGACTCTGCAGTTTGCTTATCAAGGGCAGAGGTAGGCTCGTCCAGGATGAGTACTTCGGGCTGGGTAACCAATGCCCGTGCAATAGCTACCCTTTGCTTCTCCCCTCCCGATAGATGGGACGGCATAAACTGTTTCCTGTGGGAAAGCCCGACCATGTCAAGGGCCGTAGAAGCCAGCCCAGACGCTTCTTGCTTATCGTACCCCTGAATCTCCAGGGGAAGCATCACGTTCCTCAGAGCTGTCCTCGAAAACAACAGGTTATAACCTTGAAACACCACTCCGATTTTCATTCTCAGCCTTCTCAGTTCTTCTCCCGAAACCAGCAGCACATTGCTTCCCTTGAACAGGATCTGCCCTGAATCAGGGGTTTCAAGCAGAGCCAGACATCTTAGCAGGGTGGTTTTGCCTGCACCCGAAGGTCCGTAAATCCCCAGCACTTCGCCTGCTTCAGCCGAAAAGGTCACATTATCCAGCGCATGTACCGGTTCTGATGAAGTGTGAAATGTCTTGCTTAGTCCTTTGACAGATATCACCGAGACACCACCCCCTTAAACAAAAAGCCTCTCTGACAAGAAGAGAGGCATGGTGTAAACCCCTTATCTGTCAGAACCAAGTCCTCTTACAGGTTCTGTTGGAGTTGGCACCTTCGCACTAAGTGCGGGTTGCCGCAGGGTCATTGGGCCAATTCCCTCACCTGCTCTGGATAAGGACCAGATAATATTCAGTTGTTATATGAGTTAATACTTAGCACAACAAATGCGCACTGTCAACACCGGTTCCCGGTTTCTCCCGGTGACGAGCTCCCCTGGCCTCATTGGCCTCATCAAACACCCGCGGGGAAACGGCAGCCCAGGCTACACCAACCTAATGGCAAACTCCGGACATACGGGAGCACAGTAGCCGCACAAGATGCACTTCTCTGCATGGTTGCCGGCCTTTCCGTCAATCACTTCCATAGCCATGTTGGGACAGATTTCTACGCAACGCCCACAACCCTTGCAAAAGACCTGCACAATGAGTTTTTTCTCGCGAAGCGTAGTCTCCGCCAACTCCTCAGCAACCTCCTGATCGTTGAAAATGCACAGGTTCATGGTGAGCTCATCCCGGTTCACCATTCCAATTGCCACAGAACTCACGCCCGGCAAGTTCCTGACGTAATCTATGGCACCTCTTCTGTCGTCAAGCAGGTTCCCGCCTCCAAGCGCCTTCATCGCATAAACTCCCTTGCCTCTGAGAGAAGCCTGCCTTATGGCGCCTGCCATTTCGTCCCTGGTCCCATGCAAGATACCCAGGCCTTCTTTATTGATAATGGGGAAAATCACATCAATTTCGCTAATGTCCATGGCCGCGCGAACCGCCGACACAGAATGGGTGGATATTCCTACTGCCCTGATAACACCCTTTGACTTGCTGTCAACCAGGCATTCAAGGGCGCCTTGCCTTTCTTTAAACACGCTCGCATCTACCCTGGCTGCGTGAAGGTGGAAAATATCGATTACATCCCTGTCAAGCGCCGCTCTGGCTTCCTCTACTGCGGCTTTCATTTCCTCATATGTTGAAGCGGTTGATTTGGTTGCGATAACAACGTCATCCCGTTTGTGCTTGAGACTGTCTAAAGCTTGCCTGATATGGGGATAAGTCCCGTAGCTCTGGGCGGTATCCAAGAAGTTTATCCCGCTCAAAATCCCTTCCCGGATCAGTTGTCCGCCTTCTTCAGGGGAAAGCCCGAATTGGTTCGGTCCCATAGGCAGTACACCGAAACAAAGCTGGCTTACGCTGATTCCCGTGCCTCCAAGTACGTTGTGTTTCATCTTGATACCTCCGGGTGCAAAGCCTTCTATTGACTTCCTCGGTACCATTATAATGGAATCAACAGCAGACAAGGGATGATCTTGTGTGGTTGCACCTGAAACTGATTACAGATGCATAATTCACATTGATGCAGATGCCTTCTTCGCCTCTGTGGAACAAAGAGACAACCCGGATCTCAAGGGAAAGCCGGTAATCATAGGTTTTCCCCACGGCAGAGGCGTGGTATCTACTTGCTCGTATGAGGCCAGGGTGTACGGGGTGCGCTCCGCAATGCCTGCAGTCCAAGCGTACCGGTTATGCCCGAACGGAATCTTCATCAAGCCACGTATGGAAAGGTACAAGCAAGTCTCCGATGCCATGTTCGATATCTTTGACAGGTACTCTCCGGTAATTGAGAAGCTGTCCATCGACGAAGCTTTCATAGATGCATCAGGAGAAGACGGGGTACAAATCGCAGCTGCCATACGCAGGGATGTGAAGCACGAACTTGGAATCACGGTGTCAGCCGGTGTGTCGTATTGCAAGTTCGTGGCCAAACTCGCATCAGACTCATGCAAGCCAGACGGGCTCAGGCGCGTTTCCAGGGAAGAAGCCCAGAGTTTTCTCGACAACCTGCCTGTATCTCGCCTCCCGGGGATCGGCCCCAAGACAAAATCCAAATTAGACACCCTGGGAATATCTACAATCGGCGCCCTGAGGCAAATGCCCGAAACTTGGTTTGTAAGGGTTTTTGGCAAGTCCGCCAAACGGTTTCAGGATATGGCGAGGGGCATCGATAATGAGCCTGTAACTCCCTGGAGAGAGCCAAAGTCCGTAAGTGAGGAAAATACCTTCGAGAAGGATATAGACAGCACGGAGGCGCTCAAAGGGCACCTTGCTATACTGGCTCAAAATGTTGCATTCAGGCTGCGGAAGGCACGCCTCAAGTGCAGGACTGTAGGCATCAAAATCCGGTTCCACAACTTCTCCACAATAACAAGGGAACACACACTGTCGGAACCGGTATCGTCCGACGCAGAGATATTTCACGAGGCCAAGGCCCTTCTAGAAGCAGCCGCACCTGAAAAACCAGTAAGGTTGCTTGGCGTTACTGCAAAAGGGCTGGTTCCGGAAACTTCGAGGCAAGCACCGCTTTTTGAGCCCCCTGAATCTCCTTGGGACGATATCTCCAGATCAATGGACCGGTTGCGCAACAAATACGGCAAACCTGTAGTTCTGCTGGGTTCTTGCTTAAGGTCACGCACAGAAAAAGAGCAAGACACGGGCTAAGTAGACAGCAGGCCTTCCGAAAAACCGGGGAGTCTGATACGGGTCTTCCGGAAAGCCTGGAAGTCTTGCAATGTGCTTCAAGGGACGTACCGGCTGTGCCTGCGTCAACTTACCTCTCAACTATCACCGCTATCCCCATTCCCCCGCCGATACACATGGTGGCCAGGCCCTTCTTTGCGCCACGTTTCTTCATCTCATGCAGCAAAGTAACAAGTATCCTGGCACCGCTGGCTCCGATGGGGTGTCCCAGGGCGATTGCACCTCCGTTGACGTTCACTATGGAAGGGTCGAGCCCCAGGTCTCTTATGCCTGCAAGAGTAGTGGAGGTAAAAGCTTCGTTTAGCTCTATCAGGTCGATGTCAGCAATATCTAGCCCGGCCTTTTTCAAGGCCTTCAAAGTTGCAGGCACAGGCCCTGTACCCATTATTTCGGGCTGCACACCTGCCGATGCGTAAGCTTTGATGGTAGCCATAGGCTCTATGTTGAGTTGCCTTGCCTTTTCAGCTGACATTACCACCAATGCCGCAGCGCCATCGTTTATTCCCGAGGCGTTGCCGGCGGTTACCGTACCGTCTTTCTTGAAAGCCGGACGCAACCTGGCCAGTTTCTCCGCTGTAGTGCCAAACCGTGGGTATTCATCCTGGTCAAAAACCACCGGGTCTGCTTTTCTTTGGGGAACCTCGACAGGCACAATCTCATCTTCGAAACGGCCTGACTTGATAGCTTCCTCTGCCCTGTTTTGGCTGAGCGCCGCGTAGGCATCTTGCTCCTCCCGGGTGATGCCCCACTTTTCTGCAACATTTTCCGCGGTGATCCCCATGTGAGTATCACCGAAAATGCACCACAGCCCATCCAAGATCATGGAATCGATGAGTTCAGCGTGGCCCATCCTATACCCGTACCTGGCCTTGGGCAACAAGTAGGGCGCCATGTTCATGTTCTCAGTGCCGCCGGCCACTACTACGTCAGCATCTCCTGCAGCAATGGCCTGGGCAGCCATAACAACCGCTTTCAATCCTGAGCCACACACCTTGTTTACCGTCATACACGGAACCTCAACTGGAACACCTGCATACAAAGCGGCCTGCCTTGCGACGTTCTGCCCCTGCCCTGCGCCTATCACGTTCCCCATTATCACTTCGTCCACCATGGAAGCATCGATGCCTGCACGCTTGACAGCTTCCTTGACCACGATTGCACCCAGGCGGCTTGCAGGCATATTAGACAGAGTGCCTCCAAATGCCCCTATAGCAGTCCTCACTCCACTTACTATCACGGCTTGCCTCACTGTGTTCCGCCCCCTTCAGCTTGCCTGACGTCCAATGATATACCTCATGGGATCTACTTCTTCCCTGAGTATCCTCAACTCCTGCCCGGTAGGCGCCAAAGATGTCTTGAGATCCTCATCCCACAGCAGTTGGAAACCAGTGTTCTTGATGATATCTTCCTTGGTTATCCCCGGATGGACTGATTCCACCTTCATCTGCTTGGTCTCATCATCGAACCCCATCACACACAAATTGGTGATCACTTTGTAAGGACCGGTACCAGGCGGAAGCCCCGCTTCCTTTCTTGCCCCGGGGCCCGTCAGGTATCCGGGTGTTGTGATGAAATCCACCTTCTCGACAAACCGCCTCACGTCGTGGGGTGTGATTACAAGCGTGTGCCAGCACAGGGAAGCCAAATCATTCGCGCCTCCCGAGCCTGGAAAACGAACCTTCGGCCGTCTGAAATCGCCGATCACCGTGGAGTTTATGTTTCCATACTTGTCGATTTGGGCTCCGCCCAAGAAGCAGTAGTCGATGAGGCCCCGTTGGCACGTCTCCATGATTTCAGGCATACTGGAGGCCATAATCGCCTTGTGGAACGTGCGTGAATCGCCTACCGAAATCGGCATAGTGGGCAGCTGCGGCCCTATCCCCCCTGCCTCAAACAAGATCATCAGGTTAGGTGCATGGGTTTTCTGGGCCAGCATTGCTGCGGCACACGGTGCACCTGTGCCGACAACCACAGTAGATCCGTCTTCCAGGATTCTGGAAGCCAGGCAAATCATGAGTTCCATGGGATTGTAGTCCACGGAGAACCCCCCTTTCCTATTTCAGGACCACGCGCCCTGTACGTCAATCCGGTTACAAAACGCCGTTACATGGCAACCTGGTCAGGCTCTTGTTCATGAATGAACTCGAGTTTGCGCAGTTCAAGCAACTTTTCCCATCCGCCGCATAGTTCAATATACTCACTGAAGTTCTTGGTGCCGAAAACATACTTCTGCAAGAAAGGCTCCAATGTGCTTGCATGCCCGTCAGACGCCAGCCATTGTCTTAGGTGCTCCTCGTCAGAGAAATACTCATAGGGCATATTTCCGGGATAACTGCCGTAGGGCACATGACACACCGCATCGACGCAGTAATAAGGGATGAGCGTGCGCGATGGGTCTTTCCGTATCTCCTCGTTGTCTATGATTCTCTCGGTGGTGAGGATCACCCGCTTGGCAGCCCTGGCGACATCGAAGTCAGAAACGGTAATTCCGTCGATTTGTGCGTTTCCGAACTTGTCTGCCCTGTGAACATGGATGATGGCCACATCAGGGTACAGCGCCGGAAGCGCCAAGAGTTTCTTGCCTGTGAACGGGCAGTGTATTTGTTTCGCTGCACTGTACTTGAATGTATCAGTGCCAAACATCACCCTGGCGGGCATGAAAGGGATCCCCATGGCCGCAGCCCTGTACCGCCACGCAAGAGCTGCGTTCGTCCACTCGCACACTTCTATATGCGCCTCTTCAAACAGCCGCCTGGCGGCCTTGGAGAGCCCCCTGGCTTCCAATCCTACGACATAAGCCACATCAACCCGGTTTATGGCCCCGCCTGCAGCCAGGATTTGAAAATCATGCGTGGCGGTGTGGCCTGAGAGACCCAACTCCTTCTTCCCCTGCCTCAAAATCTCGTGAAGCACCGCTGTGGGGATACGGTTGGTTCCAAACCCTCCGATGGCTACATAGTCGCCGTCGCTTATGAACAAAGAAACCGCCTGGCTCACATCCATAAGCTTGTCTTTCATTACCCTGGACTTGGAGCGGAAATACTCCCTGGCTTTATCCGGATCAGGATCGGTAAAAAGCTTTCCGACTCCCACGTCGCTTGCCAAGTCCTCAGACATGATGCGCACCTCCTTCAGCAACATCCATACATGCAACTTGCATGCCAAGGTTGCGAACTCACCGGATAAACAGGCTTATGCCCTTTTGCTGCTGAGAAAACGCAGTGCTGTCTTGTATACCGATGTGGGTCTGTGGGAAGCCAAGTAAGCTCAGTGTGTAGTAGGCTTCACAGTCATCACTTGATGCCGTACTCTCTGAGCTTGGTGTAAAGGGTCCTCCTGGACACTTTCAGGTATTCGGCAGCCAGTGTGCGGTTGCCTTGGAACTTGTCCAAAGCGTGGCATATCAGGTGCTTTTCAATGCGAGCCCAGGCACGTTGTCTGATCTGGGTCAGCCCCAAACCAGGCTCACACTCAAGAAATTCCTCAAGACTTCCGCCAGGCTTCATCCGGGAAGGTCCTGCTGAAAGGTCCCGGGCTTGGGAAGGCCAATCAGGGTCCCACAGAAATGCCGGCAGATCCTTCTTGCTTACAACCGGCCCATTGCACAGCAGCGACAGCTGCTGCATTATATTCTTAAGCTCCCTCACATTCCCGGGCCACGGGTATGACACGAGAACGTCCATTGCATCGTCTTCAATCGTCAAAGGGGCGGTGTTCCGTTTGCCTGCAAATTCCTTGAGAAAATGCTTGGCAAGCACTGGAATGTCTTCTTTTCGCTCTCTCAAAGGCGGGATGGTTATGGGAAACACTGCAAGCCGGAAATACAGGTCTTGCCTGAACTTCCCCGTCCGGACCTCTTCGCGAAGATCCTTGTTGGTGGCGGCTACTATCCTTACATCGATTGGCAACCGCCTGGTGCCGCCAAGCCGGTCGATTTGGTTCTCTTCCAATGCCCGTAAGATCTTAGGTTGCATGGGCAAAGGCAGTTCCCCCACTTCATCCAGGAACACCGTGCCACCATGAGCGAGTTCGAACTTGCCTGGTTTTGTCCTCCGCGCTCCTGAAAATGCCCCTTCTTCGTAACCGAAAAGCTCGCTTTCAAGCAGATGCTCCGGGAGGGCAGCGCAGTTGACCGGCACAAACGGCTTATCCTTCCTCGCTGACGCGTAATGGATCGCTTTGGCCACAATTTCTTTCCCGGTTCCGCTTTCGCCCTGCACCAGGACGCATACGTCGCTGGTTGAAACCCGCTCGATTACAGAAAACATCTTTATCATCTTAGGAGAAACGGTGATGATGTTCTTGAGGTGAAACTTGTCTTCAAGTTCCCGCCGCAAGCGAGTAACTTCAACAGTGAGCCTGGCATACCTGAGCGCACCTTGGACGACGTGCTTGAGTTCTTCAACATCAAAGGGTTTGGTGATGTAATCGTAAGCTCCGGACTTCATGGCTTGGACGGCAGTTTTCACTTCGCCGTAAGCCGTCATGATTATCACAGGGCCCTGATATCCTTGGAGTTTGATTCGCTCAAGCGCCTGCAGGCCGCTCATACCGGGCAGCCTGAGATCGAGCATCACAAGATGAACTTCCTGATCCCGTACGGTTTGTATCCCTTCCTCTGCGGTTTGGGCGCCCAGCACTTCGAAGCCATCTCCGAAGATCTCGCGAAACAGCCACACTATGTTGCTCTCGTCGTCGATCACCAGTATCCTCTCTCTCATTTCTCCTCCTGAGACTATCACTGTGCAGACACTACGGGCAGCCTGATCCAAAAGCAACTGCCCTTGCCCGGAGTTGAATCCACTTCCAGAAAACCTTGATGCTCATAGATAATCCTCTGTACCAGTGGAAGCCCAAGCCCGGTGCCATCCTTTCTCGTGGTGAAGAACATATCGAAAATTTGAGGCCTGTGTTCAGGAGGCATACCGATGCCCGTGTCTTCGATCGAAACGGTAAGGTACTTCGAATCAGCAACCCAATGCGCCCTCACGCTGAGGATCCCTCCTCCGGGCATGGCCTGTATACCGTTGATAAACAAGTTCATGAACGCCTGTATGAGATGTTCCGAATCAGCCATAACATCCGGAATATAGTCTGACGCAGTAAATTCAACGACAGTGTTGTTTATCTTGGCGTAGGGCGAAATCAGGTCGCACGCACGCTTGAGGATAGGAATCACATCTACCCGGGACATTTGAGGTTGGGAAAACCTTGAAAAATTCAGCAGTGAGTCAATAGTCCTGTCTATTCTCTCGATCTCGTCCAGCACTATCGCCGAAAACTTGCGTAAGAAACCGCGGTCATCCAAGCGTTCAGGCAATAGGGACACGGCACCTTTCACCACTGTCAGAGGGTTCCTTACTTCATGGGCAATAGCAGCGGCCAGCTCGCCTACTGTTGCCAGCCTTTCGATACGCTCCAAACGCTCTTCCTGGGCCCTTGCTTCTTTTAGGTCTTCCAAGATTATTATGTGGCCGTAGTTTTCAGCATTCCCCGATCCAGAACCCTCCCGTTGAGGCATGGCCACCCCGGTAGTCACCATGGTTACCAGTCTCTCCGCCCCGCCGGCGAGCACAGGCACATTCACAAACCTGTTCTTGGCGCCCTCTACAGGATCATCCAGGGCAAAATGGGGATCGATACCGAACCTGGGCAGCATGTCCCGTACAGGCATTGAGACAATCTCGTCAGGAGGGATGCCTAATATGTCTCTGATGCCCGATGAAGCAAAGCTTATGAGTCCGTCAGGTTCAACAAGAATCACCGCAAGGCTCAGGCTGTCAAGGAAAAGCTTGAGATAGCTTTCGAGCCGTTCGAGCCCTGCGATCATGCTGCCCGGCCCGTCGCCCGATCCTTCTGCTTTGAACAGGAGCACCCGCGATGCAAACAAGAGCAGCCCTGTGAGCCCTAGCAGGGGTTCGATGTTTTCTGAAAAGAACACTTCCCTGGCGCCCATCCGTATCTGGGAATACACGTCTTCCAGGGTTTCATTGGCCCAAACAAAGCCTATGGCTTCACCGTTGCGGATGAGGGGCCGCATGCAGTTCATTATTTCCCCGCGGACCATGGATCCTATGCCTACAGTTTCTTTGCCTGAAGCCATGGCCTGCCAGCCGATGTGATCCGGGCCAAGGTCCATCCCCACTTTGGAACCGAACCGTTCACTTGGCCCATATGCGACTATGGCCCGCAACTCTTTCGAGTAATATCCTGCTCCCACTCCACGATAGGAGGAAGATACCATGTCTGCAAAAGGCGCAAGCGTCTTGTTCAAAGCGGCAATCTTGTATTCCCGGCTCCCGTCCTCGACAATGTCATCAAAACCGCCTGCCAGGTAACAATCCAGGAGCCTCGTGATGCCAAACAGTTTTTCTGCTTTCTCCTCAATGAGGGCAGCCTCAGCTTTTTGAACGAGAAGATACCTTGATTTCACCTTGGCATTCACCTGTCCCACAAGGGCTTTACATGTTCACCTGTTCTACGCGCTCCGGAAAGTTCCCTTGTACGATCAAGAAATAATAAGCACTATGGGGTGGATATTAGGGTACAATAGTCATGAGGTGGCGATTGACGTGGTGCCAAGAGGTAAAAAACTTGAAGTTTTGCACAATTTCAGCCTCATGGTTATAAGACACCCACTTATCAGTTACTTGATGGGGTTTCTGACCGGACAGGTAGACCGGGTCCACTTCGTGGCCGACCTCAAAGGAGCTGAGGTGGCGGTGAAGCTCACCATGAGAAGGAAGGCGCTGTGGCCAAATGAGCCTTTCCAGGCAACTGTATCAGGCGTTTCCATGCCGAACCCTGTGGCTTTTGTGCAAGCGGTGAGCGGCAAACAATCGGATATCTGCGTTATGCTGGATTTCGACAACGCGGAAGACACCCCGTGGTACCAGGAAGTGCTGCTCCCTGATGTTTCGTACGTGAAAGACACACTGGAAGCAGCCCAAGAGGAATCATCCCGTCTGAAACGGGAGATGGACAGAGTATTGGACATTTATCGCGAATGCAAAGCTATGCTTAATGCTGCCACCCCTGAGAAGAAAAAGGAAATGGAATTCTACATAGGCGTTGCTGAACAGCAGCTTAAGCAACTAAGCAGCCAATTGGATGAACTAAACGCAAAAATGAAACAGCTGAGCGACCAAGCATGACCTGGTCATCCATGGGCTCTAGAACTCTATGCCTTCCCTTGCCGCTATCCCTTCGGTGTAATGATGCTTGACTTGCTTTACTTCAGACACCATATCTGCAATATCCATGATCTCTGCAGGACAGTACCTCCCGGTAAGCACCACGTCTGTACCCTCAGGTACTCGGGCCAGAAGTGGCTTCACTTGGTCTGGTGAAACCAATCCGCAAGCAAGGGCCACGCAGATTTCGTCAAGCACCACAAGTCCATACTGCTTTGACTCAAGCGCCTGGGCTGCCCGCTTTAGGCCCTTTTGGGCCAGCTCTTTGTCTATGGGCTCCGGGTTTGAAAAATCTACAAACTCTTCCCGACCACACTGCTCTATCTCCAAAAGCGGCAGGTATTTCTCAGCGGCAATCCGTTCGCCATATACGTTACCCTTGCCTTTCATGAATTGAAGGACTAACACTCTCCTGCCCCATCCGATTTGCCTGAGCGCCAATCCCAAGGCTGCAGTGGTCTTGCCCTTGCCGTCTCCGGTATAGACCATTATCAAACGCTTGCTAGCGTTTTCCAAATTCCACACCTCCTGTCGTTTAGGGTCCCTGCGGATTCTGCCAAATCTGCTTTGCAGCATTAGTACCTGCGCTCTATACTGTAAACTAAGGGTGCACAGGTTCATCCACATTCAGCCGGCTTAGACGTATTTTACACTCAAACAGAAGGAATTCGTGCACACTTCCAGGAAATTTACTTGAAGCAGGCGTAAATAATCCGAGGTTACTATATAGAACCTTTAGAACCTTGTTGGAGGGTTATCATTGGCGAGACGGAGAAGGACAAGTACCAAGGAGCCAGAATCAAAACCTACAAGATGGCCGTGGATAGCCAGCCTTGTCTTGGGGGTGTTTTTCGTGACCGCCCTGGGTGTGTCAACTTCCAAGCCCTCAGGGCACGGATGGGCGATTACGCTGACCCTTTGGATCGCAAGACGCATTGCATCCATAACGGGAGATCTGGCCATGTACTTGTGTTTCCTGATTGTGCTTACGTCACTTGTCAAGATTGCAAAGCCTGAAGCTACCCTTCCCAGGCCTATTGGCGGGCTTTGGGTGCTCCTCATAGCCTCCTCCACCCTTTGGCACGATATCAAGATTCCTTGGAACAACACCTTTGAAATGGCCAGGATGGGCGCAGGCGGCGGGCTTATAGGCGCAGCTTTGGATTGGTTCCTGAGAGTATCCCTCGGCAGGGCCGGGGCCATTGCTGTGATTGCCTTGGGGATGTGGTCAGGGTTTAGCCTGATGCTAAACAAACCCGCCCACACACCGCTTAGTGTGCTGTGGCTGCTGTGGCTGACCGGCTGGCGCAAAGCACACACATTTTTTGCGGACCTGTTCAGGCCGCAGGGACCTCCCGAAGAAGACATTGAGTATGAGGTCTTGGAGGGTTTTGGCCGCCGGGCACACGACAGCGGCGACGAATCCCCATTTGAGGAAGCACCGGTGAGCTCGTTTTCAGCTACTGTGTCACAGATACAAGAGCGCCTGTCGGCCCGGGATAAATCTGATGATCCTGTAGAACAGGCGGCTGCAAATGAATCTGAGGACGAAGACGCATTTATTCCGCCCAGCATTGAACAGCGTCCGCTTAGCGAAGAGCTGTTTTACGAGTTGCCGCCCCTGTCTCTGCTGGAAAAACCGCAACCAAAGAAGCGTGTGCAGCACTCCCAGGCACTCGAGGAGAAAGCCAAGATAATCGAGAAGACTTTGCATTCCTTCGGCGTCACTGCCAAAGTAGTGAACTTGGCCAAGGGACCCGCTGCTACCCGATTTGAGTTGCAGCCAGGCCCAGGAGTGAAGGTGTCCAGCATAGTCAACCTGTCCCAAGACCTGGCCCTTGCCCTGGCTGCTCAAGACGTCCGGATTGAAGCGCCGATTCCGGGGAAGTCAGCAGTGGGAATCGAAGTGCCAAACAAAGATATATCAATAGTTCACATAAGGGAAGTGCTTGAATCGAAACCGTTCAGAAGCGGCTCTTCCCCTCTGACCATAGCTCTTGGCAAAGACATCTCAGGGCGACCTGTGGTAACCACTCTGGAACAATGCGTTCATCTACTCATAGCAGGAGCTACAGGCGCAGGCAAGAGCGTGTGTATAAATTCATTAATAGCCAGCATATTGTTTAAGGCCCGTCCTGACCAGGTCAAACTTCTGCTCATCGATCCCAAACGTGTGGAGCTTTCTGCATGGTCCCAAGTGCCACACCTGATTTCACCTGTGGTTACCGATCCGAAAAAAGCTGCGTCAGCCCTTAGATGGGCGATTAAGGAAATGGAATCCCGGTATGAGCAATTCACTAAAGTGGGCACCCGTGATGTGGAACGATACAACGAGATAGCCACCCCTCCCGGCAGCGTAAAACCTGCCCTTCCCTACATTGTGATTATCATCGATGAGCTGTCTGATCTGATGATGGTTGCCCCGGCTGAAGTAGAAGATTCAATTTTCCGCCTTGCGCAAATGGCTAGGGCGGCAGGCATCCACCTGGTGGTTGCGACCCAGCGGCCCTCTGTGGACGTAATCACCGGTACCATCAAAGCCAACATCCCTTCACGGATTGCGTTTGCAGTATCTTCACAAACAGACTCGAGGACCATTTTGGACATGGGTGGCGCGGAGAAACTACTGGGCCGCGGCGACATGCTGTTCTTCCCCGTGGGGGCAATCAAGCCCTTGAGGGCACAAGGCTCATACATATCCGAGCGGGAGATCGACGAAATAGTGTCGTTTGCATCGGGCCAGGCCAAGCCCCAATTCGCCCAGGGAGTGCTGTCAGCTCCTGAAACTAGCTCACAGGCACCTCAAGTACAAGATGATCCGTTGTTTGCCCAAGCTCTCAGGATTGTCGTCGAAGCTAAGCAGGCATCTGTTTCACTGCTTCAGCGGAGGCTCCCCATCGGGTATTCAAGAGCTGCCAGACTGATCGACGCCATGGAACTGAAGGGATACATCGGTCCTTACGAAGGCTCAAAACCCAGGGAAGTCAAGATGACCATGAGCGAATACATGCGGCTGTTTGAAAATCAAGGCCAAGAGTACAACACCCAGCCTGAAGCCACAAACGGACCCGGCCAGCCACATCAACAAGGCAATAGCCGGTAGCGGCATGTGCAGAGCATAACTGTTATGAGTACTGTCATGAGCCTGTCAGGCTCTCGATAAACCCTACCGGGTTGACCAGTCGCGTGTTCCCTTCAAAGGGAGTGGCTGTATCCCATAGTGCTTCAAGTACCTCTTGCTCGGTTACTTCGGGCTTTACCTGAACTCCCAGGGTTGCCAGGCCGCCAATGTAACCTGTGGCCCAGCTCAGTGCCCCTGTACCGTAATAAGTATACTCGTCTGCGCCCTGTGAATTCGGTACTGTGACATAATCCACGGGCACAGCCAGTGCCTCTTCCGATTCATCAAGCACCATGGCCATCCAGTCGTGGAACTTCAAGTAGTCCTGGTATGTGTAGGCGATGCCAATGAAAGTGTCTATGGCTGCGGCCTGGAGCGAATCCAGCGAATCCTTATACACAAGCAGCTGCTTGAGTATGTACACTGCGTCCTCCCACGAGTCAGCGGATCTGGCCTTGAGCTCCCCGGCGATATCGCGTTTGGCACCGGTCCAAGACCACACTTCATAGTTTTCGGGAAGATCCCTGTTAAGGTAAGGCGGGCAGCCTGCACCTGTCACCTCGAGGGCTGACATCGCCGGATATATCACAATAATCCCTTGCTGCCTTGCCTTGGTAATCGCTTCAAATAGTTCAGGGGCTCCCTCGGTGAGACGGACGTTCTCTACTCCTTGGGCAATCACTGCTACGCGGATTTTGTCTTCATCAGGAAGCTCTTGCTGAATCTCAAGCATCTTGTGTATGGCCTCTGCATACTGAAAATACGGGGTTTCTCCCTCGTGGACCGCGAAGTAATACAAGCCGGCATCCGGAGCTATTCCATCCTTGCCTGCAAAAAGCCCGGCAACATGGGCACCGCGATAAGAAAGCTCTCCTGTGCCTAAATCATCAGACCCCACTTCTATGTACTTGATGCGGGAACCAAACGCCTCGTGGTCTTGCAGGAGCGGTCTGTCTATCACTGCAACAGAAACCCCCTGCCCTGTTATTCCTGTTTGTTTGAGGGCACTCAGCCCCAATCCCAAGTATCTGCCCTGGTTAAGCAGTTTTCCAGGCAGACCCGGCTCGGGGAGGTTTTCATCATCCGGCCACTGTGTTGCCGTATCAAAGGTGAAAGTGTGGAATATTTCACCGTCACCGGTAAAATCGGCCAAGGGTACATCCAGGCCTCTCAAGTCGAGAAAGCGGTTAGATCTGATGACCGGTTGAGGAATATCTGAGAACGGATCCTGGCCGCGGTTATCATCCTTTTGCAAATACGAATAAATGTAGATCGTAACTAAAGGCCCCACGAGCATAGCTGCCACAAGTAGTAAGACCACCGTCTTCCTCAAAGGATACACCCCCTTAGAGGCAAGTATAGCACGTTTGCCTCATCGAGGGTTAGTAATTCTCAATATCTTCCATATCTGTAACCAGGGTAGCTGCCTTGTATATCCACAGGAGTGCCCAGAACCACCAGGGGGTATATGGTTTCCACATGGGCATTGTGCATTCTGATGCATCCATTCGACACATAGTGACCGATGCTCCACGGAGCATTGGTGCCATGGATACCGTAGTCACCCCAGGGAACATCCAAGCCCATCCAGCGCGAGCCCAATACTTCCCACCAGGGATTCGGATCTTTTTCAACCACGATCCAATTCCCGGCAGGCGTCGGCGTAGAGGGCTTCCCCAATGCCACTGGATACGGCCCATATACACGGCCTGAATAATAGAAAGTCAGATGTCTGGCAGGTATATCTATGATTATCCTCCCAAGGTTGGGAGCATATGACCAAGTTTGCGGACGGTACATAGCTCTCCCCCATACATGCGCCTACTGTGAACGCACGGCTGATGTGCTCTCAACGCTTCTCTCCATGCTATGCTGTACCGCCGTCAACATGTTACACCCATTGAGTTCAGGCCTCTTGCAAGTAGGCTATCACACATACAGACTAACGCCCGGTCAAAGCCAGAACCAAGAAACACGTTCCCACTGCCCAGCAGTAGTAGGAGAACTTCCATAATTCGCCTTTACGGACCGTCTTTAGCACGAATCCCAAGGCAAACAGCCCTGTCAGGAAGGAAATGAAGCACCCTATCAATCCGTGAGGAGTAACCACGGGAACTTGCGCTGCCAAAGCTGAACTCACATCCAAAAGTGCCGACCCAAACACTGCAGGTAACGACAGCAAGAAGGAAAACCTTGCCGCATCTTCCCTTGACATCCCTGACATAAGTCCGGTGGTTATGGTTAAGCCCGACCGTGATATCCCCGGTATGACAGCTATGGCTTGAGATATGCCTACCATAACCGATCTTGAAAACGTAACAGTAGGAAGTGCTTCAGAGAGCCCGGCGATAACCTTGGCCGGCCGGCCGTTTCTGCGTGTAGTTCGAAGCACACATCCTGTAACGATCAACCCAAGAGAAGCAACCAAGGTGGAGGAAAAAGCAGACTCGACCAGTTCCCCAAGCAGAAGCCCAACCAAAGCAGCAGGAACTGAAGCAGCTACCAAGTACCCGGTAACAGTAAGGGCCCTCGCCCTGCTGCGTTTGGTTTCAGGGGCGAACAAGTTCTTCACCAGCCACCTGATGTCTTCTTGCAGCATCACGACCGTGGCAACAGCGGTTCCGATATGAACCCATATGCTGAATGACAGCCCCGGGCTCGGCAGTCCCACAAACCTAGCCCCGAGTATCAGATGCCCGGAACTGGAAACCGGCAGGAACTCTGTCAGTCCCTGAATGATGCCGAGCAGTGTAGCTTGTAACCAATTCATATACACACCATCTCCGTTATTTGCGAACCATCAAGCGACATCAAGCAGCAATTACCTGTTCCGCAATATTCACAGCATGGTCTCCTATTCTCTCCAGATGGCTTAGCATGTCAAGATAAACTACGCCTGAAGCAGGATAACATATTCCTTGGTTGAGCCTTCTTATGTGCTTAGCCCGGAGTTCCCTCTCCATCTCATCCAGTCTGTCATCTATGGCCACAATTCTCGTAGCCTTGACCTTATCCCCGGTGTCCAAGGCCTCGACCGCACCCTTCACCGCCTCCAACACGTAACTTATCATCTCGTTGAGTTCACTGATTCCCTCTTCAGAAAAGGGCAGCTCATGCTCTTTGCTGTAGTCCGCAAGTTCGACAATTGAAACAGAATGGTCTCCAATGCGCTCGAGATCAGCGCAGATATTTATCACCGAAGTCAATGTCTTGGCCTCGCTGTCGCTCACATCGTGCTGTGACACTTTGGCGACGTAGTAGCTTATCGCTTCTTCTATCTCGTCTATGACATCCTCTATGTCATCAAAGCGCCTCCGGTCTCTCTTTTCGCCAGTGAATATGGCCACGGCAGTTTCAAGGTTCTCAATGCACAATCTGGCCATCCTAATAACTTCTTTCTTGGTCTGCATCACGGCCATGAAAGGTGTGGAAACCAGCCTTGCATCAAGGTACTTAGGTCCGCGCTCAACTATCGATTCATCGCCCTTAAGTATCCGGCATATTAAAGCTGCAAACTGAGGAATTACAGGTAGCAGCAGAAGGGTTACTGTAACATTGAATATTGAGTGGGCGTTGGCAATTTGCCGTGCCATGTCCGTGGTTGTGCTTGCAGCCAGCCTCTCAAAAGGGCTCAATAACGGTAAGAAGACAATCGTGCCGAATGTGTTAAACAAGAAGTGAGCAAGGGCTGTCCTACGCGCGGTCAAAGAAGTGCCGACGGAAGACACAAGGGCCGTACTGGTAGTGCCGATATTTGAACCCAATATGATCGGCAGCGCCATGCCCAAATCCACTATTCCCCTGGACGCCATGGTAACAGCCAGGCCGGTTGCGGCCGACGAAGACTGTAACAAAGTGGTCACTATGATTCCTACCAATATACCGATGAGGGGATTTTTCCTGCCCAAGAGCATGAGGTTTAGGAAGGGCTCGTAAGTCCTCAGAGGTTCAAGGGCGTCTCCCACAATGGACATGCCAAGGAACAGCATACCGAAACCAAGGAGCACATCGCCAAATCCCTTGCTTACCTTTCGTCTTCCTGCAAGCCTCATCACCATTCCTAAGGCAATGGCCGGAAGAGCTACCTTTTCCAAACTGAACGCAACCAACTGCGCGGTAATGGTTGTCCCGATATTGGCCCCCATAATAACCGCGATGGCTTGTTCCAATCCCATGAGGCCTGCATTGACGAAGCTTACGCACATAACAGCGGTGGCCCCTGAAGATTGGATCACTGCGGTAACAACCAAACCGGCAGCTACACTTGCAAACCGGTTAACTGTCAATGTCTCAAGAATGCGCCTCATCCGATCGCCTGCGGCCTTCTGCAGTCCTTCACTCATCCTGAACATGCCGTAAAGGAACAGCCCTACACCGCCAAACGCCGTGAGAACCATCTCTGCACTCATGCAGCCCACCTCCGCTGACTCCCTACTCGTAGGGAATGGGTCCAAGGTTCATAATAACATAGTCTTGGAGTGTGTACATTAAAGCACATGGGAAGTGTCAGCTGGAAATTTGAACATAACACCGGGCTAACCGGTGCTGTCACCGTGCTCGGCACCCTGGCCGTCTCCGGCCGCAGGTTCAAGTGCAGGCTTATTGAGCACGGCCTCGGACCGGATGTCGGTGTAAGCTGCGCTATACCATGAATGCCGTGCTTTGGCGTGCACCACATCCTTGTACATAGCAAGCGTCTTCCGGGCTACATCTCCCCACTTGTAGTTACGTTTGACGTGCTCCCTTGCATTCCGGGCCAATTCCTCCCGCTTGCTGCCGTCGCCTATAAGGTAGACCAGTGTCTTGGCAAGGGCACCGGGGTTATCAGGCTGTACCTTGTACCCTGTGACCCTGTGTTCTACGATTTCACGCAGGCCGCCTGTATCCCCTACAACACAAGGGGTTCCTGTGGCCATAGCCTCTAAGGCCACGATCCCGAAAGGTTCGTATGAACTGGGAAAAGCTGTAATCCATGCCCTGGAATATAGGTCGCAAAGCACCTGGTCGCCAACATGGCCTGTGAACTCTACCACATGGGCCAACCCGTTCTTGTATACCATATCTTTGAGATGGCCTTCCATGGGGCCGCTTCCGGCCACAACCAGCTTTGCAGCCGGGTAGTGGAACACCACCTCATTCATCGCTTCGATCAGGATATGGGGGCCTTTCTCCGGTACCAACCTGCCCACGTAGAGAAGCAATGGGTCAGGCGCTTGCCGCTTTTTCACCTCAAACCATGAATCGGGGATGCCGTTGGGGATAACTTCAATCTTGTCGCCGGGCACTGAAAACAGGTTCTGCACTTCGTTTTTCATGAATGTGCTGCAGGTAATCACTTTCCACGCCTCATAGCACAGCCACCACTCGGTTTGGGATATGTGATGCTGCATAGGCGTATGAAGCCCTTTTTGGCGCCCGCATTCAGTTGCATGGATGGTAGCTATGAGGGGAACTTCCCAGGAATGTTTGAGCGCCCTGGCTGCATAAGCGACTACCCAGTCATGGGCATGGACCAAATCAAAGCGTCCTTTAGAGAACAACTTGTTACAGGTTTCCATGAGGCTCACGTTAAACTGTGCCGCCCAGGTGACAAAACTTGGAGGATGAAGATCATAGGGTACAGCAGATATTATCTCAACACCTGATTGCTCCCGGATTAGCGGCCGGCCGTGTGCACCACGGGTAAGCACCGTCACCTCAACTCCCTGCTTGGCCATGGCTTCAGACAAGTGGCACACGTGCCTGCCGAGCCCGCCTACATGATCCGGCGGGTATTCCCAGGTGAGCATCAAGACTCTGAGGACCATCGTTTTCCCCTCCATACCAAGGTTGAGTTAATTGTCGGGTCCGGGGCCGGTGGAGGCTCCGTCTCCTTGCGGAACTGTTTCGAAGAAATACAGAATCCGTATGATTTCAGCCACACTCCACGCCTGCGACACAGTCCCCCCTGGCTCAAAAGGATAATCGCCGGAGGCAACTTCAAAAATCGTTCCAATGCAGGGATTGCTGTCTAGCCTCAGCACGTGGGACAACATCAAATATGCAAGTTGCTTGAGTTCCGGATAAGAGGCACTATCTACAAGGCTAAATCGTGTCTTAAAAAGCATGAGTGACAGGTCAAACAACGGCCCAAACAACCAGGGCCAGGCAGAGCCCTGGTGGTAAGCACCGTCCCTCTCCTCGGGACCACCTGCAAACTTGCCACGGTACCCTGGGGAATCCGGCGCCAGAGTTCTCAAGCCGTGGGGACACAAGAGTTTTTCAAATGCTGTAGTCCAGATTTCTACCAGGGTTTGCTGGGGCAGGCGCAGCTCAGCGATCCCTCCGGCGATTACCTGATTCGGACGTACTTCAGCCACGGGGCCGTGCTCGTCCAACCTATCGTACAACCCTACTCCCGGCCATATGAAAAGCTGTCTGAATCGCTTAGCCGCTGTCCCGGCAAGCCGGGAATACTTGGTGCCATCTGCCCCTGTCTTGCCTGAATACCCGTGGGCAATCAGCTTCTTCAGCCAGTTGCCGTATAACGAAAGCGCCCGTATCCACAACGCGTTTACCTCTACAGGGAACCCGTCTCTGGGAGTAACCGGATTTCCGTCTACACGCGCGTCCATCCATGTAAGTTGGGTGTCGCGGTTGCCGGCTTTCAACAGGCCTGAACTGTGCATCTTAATCCCATTACCGGTTCCGTGTATGTAACCGTCTATTATTTCACCCACTTTGGGGATCATCTGTTTGACGAATTCCCAATCACCTGACGCTTGCTCATACTTGGCAAGCGCATCGATAAACCACAACGACGCGTCCACAGAGTTGTAAGCAGCACCGTGGCCTTCCACGAAGCAGTTGGGCACAAGGCCCTCCCGGATCTCGCGAGCAAACCTCATGAAAACTTCCCTGGCTTCAGCAAACCGTTTTGTGGTGAAAAGCAACCCGGGCATGGCGATGAACGTATCCCTTCCCCACTCGCCAAACCAGTGATAACCTGCAATAATCGAAGTTCCGGCATTCCCTTCAACGATGAACTGGTCAGCTGCAAGGTAGAGGGAGGCCAGCGCCTTATTTCCACGGGCGCGAGCCTGAATCCGGGCTCTCCTGGCAGCCTCGAACCCGCGCAACCTGCGGGCGTGTTCCGCAAGCCCCTGACACCATTCACTAAGACTCATCTTCTCCCGCGTATCCAACAGCTGGTAAACCCGGACCCCTTCTTGCTTGGAGACCGGGCCTGCCCACAGTACAACAGGATCCCCGGGCGCTAGATGGCACTCGAAATGCCCCGGGCTAAAATGATCCTCAACCGAATCCAGGCCCCGCTGTGTTTCAACCGGGTAGGTCATGTTTCTATACCATGCAGGTTGCTGGGTGAAAACACTCCCGGTGCACACCAAAGCCAGGGTGTCGCATGCGTGATGCTTCTCCAACAGCACCGCGCCGTCACGGCAAAAAACCTTGGGAACCCATGAACCCTCCCTTGCAGTGTGATGATAAAACCGGGAGTTACACAAAGGCCGCAACACAAGGGTTAAGCCATCGCTATCTGCCCCTGAATGTAGGATGCTGTAGGCGCAGAACACCCCGGGCATGCCCTTGGCCATAAACATTTCCCTTTGGAGTAAGGTGTCCCCAATCTTAAAAACAAACCTTGGAAAGGGTTGTTTTGAAAACGCCAGGAGATGCGCCTCTCCGTCAGGATGAATGCAACCGGGGTACAGGTTGGAAGACAGCTCCCATCTGCGGTCTCCACGGACACAAGTATCCTCAACCTTGGAGAGAGCGAGCCACCGGTCACCAGGGTTTTGTCCGCCAAGAAAAAGCCATCCATGATACCTCCGGGTGTGTATGCCGCTGCTGGTGGAAGCCGAAAAACCGCCGAGTCCGTCAGCCTCGAGCCATTCCTGGAAAGAAGGTTTCAACCATGCGTCTCCATTGCTCAACATCCCGGGTAATTCACTCCCAGTAAAAGAGTGTTCCCGCGGCCACATCAATTGATGCAGGCAGTGGAAAGCCATACTTCTGCCGGATACAGTGACCTTCGCAAACGGGTTTTCATACCCTGTTGACAGGGGGAGAATCATGCAACCTGCAAAGTCACTACCCTGCTTTGACGCAGGATCCGAGTATTGCCCTTGTATACTCGCCGGCCTGGGTAAATGTATTTCCTGCTCTATGCTGCAAGGAAAGGATACGTGTGACTGTGGCTGGAACGGAGTCTGCGTTCTTGCAGAATTCGTAAGGACAGGCAAACAGGCACGGCCGGGCCGGGAGCAAGTTACCGCTCAAGTAACCCGACTCACGCCTTTAGCCAGGCCCCAGGCTGACTACAAAGCTTATCTGGCCGAAATAGCTGTACCTTCCAAGCTGGCCAGGTGGTGCACACTTCCAGGTTCGTTCGTGTTGTTGCGTCCGGAAGGGACCAGAGAGGCGTTCAACGTGCCCATATCTGTAATGGAAACATCACAACACAGCATCAAGATTGCCGTAGAATGCCGGGGCCCCAAAACTACCGCACTGGAGCAAGCGCTGCTTAAGCACAGAAAGGTGGTTGTGACCGGGCCCTTTTGGTCGGGATTACAAGGATACACCCAACTAGCCAGCTTAGCTCACGGTAATACCCTTGTAATAGCGAAAGGCATGGCACAAGCAGCAGTGCCGCCCATTGCAAGGTATGTCCGCGCCCGGGGCGGAAACGTCAAGACACTAATTGGGCCCGGGACCTTGGGTGTGGTATTCATCGACGGTATCTTGGAGCGCCTGGGGGCAGGATTTGAGCACATGCCCAGGACAGAAGACCGCAACCTGGGCCGGATCTCAGATGAAATCACCACCCGCAGCTACGACCTCTTAGTCAGCGCGGGTTCGAAGCTTCAGCATCAGGCAATCCTGAACCTGCTTGATACAATTTCGGAGGGCGATAATCCTGTCCCCCGCTTTGTGTGGGTATCCCATTTGACCATGGTTTGCGCCGAAGGGATCTGCGGATCTTGCTTGCTGGCAGGGTTTAGAGGGTGTAAAGCCCGGTTTGATGAGAGTTTTGAAGTCCACTTACTTCACTAACGCACCTATGCGCTGGGGAGGTTTCAAATGAGAATATACCACGAAGTGATTGTGATAGGTGGCGGATGGTCCGGCGTTTCGGCAGCCATCGCTGCAAAGAAAGCAGGCGCGGATACCGCGCTTTGCGAGAGAACCGACATGCTCCTGGGAGCAGGGCTGGTCGGGGGAATCATGCGGAACAACGGAAGGTTTTCGGCCGCAGAAGAGTGCATCGCTATGGGGTGCGGCGACTTGTTTGAGCTGACTGACTCTATTGCCCGCCACCGTAATTTAGATTTCCCAGGTCACAGCCACGCCAGCTTGTACGACGTCCACCTGGCAGAACCCGCTGTCAGAGCCCTTCTGCTCAAACACGGAATTGCTTTGTACATGGAAAAACGGGTCACACGGGCCAGACATCGAGAAGGCAAATTGATCCAAGTAGAATCCGAGGATGGCTATGTGTTCCACGCAGAAGCCTTTGTGGACGCCACAGGCTCATCAGGCCCTCAGGGGATGTGCCAACGGCTCGGAAACGGTTGCGCAGCTTGCATCCAGCGCTGCCCGTCCTTTGGACCAAGGGTGAGCATTGCCCGGCTGATGGGGTTGCCTGAATACATGACCTCGAGACGCCAGGATATTCCCGGAGGGGCTATGTCAGGCTCATGCAAGATATATAAGGAAACCCTGTCCCAATCCCTCAGGGAAAAACTTGATGCTGAAGGGGTAGTGATCATACCTGTCCCACAAGATATGGTAAACTATAGCAAATTGCACTCGAAAGTATGCCAGCAATACGCCTTGCGTGAGTATGCCGAATCACTGGTACTCCTGGACACGGGCCATGCAAAACTCATGACATCGTATTTCCCCCTTGAACACTTGAGGCAGATCCCAGGCCTGGAAAACGCCCGGTACGCCGATCCTCTGGCAGGCGGCAAGGGCAACTCAATGCGCCTCACCGCAACCGTTCCCAGAGATTCCACTATGCTGGCCACCGGCGCTCAAAACCTGTTCGTAGCAGGTGAGAAAGCAGGGATATGCGTAGGCCACACTGAAGCTATTGTAACCGGTGCGCTTGCCGGTAGGAATGCAGCCTTACTCGCCAGGAAGAAACCTCTGCTTGTGATACCCGGCACCCTGGCCACAGGCGACTTCATCAGGTTCAGCGCAATAGATGAGGCAGGAAATCCGGCTGTACCGGACGGTTACGGCTTAAGCGCCTCCCATGCTTTTGCCGGCTCAGTCTATTTTGAACGGATGAAAGGTCTGGGTTTGTATACCACCGACCAAGGATTAGTAAGAAGCCGGGTGCGTGAGGCAGGCATGGAAGGAGCTTTCTGTTCCTAAAAAGCCGCTTCATAGTAAAGAGCAGGTGAGGTTCCAAGCTCACCTGCTCTTTGAATGATACGCCATCCTGAACACATCCGGCATGACTGAAACCAGGAAGATTACCAGCCACTGGACACCGGTTAGCGGAACTGTATCGAAAAGCACGCCAAGCGCCGGGATTTGAACGGCAGCAAGCAGCATAAGCCAGGAAAGTGCGCATGCGCCGATTAAGTACTTGTTGGATAGAATCCCGATTTCCCAGGGGGACTGGGTTTCCGATCTGCAGTCAATCGCAGATACAAGCTGTACTGTGACCAGGGTGGCAAACGCCATTGTCGAAGCTGTCGGCAGATCCCATATCCTCAATGCTTCTATGAACATGAGCAGCGTTGCAACACCCACATATATGCCACGCTTGAATATCAGCCCGCTCAACCCGCCGGCAAACAAGCTTTCATCAGGATTCCTGGGCGGCCTCTTCATTATGGAAGCATCGGGCGGATCCATGCTCAGGGCCAGTGCTGGCAGACCATCGGTCACCAGGTTCATCATCAGAATCTGTATCGGGGTAAGGGGCATAGGCAATCCCAGCAGCACTGCCAATCCCACAGTAATCACTTCGCCGAGGTTGCATGACAGCATATACCTGATAAACTTGCGGATGTTATCGTAGATCGCCCTTCCCTGTTCCACCGCTTTCACAATGGTAGAAAAATTGTCATCAAGCAGCACTATTGAACTGGATTCTCTTGCAATGTCGCTGCCCGATTTGCCCATGGCCACTCCCACTGTTGCCTCTTTGAGCGCAGGCCCGTCATTAATCCCGTCACCGGTCATAGCTACTATGTGCCCTTGCTGCTTGAGCGCCCGCACAATCTTGAGTTTGTGGGCAGGCGATACCCGTGCGAACACGTTGTACTGTTCCACTGTCGCCCCAAGCAAGCTTTCGGGTATGGTGTCCAGGTACTCTCCTGTAATACCATGTCCGTCCCTGGATAAGATGTGAGTTTCTCTGGCAATGCTCTCGGCGGTCTTGAGGTGGTCGCCTGTGATTAGCACCGGCCTTATTCCTGCTACCCTGCATTTCTCCACCGATGATGCTGCCTCAGCCCTGAGGGGATCCGCCATGGCCAGACACCCGAGCAAAACGAGGCGCTCTTCATTGTAGCCGCCGCTTTCCCTTGCATGTGCCTGCCGCTTGGCTACTGCAAGAATGCGCATGCCCGTAGCAGCCCGCTCGCTTACCCACTCCTCCCAGGCTGATACTTCATTCTTCTCAAGTTTGAGCATCCTGCCTCCGGCTTCCTGAGCTATACACAAGGGGATAACTGTATCTGTAGCGCCCTTTATGCAGATCAAAGGCCCGACGGGAGTGTCGACCATCACGCTCATCATCCTGCGTTCAGGCGTGAACGGCCGGCTATCCACGCGAGGATAGCCGGCGTCAAGCACAGCCGGATCGTAGCCCAATCTCACATACCCGCCTACAATCGCTTGCTCTGTCGGATCTTCCATGGCAATTGAACGATCTCCGGGCGGATGCCTTGCATCTGACGCCAGCACTCCGACTTCAAGGATATGCTCTACAAGTGCCCGGTCGGGTTTGAACGGGAAGTCCATGAGCACAGTTTCTATTCCGTGGACACCAGGTACGCCGATTTCCAGTATCTCCATCTGGTTCCTGGTAAGAGTTCCGGTCTTGTCTGTGCATATCACCGTGACTGAACCCAGGGTTTCGATCGCTTCGAGTTTCCTTACCACAGCACCTTTTCCCGCCATCTCTTGAACTCCCATGGCAAGGCACAGAGTCACTGTGGCCGGCAATCCTTCGGGGATGGCGGCCACGGCCAGGCTCACAGCGGTCAGGAACATTTCGTGAAAGGGTATACCTTTTAGAAAACCTATAACCCCGAGGGTTACACATATCCCAAGGCAAGCAACCAGTAGCGCCTTGCTCAAAGATTCCAGTCTGGATTCCAGCGGGGTCTTTTGGCTCTCTGCAGACTGCAACAAGCTTGCTATCTGCCCCATTTGAGTGCTCATGCTTGTGGCGGTAACAACCATGGTGCCGCTGCCCCTGGTTACTAAAGTGCCGGAATATGCCATGTTCTTCCGTCCAGAAAGCCCGGTAGCTTCAGGCAATACCGCCTCAGAGTCTTTGCTCGCAGGGAAAGGTTCGCCGGTGAGTATCGATTCTTCCAACTGAAGCGACCGGGACGACACAAGCCTTCCGTCGGCGGGTACCCGGACACCGGGCCAAAGCAGGACAATGTCTCCTGGAACCACCGCCTCAGAGTGGATCTCCACCTTTGCGCCGTTACGCAGTACCCAACAAGCTGAAGGTGAATACACCTCCAGCGCCTTGAGCGACTCTTCGGCCTTGTATTCCTGAACCACCCCCAGCACTGCGTTGAGGAGCACGATCGCGAAGATCACCACGGTATCCACTGTCTCTCCCATGAATGCTGAAATGGCAGTAGCCCCCAGAAGGGTTACTACCATCGGGTCTGTGAATTGAGACAACAGCAGTTTGAGCCATCCAGGCCTTGCTTTCTTGACGATCCTGTTGGGGCCGTACCGCGAGAGCCGCCGCCTGGCTTCCCTTGTATGCAGCCCGGTTGAAACGTCGCTGCCAAGAAGCCTGACAGCATCTTTCCAGGAAAGGGAATGGAACTGATAGGACATAGGTTGCAGGATCCCTCCACTGAGTTTTCGTTACGGCTGTCTCAAAAATCTTATGATCGGGGCATCATAATATGTCTGAAGACAGGGCCCTGCCTGTTTCCGGAGATTTTGAGCGAGGAATGTATATCCTGAGGCCAAACAGGAAACCAATAATCACGGGTCCATCATAACCGAGCCAAGATCATCCAGGGCGGAGTGGTCCTGGTTGGTCGGGCAAAGGTGGCAACACCCGCGCTAAGGTGTTGTCGCCGGCGCGAAGGTCATATTGCTTCCTGGAAGGTATTGTAAGTTGGCTAAAGGGTCTGAAATTGCCCTCGTCGGTAATTTCAGGCTCGGTAGGGAGGCAATATGGCTGAGCTAAGATCATTTAAATTGCCGTATGGATCTGGATTACCGCGAGGTAATTCAGGTTCAAAAGGTAGTTTGAATGGTCGAGCACAGGTCATCCGGTTGCGGTGCCGGATCCAATATAAGGGTTCAAACACCGTGGCCTGATGGCCGAAAGCGAAGGTTATGATGGGCCGGTTCCCATCCGGCACCATCATAACGCTGAACATCCCTGAACTTACGGATACCTCAGTACCCTCAGCCCGTTAAAGGTCACGAGTACAGCGGCGCCTGAGTCAGCAAGTACGGCCAGCCACAGGGGCAGCACCCCTCCAAACACCATAACCAGCGCGAGAAGCTTTATCGCCACGGAAAATGAAACGTTCTGGACAATCATGCGACGGGCCATCCTGGCCAAATCAATTGCCCAAGGAACCGCCAGAAGATCGTTCTTCATCAGGGCGACACCTGCAGTTTCCAAGGCCACATCTGTACCCTGTCCCATGGCAATCCCTACACCGGCCGCTGCCAGAGATGGGGCATCGTTAACTCCGTCACCGACCATTGCGACAGAGCCAAACTCTTCCATGAGTCTTGCTATAGCCGCAAGTTTATCCTGGGGCATAAGGTCTGCCTCCACCCTGTGGATCCCGGCCTCTTTTGCCACCACCATGGCATTGGCCCTGTTATCCCCGGTGAGCATTATCACTTGTGTACCTTTGTCGCGAAGCGTCGAAACCGCGTCTCTGGCTTCAGGACGGATTGCGTCTGCAAGGCAGATGGCACCCAAGACATCCCTGCCGCCTCCCACAAACACAACCGTCTTGCCTTGGCTCCGGAACCTGGCTGCTGCCTCTTGCAGGTAAGCAGGCACGTGAATTTCCAGCTCCGCAAACAAGTCCTCGCTGCCGACGTATGCCTTCCCGCCGTTTACGGTGGCATACGCTCCCTTACCCCGCACCGAAGTAAAGCCATCGCCGGGAACGAAAGCTAAACCCTTGGTCTGAGCTTCGTCGACTATGGCTCTGGCCAGCGGATGTTCCGACCTAGACTCTACCGCAGCCGCAATCCTAAGCAGCTCATCCCTTGTAACTCCGCCGCCCGGCGCAACGATCACCTGATCCACTGCCAGTTTTCCTTGTGTAACCGTCCCAGTCTTATCCATGGCTACCGCCTTTACGGTCCCCAGTGCCTCAAGATAAGTCCCGCCCTTTATCAGCACCCCGTTTCGCGCAGCCCTCGCGATGGACGCCACAACCGTAACGGGGGTGGAGATAACCAAGGAACAGGGACAAGACACGATGAGTACCGTGAGTCCCCTGTAAATCCAGGGCCGCCACGCTTGTTTAAGAAGCAGGGGTACGCCTACTGCCAATGACACTGAAAGCACCAGCATGAGTGGTGTCCAATACTTGGCAAACGTGTCGACCAGCCTGTGGGCTCTGGCCCTTTGATGCTGGGATTGCTCAACCATGGCTATTATCCGTGCAAGAGTCGTATCTTCAGCCATCCTGGTAACCTTGATGTCAAGTGTGCCTTCACCGTTAAGGCTTCCTGCAAACACGTGGCTTCCCGGGAGTTTGTCCACAGGAATGGATTCGCCTGTTATCTGGGATTGGTTGACTGAAGATGCGCCTGACACAACCTCCCCGTCTACAGGGATTTTTTCGCCAGGAAACACAACCACTATGTCCCCTGGTTTCACCTCATCGGCGGCGACCACAGCAAACCCGTCCCCAATCTTGACCCGGGCCGTCAAAGGGGCGAGATCCATGATGTCTCTGATCGATTTCCTGCTCTTCTCTCCTGCCTTGTGTTCCAAGTATTCACCTATACTGAAAAGGGTCAGCACAGCCGCGCCTTCCGCCCATTCCCCCAGCACCATTGCCCCAATCCCTGCAACGGTTGTGAGGAAGTTGATATCTGCGCCGTTACCCGAAATGAGGGCGCCCAAACCGGCCCTGGCCACCGGAAAACCGGCAATAGCCGCTGCAAGCAGGTATGGGATCTTGTAGGCCGAATACCCCAAACGGTGGAGAACAAAACCAAACCCGATGCCTATAATCCCCAAGAGCGGCGGCAGCAGTTGTCTTAAGCCACCGCTTTCTCCTTCCCCATGGGCAAGAGTGATAGCATGGCTGTGGTCACACTTACAGCCGCTTTCATGAACATGTGCGTGGGTGTGAGTATGGTGTGCGCTGCCGTGTCCATGGCTACAGCTGCATGTTTTCGCAGCAGCCGGTCTTTTCTGCATTTGCTATCACGCCTTTCAGTTCAGATATATTGATTAACCGTGTTGTGCGTGCTCGAAAGCCTCGTCCAACAGCCTTACCACATGATCGTCATCCAGCGAGTAATACACCTTTTGGCCGTCTCTCCTGCTCTTAACCAACCGCGACGCGCGCAAGAGTCTCAGGTGATGAGATATATTCGAAATCGACGTATCTAATGCTTCCGCCAGGTCGTGAACGCACCATTCGCCCTGGGAAAGCAGCCACAGTATCGACAACCTGGTTTCATCGGACATGATCTTGAAAATTGACACCACATAATTCATATTGGGCACCTTACACCCGTTACCGTCGGGTCTCCCTGACATTATGTGCACCCCCCATATACTAATTATTGATCACTTATTCAAATATGCAATACCCATCGGCAAATTTTCGTTCTTCTGCGGCATTAAAGGTATCAACCAAGCCACCGGAGAACTTGAACTCAACGGACATGCCTTCGCAGAAAACTCCAAGACAAGGAGGTAGTCACTCACTTGCATACTGAAAAGCGGCCACTAAACCCCGAGGACATCTTAAGCTTTACATGTGTAGGCGATCCACAATTGTCACCTGACGGGAACAGATTAGCTTATGTAAAGCAGTGGTTTGATCCGGACACCCATGAGTCTAAGACCGACGTTTTCGTGATAGATCTACTCAATGGCACTACAACACGGCTCACCAACTCCGGGAAAGACACGTCACCAAGATGGTCCCCGGCAGGCGACCGGATCGCCTTTGTATCGTCCCGCTCGGGAAGAAGCCAAATCTGGATAATAGATGTTTCCGGCGGAGAAGCATGGCGCCTCCCTACTAAACAAGAAGTACAAGGAGGGCTTGCATGGTGTCCTAGCGGCACCCGGATCTTCTTTGCCTCAAACACCTTCTCAAAACCGGCCGGATGGATACCCTACCCGGGAAGTCCTGAGGACGACCGGCAACGTGCAGATGAACAGGCACGCAGGATTCTCGAACCTAAAGACAAGAATTCGCAGGGCAAGGATGACAAAAAGAGAAATGAAGTTAAGGTGATTACCAGGCTCAGGTATCGTTTTGACGGGATAGGATACTTCAGTGACCTGCGGCGGCAAGTGTTGTGCGTTGACGTGCCCGAGATCCCCTCTGGGATAAAAGAAGCAGACGCGGTTCAAATCACCCAAGGTGACTTTGACCACAGCTTGCCTGCGCCTTCACCTGATGGCAAATGGATCGCAGTTGAAGCTTTCCGAACGGGAGATGCTGATTATGTAACCAGAAGTGAAATCTGGGTTTTCAACGTTGAAACCAAGACGCCCTACCTGCTATACAGTGCTCCAGGACCTGTGTACAACCTCCAGTGGTCGCCTGACGGCAGTATGATCGCCTTCTACGGGCACGACAGCGCCCGGGGTGTATCTACGAAGACCGATCTTTATGTGGCCTGCCTTGATGACCGTCTCCAAGCCCTCTCGCACGAAGGTAAACCGCAACCCCTGGGTGCTGACAATATCCATAACCTTACCCACGGTACTGACTTACACGCAGGCATGATGATCGGTTCCGACATAAGCTTCAGGGGCGGCCCGGCCCTAAAGTGGGACGGACAAAAGGTTTACTTCTGCGCCGCTGAACAAGGTGCTGCTTACCTGTACTCAGCAACCCAGGTTGACAACCGGTGGGACGTAAGACGTATATGTGGTTCTCCAGACGTGGCCATCTCCGGGTTTTCAGTGTCAGGCGGCAGGATTGTGTTGAAACAGTCCACGCTTACCCAGCCGGAAAACCTGTTTCTGGTTGATGTGGAACACAGCGATGGTCAGGGTAAGACACTAGAACAGCTTACGTTTGAGAACGAAGAACTGTTAAGCCAAGTCAAACTTGGAACATGGGAGAAGTTCAGGTGCAAATCTCCTGACGGTCAAGAACTTGACGGCTGGCTCATATATCCGGCAGGAACCGAGCCATCACAAGTGAAAGCACAACCTGAGCAGCACAATTTCCCCCTGGTAGTCCCGGTGCATGGAGGGCCCCACGGTGCCTACGGTTCCGCTTTCATGTTCCACGCCCAGATGTTCGCAGGGCGGGGATACGCCGTGGCGTATTTCAACCCCAGGGGAAGCGCTTCTTACGGCCAGGACTTCATGGACTGTATTGACGGCAAATGGGGAGACAAGGACTACCTGGATATAATGTCAGGCGTGGATGCAGTGGTATCAAAAGGGTTCATTGACCAATCCAACATGTTCATCCACGGTTGGTCTTACGGCGGATACATGACAACGTGGGTGGTCACCCAAACTGACGGGTTCAAGGCAGCATGTGCAGGAGCGCCTGTAACCGACATGTATGCAGGGTATGGCACTTCTGACATCCTGTGGTCAGACGAGCAAGAATTTGGCGCCAAGCCGTGGGAAGACCCAGAGACCCTGCTGAAGAGTTCGCCCCTTAACTACGTAGCGCAGGTGACCACACCAATCCTGCTGATGCACGGTGAGAACGACCTGCGCTGCCCTATATTGCATACTGAAGAGTTCTACACAGGGCTCAGGAGGCTTGGAAAGACCGCAGTAATGGTGCGTTATCCAGGCGAATTTCACGGCCTGAGGAAACCTGTTCACAGGATAGACAGGCACAAACGCCTGCTCGCGTGGTTTGAATATTACCGTTCTCAATAGCTTAGTCCGTTTCGGATAACTCTTAAGCTCAGGGCGCTTCGCCGCGCCCTGGGCCCCCACCGGCCTCAGGGGGATACTTATGACTGACCGGTGATGACAATTAAGTCAAATCTATCGACAAATTTCGGCGCAATTTTGTCCAGCTCACCTTCAGGTACTGCAATGGTACCGACGTTGCCGTCTGAAACATACCTGGTCCCGGAACTGTCAAGATAGCTAAGCCACTTGGACAATTCTTCCTCCGACCCGCGGACCCTGGGGATAGCTGCCCTGTTGAGCGCTACATGGAACGGGGAAGGCGCGGGTTCTGCGCCCACCAACAGCACACCCAGGTTCTCATAGGCATCCCCCTGGTACTCACCTGCCAAAAGGTACTGCTTGTTGTCTGGATCCCGGGGATAACTGCCGTACGGAAGGGCTAGAGACATGGGCCTCTGCCCTGTGAGTTTCTGGATATCAGCGGAGAGTTTCCCCAACTCTGTCTGAATCACATCAGCCGGAACGTCCGGCAGGTTTCTGTGGTTATATGTATGGTTTCCTATTTCCATACCACACTCAAGCAGGAAGTTGAGCTTGTCTCGCACCTCACCGGGCACTTCAAAGGGAGCCGGAAAATCTACGAAAAAGGTTGCGGCATGCCCGAAACCGGGGTGCTTCCGCGAAAACTCAAGGAGTATCCCCACTGCACAATCGGGATCAGGCACTTTGTGTTCCATGGGTTTCCTCGCACCGTCATCCTCAACGTAATGCCTGGTGACAAACCTAAACTGCCCTATCGTGGCATCATCGAAAGTTATCACCAGGGGGCTTACCCCTTCCGGCAGGTCAATCTCGCCCTTGAGGTAGGCTTGGAGGGGTACCAGACTGTAGCCGAGCTCATAATATCGTTCAAGATCGCGCCTGAGGTTGTCAGGGGTCCTCACCCATTCCGACTCAGGTTCGCCTATAACGTGGTACATGATAATCGGGACTTTTCCCAACTCGTGGGGCGTTTCAGCTAATTGAGACACCCTTTCCCGGCGCTTCTCCTCCAGGGGCGAAACAAGGTGTTGAGGCTCAGAAGCAGGCAGGCCGGGCTCGTTGGCTTGGCCCGGTTCCTGAATTCCTTGCGCGTTACCCGGCCCCAACATGCCGATAAGCGCGGGAGGTTTGGTGAAAAGCAGCACCGCAATACCTATTGCGCAAACTGCGATAAAGCTCCGGCCAAGGGCTCCGGTTCTCCGGCGCCTACGCCTCGAAGACTTGTACTTCAGCTGAGATGAGTTCATCCGAATCCTCCGGATTATTTTGGGCGGGGGCGCGCCCTCATAATTACACGACGCTTGTCCATACAGAAAGTTCCGCTTACATCACAAATTTCGACACTATTCCAAGCACATTTACAGCGCCTACGAAGCATAAAGCAAGCCGCCATTTTGCTGCATTAAGAGGTAAACTTTTGATCTGGGTTCTTCGATTCTAACACTTGGTAGGACAGCGGTTCCTGAAACCTACTTCAGAGTCCATGGCAAGGAGATGATTCAGATCAACAAGATACTCACTACCAGGAACAGGATCTTGATTATATTGATTCTAATGGCGATGGCGCCCATCATAATCCTGGGCACGGCGGTTTACACGAGTGCCAGGAAACAGGTAAATGAATCCTCAGTAACAGGCTTACAGGCATTTGCAGAATCTAAAGCCCGCGAGGTTAACCGATACGCTCAGCAGCTTTGGGCAGAGGGGGATTTCATCGCGAACGAGGACGCAATAATCCAAGGTTTGAGTAACCTGGCTTACACAAGCTTTAACCTTGAAGCATGGAACTGGCGTGTGGTCGACAAGCCGAAAGTGGAAGCTTTGGGACAAAAAATCGTCCAGCAAACGGAGTTTGAAAAATTCATGTTGTTCACGCCGTCAGGCATCCTTGTGCACTCTACCGACCCGGACGACGTACCAGGCACTGACTTCTCAGAACTTGAGAACGTAGCTCTCGCCCTTGAAGGCCAGAGAGTATTCGCGGGTATGGCTTTCCCGGAAACGGGCGGGGGAAACTGCATCGCCATCGTGATTCCAGTTACGAAAGCGAACGCTCCGGAACAAATGCTGGGAGCAGCAGGTTTTATAGCCCCTGTGGCTCCTCTTGACAACATCCTGGGCGAGGGCCTGCATTACATCGCAAGCAGTGCAAACGCATATCTCATCGATGAAACGGGCAATATGCTTACCCGCAGCAGACAATCTGCTTGGCCTGAAGCATCATTGCTTGAAGCTATAGCAACAGGCAAGACTGACTTCTCCGGGCTGGAGAAATATAAAGGTCATTCAGGAGAAGAAGTAGTGGGATATGCTACTGTAGTCCAAGCCGGCGACAGGTCTTACGGGCTGGTTGTAGAAATGGACGCGAGCGAACCTTTTGCGCAGTTGGCAAAGGTACTCAAATTGGCCATCCTCGCAAGCTGCGCTGTTGCCGCAACCATCATGCTAATCGGAAGTTCGGCAATACAGAGTTTCCTCAGTCCTTTGATTACTGCAGCCGATATGGTCCAGGACCTGGCTGATGGTGAAGGCGACCTCACCAGGAGGTTGGAGATCGCCTCGACAGGCGAAACCGGCCGGTTGGCGGCTTCCTTGAACAAGTTCCTGGATTACATATCGGAAGTCATAAGAAACATCACTATTGCGTCAGACAACGTGGCAGCTACGAGTCAAGAGCTGTCAGCAACATCGGAAGAGTCAACGAGCATTGCAGAACAGATGGCAGAAACGGCCCTTCAACTCGCATCAGGTGCTGCCGAACAGAGCCAGAGTGCATCAGAGACCGCTGCAGCTACAGAGAATCTGTCCATGGCTGTGGAGAAAGTGGCAGTGGGCACACAAGCGCAACACAGCACAGTAGATCAGATTAGCCAGATAATATCAGGCTCTATTGAGGTTTTCGGAGAGGTGCTTCAGGCGCTAGGAAACGTCCAGACAGTAGCAACTGAAAATACCCATGAGGCAAGCAGAGCTGCAGAGTCCATCCAGGTGCTTACAACCAGTATGGTTAATATACAGTCAGCTAACGAAAACGCTGCTACACAGGTTGTTGAGCTCCATGACCTGTCTCAAAGCATAAGGCAAATTGTATCGGTCATCGACGACATAGCTTCACAAACCAACCTCTTGGCGCTTAACGCCGCAATCGAGGCGGCCAGGGCAGGCGAGCACGGAAGAGGGTTTGCGGTGGTAGCTGACGAAGTGCGGAAACTTGCCGAGAGATCCCTCGCCGAGACCAAGAACATCAGCGAACTGATTAACAGGGTAGCAGCGGCCATCGAACACACGGTTGCCAGCATAGAGCAGAGCACTCAGGAGATACACAATGGCACTGCTGTAGCAGAGCATGCAGCCCAGGTGCTGGCTGAGATCAGTGAAGCGGTCGCCGGCACCCAGGACGAAGTCAATAAGCTCATGGCTTCCTTTGAGAAACTGCAACACGCCACGGCTCAATCAGGCGCAGCGGTAACCGACATTGCCAACTACGCCAACGAAAACCTGACGGCCGTTGAAGCAATGGCCGCCAGCGCAGAAGAAGTAAGACGCCTGGTTGAAAACGTGGCAGCAGTATCACAGCAAAGCGCCGCAGCCATTGAACAGGTGGCAGCATCAATCAGAGAAATGGCATCGGCCAGCGATCAGGTGTCTTCCTCTGCCCAAGACCTAGCCGGCCAGGCCGAAACTCTCCGGAATGTAGTGGGGCGTTTCAAGATATAGCACGGTTACAAGGGGAGATGAGAGACCGGTTTCTCATCTCCCTTTATTTCTCCTGTTCGGCCTTTAGATCTTTTCATCCAGTTGCTCCCGGAGCTTCATGAGAGTCTCCCAGTTCCCGTAAAGCTCCGCCAACTTGGCGCGAAGCTGTCCCCATTCCTTGACGGGAATATCGCCTGGCCCGGAGTATGTATCAGGATCCGCCAGGACAGAAGCTAATTCTTGTTCCTGCGCCTCCAGTTCGGCAATCTCAGATTCCAAAGCTTGAACTTGGGCATCAAGTTCCGAAATCTGCCTGGCAAGCGATACTTGTCCGGAAGAAACCTCAGGCCCGGACCCAGGTTTAGGACTATCAATCTTCAACTTGGGCTCTGGCGCTTCTTCTGAAGTTTCCTCCATGGCACGGCTTTTTCTGAAGGCCGAGTAGTTGCCCTCAAAAACCGTGACGCTCCCGTCTTCAAACCACAGGAGTTTGGTGGCAATCCGGTCTATGAAATACCTGTCATGAGACGCGAAGATTATGGTACCCTCAAAATCTGCCAATGCATCCTCAAGAGCTTTTCTTGACGGCAGATCCAGGTGATTGGTAGGTTCGTCCAAGAGCAGTACATTAGCATCAGATAGTACTAACCTAACCAGCGCCAGCCTTGATTGCTCCCCTCCGGAAAGGTTGCCGATCCGCTTCTTGACGACGTCTCCTGAAAACAGGAACCGTCCTAACACATCCCTGGCTTCCGCCATTGGTACTCCAAGACCCATAACTTCATCCAGCACCGTTCTTTCGGGTGATTCAAACGCAAAATCCTGGGCGTAGTACGCTTTTCGCACGCCGGCGCCCCATTTTACAAACCCGTCATACGGTTGTTGCCCAACGAGACATTTGAGAAAAGTGGTTTTCCCGCACCCGTTGGGACCCACCAGCGCTATCCGTTCTCCCCGCAACACCAGCAGATCAATCCCGCTAAACAACATGCGGTCGAACCCTTTTGAGAACCCTTCCAGCAGCAACACTTCCCGGCCTGAAGTTCTGCCGGCTGTAAGCTTGAGTTTGAGTGTGGCATGCTGTTTCGGCTTGCCTACCGGTTTGAGCCGTTCAAGCATCTTTTCCCTGCTTCTTGCCTGACCAGACCTTCTGGCGTTAGCTTTCCATTTTCTGATAAACTCCTGCGTCCTCTTGATGAGTTCCTGCTGCTCGGCATACTGCTGAGCCTGACGCTTGAGGATCTCCTGTTTCTGTTGCAAAAAAGCAGAATAGCTACCCCGGTAAGCGGTTACCTTCCCGTCTTCAACCTCCCAGATCCTGTCCACAAGGATGTCGAGAAACCGCCTGTCGTGAGAAACGATTACCAACGCACCCGGATAGCGGCTCAGATAGGATTCGAGCCATTCCACCCCGCCTATGTCCAGGTGATTGGTAGGTTCATCAAGCAACAATGCATCAGGTTGTGACACCAGCAGTTTGGCGAGGTTTAACCTCACCTTCTGCCCGCCGCTGAGATCCCTTGCCATGAGGGGCCAGGTTTCCTCCCGGAGGCCAAGCCCGGCCAGAACGGCGGCAACCTCATGTTCAAGGTGGTAGCCGTTCAAAGCTTCGAACCTGCTCTGAGCCTTGGCGTACTCCTTGAGAAGTGCTTCTGTATCTCCGCCATCTGAAGCAGCCATCTGGATTTCAAGTTCTCTCATCTTTGCAGCTGCCTGCAGCACTTCAGGTTTGCCTGCCATGGCTTCTTCAAATACGGTAGATGTGTAATCCGGAAGCCCTTGTGAAAGATAGCCCTGGCGGACACCAGATGCCGTGTGTACCTTTCCTGAATCAGGCTCTAATTCGCCTGCAATAACCCTGAGCAGAGTAGTCTTGCCTTCACCGTTCCGTCCCACCACGCCAATCCGGGCTCTTTCCGGCACTGAAAGGTTTACTGAAGCAAATATACAACGGGCTCCCTGATAGCGGGCAACTTCACTGATTTCGATAAGGGGCATTCGGAAAACCTCCCTGGTAAACATTTGTTCGCTTTCAAGGACCTACTGTGACCGGTTTCAACTAAATCCGCATCAGGTAGCCCTGAAAGGTCCGCATCCAGGTAAGGCTCCTTTCCCAAAATGTCTGAGATGGAGTATGTGCAATTGTACTTCTTGATACTACCATCCTAAGTACACATCAGTCAATCTATCGCGGCGACTCAAATCTCCCCAGTTCACGTTGCACTACCCGCAAGTCCTCTAGGAATTTGTCAGCTTCCCTGCGGACGTGATCCAAGAGCAACGGCGAAGACACTGCACTCAGTATCCTGCATTGAAGCAGCAGTTCGAAAGCTTGGGCTTTTAGATCCCGCAACTCCCTGACAAGAGGTTCCAGTTCTTCTGTGAATCTTATTGCACGGTTGAAGTAGTTGGGACGAGATTCTGACATGGACCGTAATTCCCTGGCTGTTTCAAGGGCATCGGAGAACCGGACGTTCAAGTCTTCCAAGGCCCTTATCAGCGTCCGTTCTGACGGATCCAAGAGTTGCCTGATAAAATCAATATGCTCTCTCATGATGCGCAGCCAGAAAACTTCGGTTCGGATCAATTGGGTTAGCAAGGAACCGCCAGGCGGTGTCAACGTGCCTGTTCTCAGCAGCTGCAGGAAACGCACGGCCTCTCTCCGGATGTGATCGATGAGCAGCGGGAACAGGTTGGCGTACATTTCACACTGAAGTTGCATTCGCAGAACCCGTTCTTTGAACTCAATCAGTTCTGACACCATAGCACCAATCTCCTGCACCAGCCGCGAATCAAGATTCCTGCGTGCCATGAGTACATCTTCCAACGTCGAAAGTTCCTGATACAGGCCTTCGGCTTCGTTGATCAAGTCCGTCCGGTCGCATGGCAATCCCAGTTTTATAAAAAGCGCATGTTCCTTGAATATCCTTATCCAAAAACGGCTTTCTTGCAGAAGGTCAATCTTCACGTCTCCTCTGCCATGGGACATGGCACAGCCCCCTTCCCTTCTAATCTTTCCATTATATGTTGGAGGTCAAGTTTGTGATAACCAGGCGCGATGGCGCGAGCCTGCTACTTCTGCTATGATATTGACAGCCTTGTGCCATAGAGGAGAGTCTGGATTTCATGGTAAAGGAGCGGTTGATTGAAGAGAAATCTAGTGCATTCAACCTTGTCGAAACAAGATTTTGAAAAAGTGTACTCCTTGCTTGACGTAGGCCCCATGCCGTTCGATTGTGGAATGCTGTGCGCCTCATTGTGTTGCCAAGAGTATGAGCCCGGAGTCGGGATGTACCTCCTGCCAGGAGAAGAGCAGATGTTCACTATGGAAGAAACCTGGCTCAATTGGGCTCTTGTAAAAGCCTCGGGGCACAATTTTCCCCCTGATTGGAAAGGCGATGTAGCTTTTGTCTCATGTAACGCCACGTGCCCCAGGGACAAGCGGCCGATTCAGTGCAGGACGTTTCCGCTGATGCCATATCTGACCCCTGAAGGCACTCTCGAGGTTAGATTGGACACATTGTCAGGGATCCTGATATGTCCCCTGATAAATCAAGCTGACACGTACCCTGTGAGGCCCGAGTTTTACCGGGCAGTTCTGGCCGCATGGAAAATCTTGATAAAGGACCCCCTCATACGCAGCGACGTGTGGCACCAATCAAGGCTCTTGGACAAAGATGAATCATCTGTGTGGCGTAGCCTCCTGGAATTATAACGCCCCCATGAGCAAAGTCACAAAAACTACTACTGTTGCTAATAGTGTGGCAAATGTGATGAATATCGGTTCTTTGGTGGTCGGACAATACTATATGTCCGAGATTAGCTGCAAACTGGAGACTATGACGAAG
>DUVI01000054.1 GCA_012841065.1 Bacillota bacterium
CCATTTCAAGGATCCCCTTCAGGGCAACCAGATCCAACCCCCTGCGCTTAGACTCAACAATCAAGAACGAAAGAAAGGCTGCGCAGTACGCCAGAGGAGATGAGTTGTACTCCTCCTTGAGGAGATCGAGCAGATGAGCGCTTTCTTCACCGGACGCCATATTGATATGTTCCAGCAGGTCATCTTTGACGTATTGCCATTCGTCATCCGGTCCGGCAGGCAGCTGAGGGCTCCGGCTCTTTGAACGCTCAGATTCGATTAGGCGAAACCCTTTTTCTGTGGGACTGAACAAGACTTGCGACCGGCCAGGCGAACCCGACGGGTTCAGTGAATACGAAGCTTCCACGAGGCCGTCTTCGGCAAGCTCCCGCATCATGTCGTAGGCGGTCCACTTGGATACGCTCATTTTATCCGACACATCTATGTAGTGGACACGGGCTCCTTCTTGATCCACCAGATCAGCCAGGGCTTCAAGGAACTCAAACCGCCTCTTGCTCAGTTTCACCTAATCGCCTCCTATGGTCACTTGCTTGTACCATATGCTGCTTTGGCCGGGTTGTCAATATATCAGGAGGACACGGCACAATGCCGGATTTCCCTCAGCCGTCAGATCTCTTAAGAAGGATCTAGTTGGCCGCAACGCTTGCTTCTGAACTGACCCTGTCGGCTATCTTTCCCCAAGCTTTGGCATAACCGTGAAGCGGCCTGCAAAGCTCAGCTGCTGTAATTCCGTTCTTTTGCGTGGGATAAGCATTCGATTCTTCCACCATTCTCTCCAGCATTTCGGGGTTGTCTATGATAGGACAGGGGCGCATATGGTTAGAGTTGAACGGTTGGTTCTTCTGAAATGCCAGTAGCAGCGGTGATTTGAGTGCTTCTGCCAGACTGCAGTGTTTGATGTTCACGTTGGCGTAGTGCACGAAAGCGCATGGTTCTACATCACCTGTGGCATTGATGTGGAGGTAGTTGCGTCCACCGGCTATACAGCCTTGTGTAAACGGGCCGTCGTTCCAGAAGTCTGCGACGAATATGGGTTTTTCTTCACGCCACTTGCGGACTTGTTGCAGCATGAACAATCTTTGTTCAGGAGTTGCCATGAGCTCAAGATCAGAGTCGCCGCCTACAGGCACATAAGTGAACAGCCATCCCAACAGACAACCTTTGTCGACCATGAGGTCTATCCATTCATCGCTGCCCAGGGTTTCTGTGTTTTCCCTGGTATACGTACCCGAAAATCCAAAGGGTACTCCCGCTTCCCTCAGGTTGTCCATCGCTTCCATTACCTTCTTGAACGTGCCTTTGCCCCGGCGGGCGTCAGTCTGCTCCTCAAACCCTTCAAGGCTGATGGCAAAGGTGATATTGCCAACTTCCGCACATCTTCCGGCCACGTCTTTTGTGATTAGCGTTCCGTTGCTGAAGATGTGAAAAACTGATTCATAGTGACTCCTTGCCAAGGCTAACAGGTCATTCATCCGCAGGGTAGGTTCGCCGCCTGAAATCACGAAGAAGTTTATTCCCATGTCCTCAGCTTCAGTCATCACCCCGTCCAGTGTTTCATAGTCCATATCTTGCGACCTGTCATATTCTGCCGCCCAGCATCCTGTGCACCTTAGGTTGCACCTGCCGGTGGGGTCGATGAGGATCGCCCACGGAATGTGAACCTCGTATTTTGCTTCACCTTGTCTGCGCCTTTCGGGGCTAAGCAAGCCCGCATTTATGAACATGTTGATTCCGATCTTCTCCACTACGTCGGGAGCGAGTTGGTTGAGTGCCTTCACTGCCAACTGTCTCCAGTTGTTGCCTTCATCCCCGAACATGTCCGCCCACTGCTTGGCATACGCCTTGTGTTCAGGCTCCCTGGCAAGCCGCTCACCCCATTTTGCCAGGTTGACAAGGTTCCTCTCAGGATTGTTCCTGAGGTACCTGAGCCCTTGCTTGAGGGCAGTCTCGCCGATCATGGCCTTAGCGAGTTCAAAATCCATACTCACGGTTCCTCCTTTTTCTCGATTTCTCAATCCCAAAAGGCCCAAAAATTTGGCGCAAAAGAACCAAGCGCCATTGTGGTGTGCTGTAAATGTACTCAGAAAAGTAGGACTTGTTGCTGTTTCCTCGATCCTATATATGGTAAGCCGATAGCCGCTTAGTACAAACTGTAGACCCCAAAAAAACCAAAATACTATATCTAGTATATTTCCCTGGCCATTTATTGTCAACCTTACAGCCCGCCCGTGTACGTTTCTCCGGTTTTCCCGAATGGCAGGGAATTACTGTAATAACAATCTAATAAGTGGAAGGAGAACATATAAATGGTATAGAATATTGGGTAAACCCGCCGGAAGGAGGATGAAAATGAAAAGGTTTCCCCGTCTATGCTGCTTGTTGTTGTGTTTGGTGTTGTTTGTGACGCTGTTGGCAAGTTGCACCCCGGAAGAGTCCGAACCTGTGGGCGACCCGGAAGCAGAAGCGCCCGCCCCTTTTAAGATAGGGATTGTCACCGGAACCGTATCCCAGGGTGAAGATGAGTATCGCGCAGGCGAACAGATGAAACAACGTTATGGCGACAGAGTAATCCATGTGACGTATCCTGACAATTTCATGGCAGAGCAGGAAACCACTATCAGTCAGATAGCAGGGCTTGCCTCTGATCCCGATGTCAAGATCATAGCTATATGCCAAGCTGTTCCTGGAACCGCGGCTGCGATCGATAAGATCCGGCAGACCAGGGATGACATCATCATTGTAGCGGTAAGCCCCCACGAAGATCCTGCCATGATGGACAAGAAGGCAGACTTGGCTCTGGACGTTAACAACCTGGCCCGTGGAGCTGCAATCGTAAGGCTGGCAAATGCGATGGGTGCAACGAAACTGCTCCACTACTCGTTCCCACGGCACATGTCTATGGAGCTCCTGGCCAAGCGGCGTGAACAGATGGAACAAGAATGCGAAAGACTGGGTATGGAGTTCATCTTTGTGACTGCCCCTGATCCAACGGGACCCGACGGTATCCCCGGCGCTCAGAAGTTCATCCTGGAGGACGTGCCCAGGCAAGTTGAACAGCACGGTAAGGATATTGCAGTGTTCAGCACAAACTGTGGGATGCAGGAGCCCCTCATCACTGCGGCGCTGGAAACCGGGGCGATCTTTCCTGAGCAATGCTGTCCAAGCCCCACCCACGGTTATCCTGGAGCCCTGGGTTTGGATGTGAGCGGTATCGCAGGGGATATGCCCAAGATCGTAGCCGCCATTGAAGAAAAAATCGTTGAGAAGGACGGAGCCGGGCGTTTTGCAACGTGGCCTGTGCCCATCAACATGGCTTTGTTAAGAGGCGGGATTGAGCTGGCAATCCTCGCTTTGGAAGGCAAAGCTGAACTGACCAACATGGACGATTTGGCTGAGGTGCTTGAAAAAGAAACAGGCGTTCCGGTGGAACTCCAGCGGTACAGCGAAGACGGCAACCTGTTCCTGGCGCTCGTGGGTTCGGTGGTTTTCGGCATGAACCAGTAGAAAACGGGGGAGACAGCCCTGCCTTGTGACGGCATGATTGCCGCCCGCATGGGCTTCTCCCCGGCGTTGTTGTGGGAGTTGAAGGCAATGTCCGGTTATGTCTTGGAAATGCACGGAATCACAAAACACTATTACGGCAATCGTGTGTTGAACAATGTAACGCTCAAGGTCAAACCCGGGGAAATCCACGGGCTTGTGGGGGAAAACGGCGCGGGGAAGAGCACCCTTATGAACATACTGTTCGGGATGCCTGTGATTCACGATACCGGGGGCTTCCAAGGGAAAATCAGGTTTTGCGGCACTGAAACGGTTTTTGGTTCTCCAAGGCAAGCTTTGGAATCGGGGATAGGTATGGTACATCAGGAGTTTATGCTTATCCCCGGATTTACAGTTGCTGAGAACATCAAGCTCAACAGGGAACCTTTGAAGGATACCTTGCTCGCAAGGGTAGCCGGGCAGCGGATGAAGAAACTGGACTGGCCCAAGATTGTTTCAGACTCCAGGACTGCCCTCCACATGGTCGGCCTGGGAATTGATGAGATGCTTCCGGTTACGGGCCTGCCTGTGGGGTACATGCAATTTATCGAAATAGCCCGTGAAGTCGACAAACAGGGCGTCAAGCTCTTGGTGTTCGATGAACCTACCGCTTTGCTCACAGAGACCGAGTCTGAACAGCTCCTGTCGTCTGTGAGGAGAATTGCAGGTTCGGGAGTTGCAGTCATATTCATCTCCCACAGGCTCGATGAAGTGCTTAGCATTTGCGACAACATCACGGTGATGAGAGACGGGGAAGTGGTCACATCGTTGAGCGCCTCCGACCCAAACACCACCATAGACAAGATTGCCGAACTCATGGTAGGCCGGGAAGTAGAAAGGCCCCAGTACCCTAAGAGAGCTAAAGAACCCGGCGATGACGACATAATCCTGAGCCTTGAGGACTTGAGTGTGGACATGCCAGGCGAAGAAGTGCATGGCATCACCCTCCGTGTCAGGCGGGGTGAAATCCTGGGAATCGGCGGGCTTGCCGGCCAAGGCAAGATAGGCATCAGCAACGGGATAATGGGCGTGTACCCTGCCCGGGGACGTGTGGTGAAAGACGGCGTCGAGATTCCCCTCAATGACCCTGGGCATGCTTACAAGCAAAGGCTCGCTCTTCTTTCGGAAGACCGCAAGAATGTAGGGCTCATCCTCGACCGTCCCATTGATTACAACATAGCCGTTGTAGCTACACTGGTGAAATCCATGTTCCAGAAAACCCTGGGCGTAGGTGGCGTGGGAATAAGGATTCGTGACAACCGCAGCATCAGGCAGTTTGCAGAGGCGATGATCCGAGAATTGGACATCAGATGCACCGGACCGGGCCAGATCGTCCGCCGGCTCAGCGGTGGGAATCAGCAAAAGGTCTGCATCGCAAGGGCTCTTGCTTTGGATCCTGAGATCCTGCTTGTGTCTGAACCTACACGGGGGATAGATGTAGGGGCAAAACAGAGGATCTTGGACTTGCTTGTAAGCCTTAACAGGGAGAAAGGTATGACAATA
>DUVI01000080.1 GCA_012841065.1 Bacillota bacterium
ATTTATTATTATTTTTAATCCTTTCATATATAGATAATATTTTCATTCAATATTTTAATGAGGACGGGGACAATCCCAAACACCTTGTGCAAGACAATATTCATAACACGCGTTACACATAGTTTTGTCACCACTTCCATCTCCTGGCTCACTACCTGATTTTAGTCGCATAGGGCGTACTATAGCAAGTTTATCATTTAATCTTCTGTCCGGCTTTGCCCGACCAGAAGTAACCAATCCAGGGAGTACACTTTTCTGATTTGGATATATAGCTGGGTTCAATGGCTATCTCCTTGCGATCACCTGTAATTATTCTTTCAGATAAAAACAAGTTAAACTCTGGGGCAAATCAAAATCCTTCGAGAAGTTTTGACGGAATCGTCATTCACACGATTTGGCATACCTTCCTATTTAGAAGAAATTAATCCTGCCGAGGATGACTATATATAGAATGAATGTCTCCACAAGGAACGATTTGAAACTTTTGTTTAACTTCGTAGTTAGTTTATTTAAAACGTCGCTACAGATACCCATATAATGGTTAAATACGCTGGTTCTGTCCATCTTTACAGTGTTTGTTATTGCTGTGAATATACTGATAATCAGCCATTTAACCGTCTTTTTTACATTAAATCATGTTGTGTAAAATGTTGATTATTAATTAGTTAATTGAATATTTATCAAAGTATTTTTATATTAAAATAGTCAAAATCTACATATCCGCCGGTCTCTTTAGTTGCAAAATTAAATAATCCAAAACGGTAACCCATAAAGTGGGGCATGGTGTATTGCATCTGTAGCTCTGAACCAATTTTATGCCACTCTTCGCCATCGAGACTGTAATAGAAATTGGCAACATCCTTCAGATCGGTGAAATCGCAGGTTGCTTTCAGATAAATATTTTCACCTTCCAGTGGGATTCTCTCCACCTCTTCTTCTGTTCCAGACTGTGAGGTGACCATAGATATATATTTTGATTCCTCTTCATACTTAACGCCTACCCAGCCATATTTTTGCTGTAAAAGGGTAAGACCTGCCGCATCGCCTTCCTTCATATTGGATACATCGATATATGTCTCTCCTGTAGATACGGGACCAATAGTGCGTTGCGTTAGTGTATTCTTGGCTTCGGGCAGAGTATTATCGATACGTCCTGTTGTAAGTCTCAAATATCCCTCTTCGCCATTTACATTCCATAGTGAGTTATCTGGATTATGATTCCACTGCCATACTAAGGGAAGATCGGGCTCTCCCGCTTCACGAGAAAAATCATCAGATGCTACAATACCGGGTATCAAGCCTTTACTTGCAGGCAGATTAAGTGTGTCCGGAACTACTCCGTCGACGCCCAGAACAGGCCATCCATCTTCCCATGTTACCGGTACAAGATATGGAATTCGTCCAACCGATCCATAATCGCGGAAGAGATATGCATACCAGTCCCCTTCGGGAGTGTCTATCATTCCACCCTGAGCAATTCCTCTATCCTGTAATGCAACCTGACCTACCCAGGGACCATTTAAATTATCGGCACGATGGATTATTACCGTGCGCATACCGCCACGTGGCCAGGTGATATTAAATAGATAATACTTACCGTCTACTTTGAAGAGTTGTGATCCTTCTGCCTGGAGACCTATATTGTCACCGGCAGGAGCACTTGCATTTTCTATTAATACTCTTTCACTACCTTCTACTATTCCGCTAAGGTCATCTTTAAGTTCCACAATATTTAATCTGCCAACGCCCCAAATCATATAGGTTTTTCCATCATCGTCAAAGAAAATGGTGTGGTCGTGATAGGAAGGGTGAAATTTGATCTCCTCCCAGGTACCGTTTTCTATATCATTTGTAGAATAGATATAGGTAGTGCCTGTTACTCCGGCAAAAGTGGATACATAGTAGGTGCCGTTATGATATCTTAAACAGCTTGCCCAGGAACCGCCGCCATATGCGTTTTTTCCATTTTCAAGATTCAGTTCATCTACATCGTCAAGAGTCTCGTAGGCATAACTGACAATTTCCCAATTGACGAGATCGTTAGATTTCATGATTGGAACACCGGGACTCATATGCATGGTGGTGCTACTCATATAGTAGGTGTCGCCGACCCTGATCATAGACATGTCGGGAACATCCGCAAAAATAACGGGGTTTTTTGCCTCCCCTTCTACCGCTTTGTTCGCACCATTATTGCAAGAGAACAGTGTGAGTAGAATGATTGTTGTTAATAAAAACTTCATAATTTAATTATTAGCGTTTGACTTCAAAAAGGTGTTATATAGTTATATATATTCTCAGAAAAGAATCAATATCAATATTTAAGCTTTCTATTTAGTTTATATTATAGCTGAAAAACAGCAATAATTTTTCAACTATCTGGATTCGATTCTTTTGTTGGGTGACTCTTCCATGAAAAGTCGACTCTCCTCATAACCGCCAAAATCGACCACTATTTTTTGAAATACAATACCGGGATCAAGTGGCTCCAGTGTTAATGTGTAAAATCCGTCATCAGTGTCATGTAGATCTAGTGTTACATCCTTTTTCACTACTCGACTGGCTACTGTGGGATAAAAAACAGAGTATATATTTTCCGGCTCTTCGTTGAGATTCCAGTTAAAGTTGACTATCTCCTTGCTGCCGCCTTCAAATCCGACTCTGTATTCGTGACCTTTAGGGTCATGGAAAGGCAGTGTGGATTTTACTACAACATGTACCTTGACTTCAGAAACCTCATCAGGAATCTGCATCCTATATGATAGTGAAGCGCCCTCCACCTCTTTGGTATAAGGCATTAGGGCAATACTACTTAATGTACGTCCCATATACGGAATAACCGTCCATTTTGCCTCCTCTGCATCTTTTGCTTCAAAATAGTGTTCTGCCTCAATTACAACAACACCATCCCTGGCTGTGAAAACGTATCCTCCTGTTGCCTCTTCGGGATTCTCTATACGAAATATTTGAGGTAGTGTGTCTGCAGGGAAATTGTCATTCCAGGATCTGTACCCGATTTTTTTCTGAGTCATCATCCCATCCCATTTTCCGTTGGCCATAACTTTGTTGTAGTCGTGACTTAACTCAGCATCTCTGTTGAAGGTTTCCTCAACCCGGTCTGCCCAATAGTTGGCCATTGGATTGTTTTCTCTGTAAAGCTTATGATTCATAGCTTGTGAGTAGTACATCTCATAAAGATTAGCCATAGCCTGCACCGGATATAGTATCAGCTGCTTGTAAGCATCCCTCTGTTCCGGCTCCAGTGTTAGATACTGTCTAAGCGCTTCAGCTTCAAGCTTGATATATTCATCAGAGACTTTCTTCCATTCACCGGACTCTAAATTGTAGGTGTTTCGATCGAGCATTTCAGGTGTAACACGTCCATTATACTTACTGTACAGATTAATAATTCGGGCTGCCTCATCAGCCTGATCTTCACCAAATTGTTGTGCAGCAAAGCTACGTGTATGATCGAGAAGATTCTCTGCATTAAACCTCGTTGGATCCCATGCCATATCCAGGAAAAGTGTGATAGGATACTCCATAGGTTTGAGGTCGCCAACATTAGCTACCCACAACTCATCTACGCCATAATCGTAAGTGAGCTGCATCTGTTCCCATATGTTTTGTATTGGGGAAATATTGAGCCACTTAGAGCTGCGTGGTGCACCCACATAATCGAAATGGTAATACATGCCCCAACCTCCCGGATGATCTCTCTCTTCTTCGGTAGGTAGACGACGAACGTTACCCCAGTTATCGTCCGAAAGCAGTATAATAACATCTTCGGGGGGACGTAATCCTAAATCGAAATATCGCTGAACCTCTTTGTAAATAGCCCAAACCTGGGGTGTTTTTTCAGGTGATTCTCCTGTAACATCACCGATAATCTCTCTTTGGTTCTTTATGATCCTCTCCAAAAGTCTCATATTATCCTCATCGCTCGGAACAAAAAGATGATCCTCTCCCTCTTTCACTCCCATCGGGGTATCACCGTCTCCGCGCATGCCGATAGTTATAAGGTCGTCCGTATCCTTAACTCTCTCAATTCCTTCTCTGAAAAACTGATCGATAACCTCCTGATTTGAAGTGTAGTCCCAAACACCGTATTTATCGCGATTTCTTGCCCATTCCTGATGATTACGTGCCATAGGTTCATGATGACTCGTTCCCATGATAATTCCCATGGTGTCGGCAGTTTTGCTGTTCAGAGGGTCATCTCCATAAAAACTCCAGTCCCACATTGCAGGCCATAAAAAGTTGCCGCGTAGTCTGAGTATTAATTCAAACACACGTGAATAGAAGCGGTGATCTCCGTATTTTGTACCATAAGTGTTTTCTACCCAGCTTGTAAGAGCGGGAGCTTCGTCGTTCAGAAAAATTCCTCGATATGTTACGGCAGGCTCATCTGCAGTGTAACTTCCTCTCTCTATCGATAAATTTTGCTGCGGTTTTACCGGAACATCGGCCCAGTCATACCAGGGAGATACTCCTATTTGTTCAGAAAGTTCATAGATACCGTAGATTGCTCCACGCTTATCACTTCCCGCTATAATCAACGCCTCTTTAACGCCCGGTAACGGATTATCAACCACCGTCATAAGATACTTTTCATTTTTGCCTTTCAGCTCGTCGCCCTTAATTTTCCTATTTTCGGTCAGCTCTTTGATATAGCGACTCTCTAAAGTACCTACAATTATAAGCCGCTCGTTATCGGGCAAAAATATAAGGGGTGCATTAGTGCCGGATACTCTGCCAAAATCTTCGCTAAGATTTGTGGCAGCTATCATTACTCCCTGATCCTCATTTTCATCTATTAATATGTTTGTAGGAGTTCCCTTTTCAAGAAGAGTGAATCTCTCGGGATTCAGTTCCTCATATGTTATCCCCTTGTTGTCGATAGCGACTGCCTGAAGGGTGATAAATGCAGATAGTAATATTGTTATAAACGCCTTTATTTTCATAATATACTCTATATACTCTATTCAATAATTCAACTTTTACAGAATTCTTACATAATTGAAGAAGTCGATATCAACATATCCGCCACTCTCCTTTGTAGCGTAATTGAAAATGGCAAATCTGGTGCCCATAAACAGTTTTCTGTAGTCGAAACGCATCTTGTAATCCTCTCCAATTTTTGTCCAGTTTTCATTGTCTGCGCTGTAATAAAAGGTTGCGATATCCTTATGCAGATTAAAATCACAATCTACCCGGAGATAGATCTCATCTTCTGTCCATTCGATTCTCTCCTTTTCCTCTTCTATTACGTTAAGTATTGCTTTTTCCCTGTTACTTAACTCAACCACATTGGTTGACATGGTTAGATACTTCCTGTCTCCCTCTTTGATTACTGATAGTAAACCTGAGTGACCGTTGAAGGCGCTTAATCCTGTAACATCACCATCTTTCATATTTGAAAGATCTATAGATACAACTCCTTTACACTGAGGTCCCTCCATTCTTTGGGTTAGTGTGTTATAAGCTGCATAGAGATTGTCGACGGGACGATTTGTTTTTAGTCGCAGGTAACCCGGTCTCTCGGTGAGCGACCAGTTTTCGTTACGTGGATTGTGATTCCATTGCCAGAACATTTTTAATTCTGAATCATTGAAATCATCACTGCCCACAATAGGGGTCTCAACTGGGTGAGGCTTAAGAGGTATTTCACCGCTTGCAGGCACTTTGCCTTCCTCATCTCCCAACATAGGCCATCCATCTTCCCATCTTACAGGCATAAGAAGAGGCACACGCCCTATAGCACCGCGATCCTGAAAAATTATAGCATACCAGTTGCCGTTTTTGTCATCTATTAAACTGCCTTGCCCAACATATGGGAACCCTGCAAAATTATCCTCAAGAACAACCTTTTTCTCATATGGCCCCGTAATATTGTCGGCACGATAACATAACTGTCGACGATTTTCGCCGTTTGGCCAGGAGATCATCATAAGATAATACTTACCGTTATGCTTTACTACATGACTCCCTTCGAGGAGTCCCGTCTCCTCTTCATCCCTTTCGAATATTTTCATATTAACTCCATCTTCTTTTACGCCCAAAAGGTCAGGTTCAAGCTCGCGCAGCTCCCCCGTTCCGTAAAATACATATACGCGACCGTCATCGTCAAAAAAGAGCGACCCGTCGTGAAAATGTGTGGTGCGTGAAACCAATTGCCACTCCTCAGTAGCAGGGTCGGCTGTGCTATAGATATAGGCACTGTAAGGGTGGTCGTTTGGTGAGAAAAGCAGATAAAACATCCCCTCATGATATCGGATAGAGGTAGCCCATTGGCCGCGACCATATACTGTTCCTTCGTTCATATCATATTTAGGAGTATCATGAAGGGATTCGTATACATAGCTTACAATTTCCCAGTTTACCAAATCCTTCGATTTCATTACAGGTGCACCCGGCATCATATGCATTGTGGTTGTAACAAGATAAAAATCGTCACCATTACGGGTTATTGAGGGATCAGGTGCATCCGCATTGATTATGGGATTGTTATAATAGGTTACCTCCCTCTCCTGCGTTTTGCAGCTGAAGGAGGTTAAAAGGATCAGTAAAAAGGAGAAAAGAACTTTCATTTTGTAATCTGTTTATATTGTAGTATTTCAGTAATTATTTTGCTGCTTTGAAGCTGTAAGTCTTCCCCGCAACGGTTGGTATATCATATTCAAACACCTCAGCCAGTGACAACCCTTCCAGAGAAGCTTTGTCCGATATAATGGGTGTTGCGGTTTCGGGCGACATTAGCAAACGGTTACTGTTGTCACCCTCTGCCTTTACCAAGTTTTTGCCAGTGAGCGGGGTATGGGACCTAAGACGTAAATTGCCTCCTATTCTCGAGTGAACCTTAACAGTTGTAACTTCACCCTCTTCCCACTCCATTGAAACCTCAAATCCGCCACGTGCCATTATACCCGATACCGATCCATTATCCCATATGCTCGGAAGCGCCGGCAAAAGATGAACCGCATTGTCGTGACTCTGAAGCAACATCTCGGCAACACCTGCAGTAAGACCAAAGTTTCCATCAATCTGGAAAGGGGGATGTGCAGTAAACAGATTTGGATAAGTTCTGCCGTGGGGGTTGTCTCGTCCGGCCAACGTAAGCATGTTCTTAATTATTTTATAGGCATGATCCCCGTCAAGCAGACGTGCCCAAAGATTAACTTTCCATCCGATAGACCATCCTGTTGCCATATCACCGCGATAATTAAGTGAGTTACGTGCAGCTTCAAACAGCTCAGGGGTAGAGTAGGGTGATATCTGATTTCCCGGATAGAGTCCATAAAGATGTGATACATGACGATGCTCATTGTTAGGGTCATCCATATCTTCGAGCCACTCCTGAAGCTGTGAGTACTGTCCAATATGCATTGGAGGGAGCTTTGCAACCATTGCCAACAAGTTTTCCCTGTACTCCTTATCGCCGTTTAAAATTTCGGTAGCTTCGGCGGTACGTGTAAGGATATCAAATACAAGCTGATTATCCATAGTGCAACCAGCTGTAACGGGTCCATGCTCCGGCGATACAGAGGGAGAAACAACCATCCAACCATAATTAGGGTGTTCTACGAGAGACGACATAAAGAAGTCGGCTGCTCCCTTTAATACAGGGTATGCCTCTCTTAAAAATTCCTTATCTCCGGAATAGAGATAATGTTCCCATAAATGCTGACTCAGCCATGCTCCGCCTGTAGGCCACATGCCGGCAGCTGCAAAGTCGATGGGACTTGTTACTCGCCAGATGTCGGTGTTGTGATGTGCAACCCAACCGTCGGCGCCATACATATTCATAGCTGTTCCCTTTCCGCTCTCGCTCAACTCTTTCAACATTTGAAAGAGAGGCTGGTGAGTTTCAGGTAGATTAGTGACCTCTGCAGGCCAGTAGTTCATCTCAGCATTTATGTTGATTGTATATTTACTGTCCCATGCAGGGTACATGCTGTTACACCATATACCCTGAAGATTTGCAGGCTGGCTTCTCGGTTGAGAAGAAGAGATAAGCAGATAGCGTCCAAACTGGAACAGTAGTGTCACCATTGCAGGGTCTTGATCTTCCTGGAAATTAAGGATACGCTCTGTTGTTGTAATCCCCTCTGTTCCCGGTAAGCTGCCCAGTGTCAGGCTAAAACGGTTAAACTGTTCGCTGTAAATCGCTGAATGCTCTTTTATAGCAGAAGCAAACTTCTTTTTAACTGCAGCAGAAAGCAGCTTTTCAGCATTAGTTGCATAGTCGCTCTCCAGCGTTTTATAATCTGTAAAATTGGTGGCAATTGAAATATAGAGCAGAGCAGAAGTTGCCCCTGTAACCTGAATCTTTTCATCTGTTACAGCAATGTTACCGTCGCTATGTTTCACCATTGTGTGTGTCTGATAGCGTATTTCTCCCGGAATACCTTCATGATCGGATCCGCTCCCTTCTAATATAAGTACGTTCTCTTTATTGAAAATAGTATGCTTCGACGGATTAATATACCCCGCCTCAAAATTGAGTGCACCTTTTTTGTTTGCACTAATCTTCATAATAATAACATCATCTGCAAAGGAGGAGAAAGCCTCACGTCTGTATTCCACGCCGTCAACCGTGTAAGTTGTTGTAGCTACAGCCCGATTGAGGTCCAACTCGCGATAATAGTTCTCATATTTATCATGACCCGGGAATTTCAAGATAACACTTCCGGCTGTCTGATACGGCATACCGTGAGTATCTGTAAAAAAGGTCTCATTTAGAAGCTGGTCTGCCTCACCATGTTTACCTTCAAATATAAACTTTCTAACCTGCGGTAATGCCTCTAAAGCATCGGGGTTGTCGTTACGGTATGGACCACCTCCCCAGATGGTCTCTTCATTTAACTGAATCTCCTCTCTGTCCGGTATCCCATACACCATAGCACCAAGCCGGGAATTTCCCAGCGGTAATGCCTCCTCCCAAACCTTTGCCGGTTGGTCGTATTGCAGTTTAAGTTCCTGAGCTGAAAGATTTATCCCCGTCAACAAAAAAGTGAAAAGGAAAAACCAAACAGCTCTTACCTTCTCTATTTTAAAAATTGTTTTAATCATATACCTAAAGTTTTTCGAATAATTTGAATGTCGGCAGTAATGATGACTATAGTTAAAACTGAACTTCAACCTTTTCGCCGGAGTAATTTACGACTTTATCAAATTTATCGACAGTCTCCATACCGGTTGCTCTGTTTTTTCCTACACGTACAATATTGAAATTCCTCTCCTTAAGCATCCCCGGGAATGAACCCTCTCTGCTGCTTATAGTGAGTTTTTTATCTGCATCATTCCAGCTGAATGTAATAGTAGAATAGATACCTTTCTCATAATTATAGTTGTCGTTTTCATCCTCGTAAAGGGTAAACTCACCATCCGCACCTTCATAAATCCTCAGCTCCAGATTGTCCCAGTTTTTCTCGGTAGCATACTGCACTTCGGGACCGACGGGAAGGATTGTTCCCGCTTTTATATATAGGGGAATTATGTCGATACTTGTCTCCTTTACAATCTCTTTACCTCCATTAAATATCTCATTTGTCCAGAAGTCGTACCATCTGCTGCCTGCAGGCAGATAAACTTGTGATTCCTTTTTGGTTGTAAAGTCTACTGCGGCTTCATCTAACCAATTATCCTCAGTTTCTTCAGGAGTATATTGTGCCTCTGTTACCGGTGCAACCAGAATTGACTTACCAAACATGTACTGATACTTAAGATCCCACACTTTTTTATCATGCGAGAAGTCCATTACAAGCGGACGCATAAAACTGGACTGGTTGCTTGTAACATCTTTCACCTGCATCGTCAAAATCGGTGAACCTTGAGCCCTCCTCTTTTTCTACTTTTTTTCCTTCAGGTGATTTAACCACCCGAACAATTGAGGGACTATAGAATTCAATTGCTATATCCGTCGAATTAACTTGAACATTAACTCCATGTTCGCTTTTTTCATATGATTGAGCAAAACCTAAACTTGAGAACAGTACCAGGATGCCAATTATACCGGCTATTTTTTTCATTTTTCTATGTTTTAGATTATTTAATTACTTCGAAAACTGCCACCAGTCGAAATAGAACAGATCTTTTTCTCCCTTAAAGACAAAGTAGAGATCATGTACCCCTTTAACCTCTTCAACAGGGGCAGTTAACTCCTTCCAAATGCCCGCTTCACGAGTGAACTCCACATCAATGGTTGCAATGAGAGGGCCATCGATCTCATCAATGCGGATTTCGATTTGTCCCCCATAAACCGGAGATATGCTAACCTCTACCGATTTAGCACCCTCCTCAAAATTTACACCTTGAACCATTATATAGTCGCCATGATTGATAGAGGTTACAAACAGGCGGTCGGCAATTTTTTCGCCTCTTGCCCAATCGAAATCTCCCTCCCATTCTGTCTCGAAATGTGTTTTCACACCCTCACTCCAAGCCATAGTCTCTGCTTCTACACGTTGGAAAGGGTTTAGGGTTCCCACCTGATCAGGTCCCTCTACCGACCAGTAGCGGCGGTTCTGGATTGTCCCGTCTGGATTGTATATCATTTCGTCCATATCAACAGAGCGACGCTCATAGAATTTGCTTGTAATATGTTTAAGTAGATCGTAACTGTGTCCAAACAGATATGATTTTCCTTTGTATTCTATTATTCCCGGGTGGTTACCACGACTTTTTTCTGACGCATCCATAATCATACCTTTATACTCCCATGCTCCGGTGGGCGAACTGCTCATTGCATAACCTATCCCCTCGGGACAACAGGTGCTGGCATAAGCCATATAGTAATAGTCGCCTCGCTTCCATACCCATGGGCCCTCCTGATAGTTTTTAGGGGTGGTTTCATCCTGCATAATCTCACCTGAGTAGGAGATCATATCTTCGTTAAGTTTTACCCAATAGACCTTTGGATTACCCCAGTACATATAGGCCTGCCCGTCATCGTCAATAAAGACTGTCGGGTCTATATCGTGGCTGCTGTTTCTTATTAACGGCTTTCCGATAGGGTCTTTAAAAGGACCGTATGGAGTGTCTGCCACCAGGACGCCAATACCAACTCCGCCCGGCATGGGGCAATAGAGATAAAACTTTCCGTTTCGCTCTATACACTGCACCGCCCATGCTCCGTTATCATAAGGAACCCAGTCGAAGTCCTTTAACGAGGCAACCGCCCCATGTTCGGTCCAGTTTACCATATCCGTAGATGAGTATAGCAGCCAGTCTTCCATTTTAAAACCCATCGCATCGTCCTCGTCATGCGATGTATATAGGAATACAGTATCGTTGTAGACCATCGGTGCCGGATCGGCGGTATATTTAGTCTGTATGATAGGTCTTTGAGGCGGTGCTTCATTTTTTGCGGTAAGATCCGAAACACCGGCTATAGATAGAAATAAAATGCTTAATAGAGTATAAGTAATTAGTCTCATATGATTTGTTTTGTAAATATTAAGATTATCAGTTTTCTTGTTTCAGCAAGCGCACAAAGTATACAGCACCTGCTGTGTTGCCGGGCAGGGACTGAAACCTTACCCTTATTTTATCTTTTCCTTCCACCATGCTCTCGGGTATTGCATAGGTTACATCAAAAAATCTTGATTGGTTCCAGCGACCGGTGTTATCTTCGGTAATCAGCAGTTCGTCATCTATATAGATTTCGAATTTCCTGCTTCCCCATTCAGCTCCCCAATAGCGAACCATCAGGCTGAGGTTGGCCTCCTCCTCGGTTTTCATCTCATAGCTGAAATAGCCATCTCGGTTAGCCTCACGATAAAACTGATTGTTACTGTTACCGGACTGTGAATGTTCACTTTTCATCGCATGATCTATTTCCGGCTGCTGTTCACCCGGTGCTACAAAATCCAGAGTTCTCCTTTCTATAGCAATCTTTTCATTTTCGACCGCCGTCAGAGAGTCCTTGTAAGCACTGTACCCATCGTTTGTAAGTGCCAGCCAGTAGATCATATATCTGGAATCATGTATGTTTGCAAATGGTTCCAGAGTCAGCTCCATAGGATTTTCCATCTTCACGTCCAGCTTGAATTGCATAGGCTTCCCCGTTACCGGTATCAGCTTGTCGCCAATATTTTTAATATCATCTTCAACCAGTATGGGAGCTTGATCGATAGGCAACATTTCTCCTCCGGGATATTGGTCCCATCTGCCATCACCGGCAAGTAATCCATGTAAATCGTGAGTCCCTGTTTTCGCACCCAATAATATAGGACCGCGCATAAAAGCGATGTAATCCTTTACATTGGGCAGATGCTCCACCCTGTTGTGCATGGGCAGTTCCACCTTTACCACATCTCCCTTTTCCCATTCCCTGTCGACACACACATAGGAGGATGGAAGCAAGTCATGCTTAACTTCTTGTCCATTCACGCTCACCTTTAACGCTCCCTTTTTTACCCATTCAGGATAGCGTATCATTAAGGGAAAGTCTGATGTTCCCTCTGTTACGGTAAGAGTTGTTCCCTCCTCATAAGGGAAATTAGTCTCTTGTCTGATAGTGATTCCTTTATCCCTCCAGTTTAGTTCTGAAGCTATGAATAGGTTCAAAAACAGTGAGTCACCTGAGTGAGTATAGATAAATTGATTGTATTTACTATGATTCTCCATACCTGTACCCACACAACACCACATTGCATTGTTGGGAGTGGAATAGACCCGGTAATGACGTGGACGAGCGGTAGTAAAATAGACATATCCCCCATGCTCAGGATGTTGAGTTGAGAGAATATGATTAAACAGTGCACGTTCATAGAAGTCGGCATAACCAGCAGAAGGAGTCATGCGGAACAGATCCTCTGTCAGCTTCAGCATATTATAGGAGTTGCATGTCTCCGGTCCATCCACATCATTAATGTAATCCCGGGATGATTCCACACTTGGGAAATGCTCCCGGCGACTATTTCCTCCGAAAGCCAGAGAGCGGTTCCCAACAATGGTCTCCCAGGAGAAACGTCCAGCTTTTTCATAAGTTTTGTCGCCACTCAGTTCCGCAATCCGGGTGAATCCGATAAACTTTGGTATCTGAGTGTTGGCGTGATTGTTATCAAGATTATCTATTCCTTTCGACAACGGCTCAAGAAACCTGTTGTGCGAATATCTTTTGGCTGTAGCCAGATATTTTTCATCGCCTGTAATCTGATATGCATCGGCAAAGATCTCATTCATACCCCCATGCTCCATATCGAGAACCCTTTGCATCTGCTCGTCGCTGAAGTCGGATGTTATATCGATACCCCAGTCACAAAACTGCAGGAAGAGCGATTTGGCATCTTCGTTGTCTGCATAGAGCCATGCATCTCTAAGACCTGCATACATCTTATGCAGGTTGTAGAAAGGTGCCCATGCTGACATATAGGGTCCAAAATCTCCCTTTTTAAAGGATGACCATAACTGTGCACTGTTGGGGAACCCGCCGATATAGCCGATACCCCATTCCGCATTGTTCACCCTATTAGCTTCGAGACATTCTTTCAGCTCTGAGATCATATACTCCATTCGCTCCCTGCAGATTCTGTTTCCGGTAGCAGCATAGTTGATTGCCATTGCCGAAAGATAGTGACCTGCTATATGGCCATCCAGACCGTCCCAGTTGGGATAGGCTTCTGCCTTCGCCGGCAGTCCCGCCTCCTTGCGGTAGGGTGCCAGCAGACGGTCTACATCGTACTGCAAAAGCACCTCCAAGTTTAGATCTCGCGCCTCTTTGAATCGTCCTTCGAGCAATTTTACATCTGATATCGGAAACTGGTTGCTGTATAATTTCTCCTGTGCCTGTATAGATCCCATACAGACAACAAGAGAAATAGAGAGAGTGAAGACTGTTCTAATCATAGTTTTAGTTGTTTATAACAACTCCGCCCCTTGGCTGAATTGTAACGCTAACCTTACCGTTCTTATCGATTTTGCTGTTGCGGAATAGTGGTTCGCGATTGCTGTTATCAGAGTAGATATTAACATTTTCTCCTGCAACCATAGGCAGGTTTAGTTCCAGCTTCAACGGTTCGTCGAGTGCACTTACGCCTGCTATATACCACTGATCGCCATGTCTGCGTGCAATAACAGAGTACTTTCCCGGATATCCGTCAACATAGAGTGTCTCATCCCATGTAGTAGGAATATCTTTCATGAAATCAATCAGAAAACCTTCTGTATCGGTCAGATTGTTAGGAGTTAATGCAAACATTTGCATAGGGCTTTGAAACAGTACTCCTGTTGCGATCTGAAAAACGTCGGTAGTTAATCTTTCCTGTCCTCTTTGATTTCCCCTGTTGAGGAATTTATTTAACAGCACGCCGCCAAACTCCATGGTAGCTACGCTGTTACGGATAAAGGGGTGGAGGGTAGCATAGAATGCCTCTTGCTCACGCACATCCTGCGAGAAAATCAACATCTCTGAAGCTAATACTGCTTCACTTCCTGCAAAGTTTGGATACATCTTTTCCCATCCTCTCGGAAGTGTACATCCATGAAATACTATCATCAGACCATAATCATTTGCATCTGAAAGAATATCTTCATATAGACGCATTGTCTCCTGTTTGTCACCGCCGAAGAAGTCCACCTTCAAACCTTTTACACCAACTTTTTGCAGCCACTTCATCTCCTCCTTGCGTGCAATAGAGGTGTTCATTCTGTTCCTTGGTCCTTGCGGTGCATCATTAAATGCTCCGTTGGAGTTATACCAGAGGAACACATCAACATCTTTTGAGTTGGCATACTTGATAAGATCCTCCATTCTCTCATATCCTATATTTGTATCCCACAATGCATCTATCAGGATATATTCATAACCAAGCTCTGAGGCGAGGTCGATATAGGTCACTTGGTCATCCCAGTTCATACTTTGGTCTTGCCAAACAATCCAACTCCATGTGCTGCGTCCAAACTGATAGTCTGTTGATGGCTCATATAGAGGCTCAACAACGTCGAACGGTATGGTTGTTTCCACTATCGGTTTCAGATCGCTGCCCACAGTAATAGTACGCCATGGTGTTACGCCCGGAAGCGGGATTTGAGCACCGGTGCTGCCAAATCCGTTATTTTGTCTCATATCCGGGTATTCAACAGTGTATAAACCCTCTTTTGTGCCGTCGCTCAGGTGTGAGGCGCAGTACTGACTGCTTACTCCGGTCTCTGAAACCAATGCCCAGCCGTCGTCTCCTATACGGAAAAGGCCCGGGAAAACATACCCCAGATTGCCGTGTGTAGGTCTGCCTACCGGTGCGTCGGTGATATAGCCGCTTTCGTAGCTGGGTGAGGTGCGGGCAAAAGCACCCATCGCTCCCATCATAGGTGAGAGGAAAGTAGTAGTGAATTCCGGGAATTTAAAACCTGTAACCTCCCTTTCTACTACGCATGCTCTTCTTTCACCCCATTGCGGGAGCTCGTAACGAAAAGCCACGTCGTTGTTGCTCACCTGAAACACTATATTTAGACCACGCTCCCTCTGATCTGCGAAGGAGGCGATTAATTTGTTGGCCTGATAATCAACAGATGATTTCTTGATAGTCTCAAGGGTGTAGCTGCTTTCCACCTGATCTGTCTCGTGTCCGACGTATGAAAGGTTAGTACTAAAATCACCCTCGTTGGTAATGACCCCCAGCGGCGATTTTTCTAAAATGGTTTTCCCTTCATACTCCAGTGTATACTGAGGTTGTCCCTCTTCGAGATAGACTTCAAGTTTCAGCTTTCCGTCGGGGCTGTCGATTGTGGCAACCTGTGCCTCAAGCCGGCTGAAGGGAAGCATAAAAAGAATTATAAGAATTGATGTAAAAAAATGTTTCATTGTTTGTTTTTTAGGATTTTATTGATCAGATATTTGTTTCTTTTTTTGTCTCTATCTACTCGGAAAATCTCCAGTAATCAAAATAGATAAGGTGACTCCTCGGGTTTCCTTTTACAACAAAATAGAGGTCATGTACGCCGGTTACCTCCGGTACGTCTGAATTGACTATTGCCCAACGGTTGCTGCCTCCTGTACGGGGAACTCTTACAGTGGCAATCTTTTCACCTTCCTGACTTCCGAGTCTCACCTCCAGTGTAATTGGATCATTATGGGTTGTACCCACTCGTGCGAAAAACTTTTTAGCTCCCTCCTCGCCGAAATCCACATCTCTCACTTTTATATAGGCGCCATCCCTGTTGCCGGTCACGAAAACGCCCACCTGGTCGTTCTGCGACGATTTGAATCCTTCGGAGAAAGCGATTGTCTCTGCCTGATTTAGTATATAGGGGTTTAACGTAGCTAATCCTTCTGTGATACCCTCTTCCGTCATGTTTATTTCAGGAATAGTTCCGTCAGGATTGAACCTCATCTCTTCTACAGCGACTGAGCGATTAAAACCTCCACCTCCAGGAAGTGCGCCGTTGTGATAGAAAAAGTATGTATTACCGCGGAAATCAATTACCCCGGGATGAATTGTGAAAGATCCTCCTTGTGCCGGCATAACCACACCACCATACTTCCATGGACCGGTTGGGCTGTCGCTTGTTGAGTAGCCGATATGTTCAGGCAGTGGACCGCCCGGCCAGAACAGGTAGTAGATGTTGTTTCTCTTATAAAGCCATGGTCCCTCTTCATAGAGAGTTTCACGCTCAGAATCGTCATCTCTTTTGCCAAACGACTCCACGGTCATAGGTACTCTTACAACCTCGCCCTCGTATGATATCATATCTTCATTTAGCTTCACATAATAAAGATTTGGGTTTCCCCAGTAGAGATATGCCTGACCGTCGTCATCGATAAACACAGCCGGGTCGATATCCCCCCACTCAGTTTGCACTAAAGGAGCGCCAATCGGATCATAGAAGGGACCCATAGGGCTGTCTCCGACTGCAACACCTATAGCCGGCCTGTTATTATATCTGGAAATCATAGGCACATACATAAAAAACTTGCCGTCTCTTTCTATACATTGCGGAGCCCACGCATCGCCGCTTGCCCACTCAAAATCGGTATATGATAAAACAGCACCGTGATCGGTCCAGTTTACCATATCATTTGTGGAATATAAATTCCAGTTATTCATTGTAAACCAGGTAGACCCATCCTCGTCATGAGTGGTATAGACATAAAGTCTGTCGTTCCACACCATTGGAGCAGGATCGGCGGTATACTTTGTCTGTACTATCGGGTTTTGTGCGTTACCCATGTCTATAAATATCATTCTCGTCACAATAAAAAGGAGAATGATAAGTGAGTTTTTTCTGTTCATATTGTTATTTAGTTTAATCTATTTTTGCATCATTTTTTGTGGTTGCATGTAATCCAATCAGATTGCCTGTAAAACCACCTGCAACATCCGTAGAGAGTATGTCGCCCGAAACGGGGGCCCCAAGAGTATGAAAGGTCTCACCGTCAATTGAGTATCTGAAACGGTATTCATCTCCATTTGCAGCAACCTGAAGTGTTACAGGATTGTCTGTCCTAATTGGAGCAGTGGCAAGAGTGGTTGATGATCCTCTTTCTGTGCGTTCTAACAGTAAGTAATCCTGATCACCTTTTTTGGTTATACCAAACAGGTAATAGAACCGCTCACTTTGATAACAGACCATACCGGCTAAATCGCTCTCCGAAGAGGGAGTATACTGCATGGTTGTGGTTGCGGTAAACTGTCTGGTTCACGACTGATATCAGTTCCTCCATCCACAATAATTTTATCGGTTCCGGGGATAACCTGATCATTCTCCAGGTCATAATCCCATATTTTAATTACCCGATGTCCCTCATATAGCTCTTTCCCTCTGTCCGGCGCATCATTATGAATTACATAAGCTTTTCCGTCGTCATCAAAAAAGAGAGATGGATCGATACCTCCAAAATTCAATTTATAAACCTCGCTCCATCCTTTGAAAGGATCTTTTGTTTTTACAACCATATTTCCGATATCACCCGCAAATTGGGTGGTAATCATATAAAATGTGTCGTTATACTTATTGTACTTTATAGCAGGTGCATAAATTCCCTCACTTATTCCGGAGTCGTGAACCTTAAGCTGCGACTTCCTGTCGAGCACATGTCCAATCTGCTTCCAGTTTACCAAGTCGTTGGAATGAAAAATTGGTACACCCGGAAACATAGAGAAAGATGAGGCGACAAGAAAATAGTCATCTCCTTTTCGTGTAACGGAAGGGTCAGGATAACATCCTTGCAAGATCGGATTATAGAACTCGTCGGCCTCTAACGGATAGTTATTATAAACGGAATCCTTACCACGATATTCGAACTGCGAAAAAACAGGATAATTTTCATTCTTTTTTTCGCCGCTGTATAAGGGTGAAGCAAACAGTAACGTTAGTGCTCCAACAAAAAAAGCGATACTCATTTTTTGTCTCATTAAAGTG
>DUVI01000055.1 GCA_012841065.1 Bacillota bacterium
TGGGGAGGTCTCTGCCTGAAGAATCCCTGGAGGGCAATGTGGTCACGCAAGTCAGGGCCTCAAGCCCTGCCCCGGGCCCGGAGCAAGTGTACGACAACAGGGAATTGCGGGAAATACTAGAAGGCGCGATTGGGCAGTTGGATGAAGGTTACCGTGAACTCATAATACTCTTTCACTTGGAAGGGTTGTCCATCAAAGAATGTTCAGAGATAACCGGGCTAAAGGGCACTGTTATCAAGAACAGGCTGTACAGGGGACGCCAGGCGCTGAGAAAAATCCTTCAGGAGAATGGTTTTGAGTGGTGACCTCACTGCTTTCTTGACAGGAAGGTATGGAGGTGGATTGGGTGGGTGCTGCCGGTTGTCCTGGCCAGACCGAAATTGAAGCTTATTATTACGGGTACCTATCACCGGTGAAGTCCCGGTTCATAAGGTATCATGTGACCAGGTGTGTCCAATGCCAGACGCGGCTTGAGGAAATAGAACGTTTCCATCAACTTCTGAGTGGCATCCCTCTTGAGGAGCCTCCACCGGAACTGTGCAGCCGGATCATCGAGTCGGTTCGAGATACACAAGCCCACATGGAGACAGGCAAGGGCTGGGCGTTATGGCCCTTGTTTGGCGAAGGTGTGTTTCCGGTTAGAATCCGGTGGGCTGCCAGCGCCGTCCTAATCTTGCTAAACTTCCTGTTTTATCAGTGGTTCACGCTGGACAGGGGGCTTTTCGGCCCCGGGACTTACATCCTTGGCTGGGCTGACCTCAGGTTCATATATGAACATCTCGTATCAGGAGCCTTATGGGCCAATCTAAAGCACATTCTGGTTGCATTAGAGGCAGACGGCCTGTTCGTTCTGGAAATCATAGGCAACGTATTACCAGGTTGGCTTCCAAACGTATTAATTCTTACCGGAGTCGTTCTGGTGGTATGGGTAGCTCATTTAGCGGTATCTCGAAGTGAGGTAAGAAGGTCATGAAGAAACTGTATAGATCAAGAAGACTTAGGGTCATAGGCGGAGTGGCAGGAGGGCTCAGCGAGTATTTTGACGTTGATGTTACGCTGATCCGCTTGGCGATAGCCTTGCTTACGGTGATGACTCCAAATATCATATTGGCGTATTTCCTCGCTTGGATCATCATCCCCGAGGCTCCCAAGACGGAAGCATCGTCAGGAAAGACGGGTGCGCCGGCGCAGGTTGAGAGGCGGCAGGAGGAGGTTATTCCTACGCAGGAAAAGGAGGAAAGTGCGCTTTCTGCTGAACCCGGGTCCCAGACGGCGGGCGAAGGCCTTCCCCCCACTGCCGGTGAAATACTGGCTGCGGCCGGGATAGATCAGACACCGCCACCGGAAGGTGCGGATGTCCCGGAGCAGGCAGAACAGCTGACAAGTGAGCAAGCAGAGCGTGAGAAACCCGCAACTTGTGAAGGCGGGGAACCTGCAGCGGAACATACCGGGCACACACCAAACACACAAAGCAAGCCGGCAGTCCGGAGTGAAGAGGTAGACAGGAACAAGCAATTCTTTGGGTATCTGTTTATCGCCATAGGAGCGGTGTATCTTTTCAAGAGATATATGCCTTCCTATTCCTTCTGGTTCAGTCTCCCTGTGAAATTCATCAAGACGTGGTGGCCGGTTGTAATCATCCTGATAGGTGTGGCCATCGTTCTGAGCGTAGTAAGGAGGGACTCTTGAGCCATGACCAACCGAGTGATAAACGGAATCCTGGTTATAGTCATAGGTATTGTGCTCCTCATGAACACTACAGGTTACCTGCCCTGGTCGGTATGGGATGCGTTGATACAGTACTGGCCCCTGATTGTCATAGGTTTGGGAGTACAGATCGCGTTTTCAAAATGGCGTATCCCCGGAATTGCTCTGGCCCTCATTCTGGCATTGGTACTGTCAGTCATGTATCCGTTCCCGAGTTCGGCAGGCTGGCCTACGATGATGTGGTTCCCGAAACAAGGGGGATCCGATGCGCCCTTACAAGGCTCTAAGCAAATAGAGATCCCCCTTGATCCGGGGGTATCCAAGCTGGATGTGAGATTGGTGGCTCCTTCACTGGACGTGCAGACCCGGGGCGACACAGGCCTGAGCGTGCCAGAGTCTGAGTACGCCATAATGGGACATCTGGCTTGGGACCGGCATGAACCCTCGGTTGAGAGTATTGCGCGACATGACGGGTCCACCGTTCAAACTACTATAGCTTCGCCTGTGAGAGATGGAACAAATGCAGGCAAGCAGGAATGGGACTTGCGGTTTCATCCATCACTCACCACAGGGATTAAGGTAACCGCCGGAGCCGCCGATCTCCGGTTTGATCTGGTCTCGTCTTATGTTGAGTCCTTTGACGTATCGGCTGGAGTAGCTGATGTGGAGATAGATTTCGGATTGAGCGGCCAACACTCGGTCATTGAGATCGCGGCAGGTGTGGCCAATGTGGAACTGTTTGTACCTGAGTCAGCCGGCATCAAGGTCACCGTTTCCGCTCCTCCTTTGGTAACCCGTATCAGGACTGATGACCTCGGACTTATCAAGCAAGGTAATTCGTGGATTTCAGAAGATTTTTCCGATGCTGTCACCAAGATTGAAGTCAACATTTCATGTGGGGCAGGTACTGTCCATATCAAGAAATCCCGTTGACGCTATTGCCTGATTTGCTGCCTGGACTCCGGGCGTGGTAGTGAGCATATTCGCGGGCCTGGCCGCGGCCCTACATTGTTTTCCCAACCTCTGATTATTTTGCCGCCTGAGTGGTTATATTACGTTAAGAGATTTTGGGATATGCTTCCAGAGCTATCCAACCAGTAACGATGCCGAAGGTGGCAGACTCATGCAGATAGGAGTTCCAAGGGTTCTTAGTTTTTACTATCTTTTTCCCTTGTACAGGACTTTTCTGAGCAGATTGGGGATAGACTTCATCGAAACCCCCGCGTCGGTAGCGAAAGACCTGGACAACTTGAGGTTGTGCCCGACTGACGAACCATGCATTTCGGTGAAGATGGCCTTTGCCCATTCGGCAACCTTGCTATCCAAAGATGTGGACGCTCTGTTTGTGCCATCGGTGGTTTCACTGGAACCGGATAACTACTGTTGCCCCAAGATGATGGGCTTGCCCTCGATGCTCAAGGCCGGGTTTGAACTCCCTTACTCCAGGATCATAAGCCCTGTGATTGACGTGAAAGACCGTCCGCGCACCTGGGAGTCTACCTGGGTTGATGCCGGCAGGCAAATGGGAGTAACCGATGACAGGCGGATCAGGGATGCCCTCAGGCAGGCGATTGCAGCTTGGAGGCAGGCAGAGCAGGATATGCACCGGTGTGGAATTCCGCTTAGACGTATGCTGGATGATTGGAACGCAAAAGGTTCGCCTGCAGGTTCAGTTCCTACACAACCGTCCTGGGACAGGACATCCGGGCTGCGGAGCCATGTGAGTGACTTCAGCAACTCTACTGCGGTAATGGGCCACGCGTATCTAATTAACGACCTGTTTGGCCATACGATCATCAAATACGTGTCTGCTTACGGCCCGGTGATCCTGCCTGAGATGATTTCCAGGGACAACTCCCGTGAGCACCTTAAGACCATTTTTGAAGGCGAGAAAATGTGGACCAATGAGGGCCACATACTCGGTTCTTGTCTGTATCTCATCCGGAACCGGAAGGTCGGCAGGATCATACTGGTGACGGCGTTTGCGTGCGGCCCTTTCTCGATTATCGAAAACTATGTTTTGTCGGAAGCCGAAAACCACGGAATCCCGGTCCTTTATTTGTGTGTGGACGAACACACAGGGGAGGCGGGCCTAATCACAAGGCTTGAAGCTTTCATCGATTCATGTAAATCCAGGGAGTTACGTAGATCCGGGGACTCAGCCAAGCCTAGGGAGCCGGTCGGGTCATGGGACGCCGGCGGGGCCTGTGAGAGTTCAAACCGGACGGCGGACGGCAGTCGTACTGTTGCTCCAATGGCATCCGGCACGGCTGGATCCCCTGTGGGGATCGTTACCATGGGCAACCTTGACATATCGTTGTCTGCGCTTATGAAGGAGTTCGGGGTAGATGCCAAGATTCCCCAAGCCCTGTCTGAAGACATAGTGAATGCGGGAAAAGAGTTGGCTCCTGAGTTTATCTGTTACCCCATGGTGGTGCTTTTAGGCCAGATGCGTGCTCTGATCAACCAAGGGGTATCCCTGATAATCATGGTTCAGGGAAAGGGCAAGTGCAGGTTGGGTTGGTATGCCCAGGTCATGGAGAAAATCCTGCGCCGGGCCGGGTATCCCGTAAGAGTACTCGCCTTTGATTCCCCGTTTCCCTTAAGAGTCCGTGGGCGTCAGTTCTTCGAAACATGGAAGCAGATCGTGGGTGTGCCCAAGTTAACAACAATTATCCGGGCTGTAACGTTGACTCTCCAAAAGCAAGCTCTTGTTGACAGTTCCCAGGACATCTTAAGGGAAGTAAGGGCAAGGGAGCAGGTAAGGGGTACCGGCGACAAGAGGTACAGGGTGTTCTTGAAGGACTTGGAGAAAGCTACGGGCCTGGCCGGGGCAAGACAAGCTTTCCACAGGTACAGGCGGGATATGAAAAGCATTCCTATTACAGACCAAGATCCGCTCAAAGTAGCCTTGGCCGGGGAAATCTATGTGGTGAACGAACCCTTCGTGAACAAAGACGTGGAAAAGATGCTGGGTTCGTTTGAACACAGGGTTAGGGTATACCGGACGCTGGATGTTACCAACTGGCTGAATTGCCATGTCTTCAAGGCCCCCGGGGCGCTTACGGAGTACCGGAGGACGGCAGAAGCCGCCTCAGACTATCTTCCGGTGGATGTCGGCGGGCACGGACAGGAATCGGTGGGCGAAGCGGTGCGTGCCCGCATGTCCGGTATGGACGGCGTGCTTCACCTGTTTCCGTTTACGTGTATGCCTGAAATAATTGCCCAGAGCATTCTGGTCAAAGTATCCAACGAACTGGATATTCCCGTACTGTCCCTGATGATTTCAGAACAAACGGGTGTGGCAGGGTTGCGCACCCGGCTCGAAGCTTTCTGTGACATGTTGGAGGGCAGAAGGAAGAGGTTTGGCAACTACTTAACCGGCAAGGAGCGACATGCAGGCTTATGACGGTAAAGCAAGTTATTGCCCCAAACCTGGCAAACAAGAACCTTACCAGAAGGCGCAAACACATATCTCCCCAAGGCAAGGGTAATGCGGGAGATGCCCGGGAAACGGGCTCCCTTTTCTTGGGCGTGGACGTAGGCAGCGTGACCACTAAGATTGTTCTGATTTCCATTGACGGAAAGGTAGTATTCGAGGAATACTTGCGCAACCAAGGAGGCCCGATTGCCGCGCTTCAAGAGGGATTCAGGATACTGCTCGGTGAGGGGCTGGTTGACTCCATAAGGATGGTGGGCACTACAGGTTCAGGCCGCGAGCTTGCGGCCGTGATTATCGGTGCCGATACTGTGAAGAATGAGATATCAAGCCATGCCAAAGCGGCGTCATTCATGTTTCCTGATGTGGGCACTGTGATCGACATTGGCGGCCAGGATTCGAAAATCATCTTTTTCAAAGACGGATTTCCCGTAGGCTTCAATATGAACACGGTGTGTGCAGCAGGTACCGGTTCTTTCCTGGACCACCAGGCGTCAAGGCTGGGTGTAACCATAGAAGAGTTCGGTATGTTAGCGCTGGAATCCAGGTCCCCGTCTAGGATCGCCGGAAGGTGCGGTGTGTTTGCCGAATCAGACCTTATCCACAAGCAGCAGCTGGGATACAGGCGGGAAGACCTGATTGCCGGACTATGCCTTGCCCTTGCAACCAACTACATGACAAACGTTGCAAGAGGCCGGCCCATCAGGCCCAGGGTGTTGTTTCAAGGCGGAGTCGCAGCAAATGCAGGGATGTTGTGGGCGCTTGAACAGAAGATCGGGCTGGACATCACAGTGCCGCCCCACTTCAAAGTTATGGGAGCTTTGGGCGCAGCGCTATTTGCCCGGGACAAGTTTGTTGAAACAGGGGAACCCACCCGCTTCAGGCAAGTGGAAAAGATCGCATCCCTGGAAGCGCATACCATCGGGTTTGTGTGCGATGATTGCGGGAACGCGTGTGAGCTACAGGAGATCTTCATAGACGGCGTGATTTCAGCCAGATGGGGGTCGCGGTGCGGCAAATGGGATGATTTGATGTAAGCCCGAAAAGGCTCTCATCCAAACCTCCTGATGAATGCCCCGTCAACCTGTGATAAGATTAGCAGAGGAACAGAGTCGAAATGCCGCAGGTGAACATTGCTGCCAGCGAAGCGTAGTCCATCTGTTTTCATATAGTGTGTCATGCCGGAGGAAGGCCATGCTCAAAATTGTACATACAGCTGATGTCCATGCAGGCAGACCCCTTTCATTTGAATTGGAGGAAGAACGCCGGTACATCAGGCGGCGCGAAGTAGAGACCGCGTTATGGCGGATAGTAGATTTCGTCAAAGAAGAAAACGCTCAAGTGCTGCTCATAGCAGGGGATATGTTTGAACACCTTTACGCCCGTCCATCGTGGGTGAAAGATGTAGCTCTATTGTTTTCCACTGTTCCTGAAACCAGGATATTCATATCGTCTGGCAACCATGATCCCCTGTTGCCTGATTCCTTGTATCACGGCGTAGATTGGCCTGAGAATGTCACAATCTTTGATTCTGCCTCGATTGGCAGGGTGTCATTTGAGGCCAAGAGGATAGAGGTAGATGTGTACGGTCTGGGGTGGGGTGCTTTCGTCCAGCGGACCTCCTTGCTGAGGGGTTTCAAGGTGAAGCGCCCGGACCGTTTCAATATTGTACTGCTCCACGCAGACCTGGCTGACCAATCGGTGTACCTGCCGGTCAAACAGGGCGATATTGCAGACTCAGGCGCAAATTATTTCGCCCTGGGCCACATCCATGTACCTATGGCCAGGAACATAGCCGGAACAACCGTGGTTTACCCGGGTTGCCCTGAACCCCTGGATTTTGGGGATGAAGGACAACGGGGAGTGTACCTGGTTACCTGTACCGGGGACTCAGGGATTTCGGCCGAGTTTGTCCCCATGGCTTTGCGTACTGTGAGAGCGGCTCGCGTTGATCTCACGGGGCTTGACACCGGCGAGCAGGTGAGAAACGCCATTCTTTCAGTGGACAGCCCTGAAGCCAGGAAGAGGGATATATGGAAGGTAGCGCTTACCGGCAGGCTCAACCCTGAAATCGGGCTTGACTTGGTAGGCTTGCGCCACGAATTCGCCGGCGAGTTCTTCAGCCTTCGCCTGGAGCCCGAGTTTGTGATGGATTACGACTTGGAACCACTAATAGCTCCCGAAAACCAAAGCCTTGAGGCCCGCTTTGTCAAAAGCCTTATGGAACTCAGGCGCCGTTCGGAACAGGAAGGCGACACTCAGGCCGTAGACACCATTGTCCGGGCCATGTACTACGGCCTCGACGCGCTGAGGCTGGGTGAGATTATCACCAGAAGGAGGCTGGACTGAAGTGACACTAGAGAGCCTCTTGCCCCTGGCTTTCGGCAAGTTTCATGCAAAACAGCCGATACTGCTTGAAGACGGGCTCAACATAATCACCGGAGACAATGAAAGTGGTAAGTCCACGTTAGCTGCCTTCATCTTGGGTATGCTGTACGGATTCAAGAAGGAAGGGCGCACCAGGATCTACAGGACTCCTGAATTTGAAAGGTACAAGCCCTGGGCGGGCAAGGAGTACAGGGGCGTTCTGGTATATGAAGTAGACGGCAAGGTTTACCGCATAGAAAGATCGTTGGAACCTGACATAACCAGAATTTACGACAACCTAACAGGTGAAGAAATAACCCATGAATTCGTACAGGACTCCCGCAAGGAGTATAACTTCGCCCAGATGCATCTTGGCCTGTCGGCCAAGGAATTCCGCAACACTATCTGGATAGGCCAGCTTGGCAGTGTCCAAGATGGAGACCTGGGTTTGGAGATCCAGGGCAAGCTTGAAAACATACTTCAGGGTACAGAAGAAGATCTTCCTTTCGCAAAAGCGCTGGCCGTCCTCAACGTGGAAAGAGGCAGAATCAAGACCCCCAGGAGCACCCGGGCCAAGCTTGATGTGATACAAGAGCAAAAGGCGGAGCTCACCTGCGAGATTGAAGACGCTCGGGAACGGGAAGCCCAGGTCAGGCAGATTATGGTTGAACTCCGCAGGCTCAAGCGGGAGGAAGCGGAGCTGGTCCAGAAGGCCGAACAGGCGTCCAGGCAGGTAGATTCCATAAGGGCTCTGTTGCTAAGGCAGGTTGTATACCAGGCCAGGCACCTTAAGCAGGAGATAGCCGGCCTTGAACATATCTTAAGTCAGCTGGAATGGGCGCGGCGTCTCCCACAAGATCTTACACGGGATTTGCAGGAATTAGTCCGGAGCAAGCAAGACGTGGAGGCGCGGATCGAAGAGGTCAAGGCTGAGCTCAGCAGGCTGGCTGCGAACAAACAAGCACTGGTGGAGCAGCTGGGGCCGTATGAGACAGTGATTTCCGCGGGGCTCACCCAGGACCAGGTATCAGGATTGTACTCAAAATACCTTACATGCAAAGCCGGTGCCGGCAGAAGCGAAAGGCATGCCAACGAAGCCAGACGGATGCTTAGGCGTCTGGAGGAAGAGGCAGCCGGAATGGGCAATTTGTCCGATGCACAAGCTACGTTGGCAGAGGCTGAAAAACTTCAAGAGATAGCGGTGCTTTCAGAACGGGAGAAGTCAAAGCTCGACGTAGAGCTGGAGCAGGCAAAAGCCGGGCTCGCTCAAGCTGATGTTAGAGGAGCGGGTGGCTGGCTTTACGCGCTTTCCCTAGGAGTGCTGGGCATAGCCATTGCCCTTACCATAGTCGGGCTGCCGTTAGCGGTACCTGCTTTTGCCATATCTGTGGTGGTTTTCGGGATTGGATCGTACACGCGGAAAAGAGCACTGGATGTAAGGTATCAGGCAGAAGAAGTGTACAACGAAGCAGCAGCCCTGGTTGAGGATCAAGCACGAAGAGTTGCCCAAGCCAAGGCGGCTTTACATGACTTTCTGGGACTTCACGATGTGACTTCAGTGGAAGACTTGCGCCGTCAAGTACAGAGGGTAGCCGAGTTTCACACACGCCTCACAAACGCCAAGCAACAATACGATTTGGCTCACAGCTATTGGTATGAATCCTCTCAGGAATTGTCGGTAACCGAAACGCAACTCGTATCGATGCTGGTCAACACAGGATGCCTTGCCCGGGGCCAGGCGGTAACCGAAGCCGCAGTGGAGCTGCTTCAAACCAAGCTCAGCGAAGCTGCCGCGATAAAAGGAGACATGGGCAATATTGACTACAGGATAAAGCAATCTGAAGGTATGCTTTCCAAGTTTAGGGCAAGGCAGGAGCACCTGCAGCAAGCAGAGATACAGCTACTTGAGACGGCAGGGGTCGGAACTATGCAGGAACTCTACGACAAGATCGCCGCCCATGAGCAATACCTGGATGCCGATAAGGCGCTGGGCCACTTGAGAGAAAAACTAAGTGCCGTGCTTGCAGGCAGGGATCTTGACGATCTAGAGGCTGAACTCAGGCAGCTCGAAGAAGCTGCCGGCGAGGGTGCTCTGTCAGAAATAGCTGTATCAGGTTCGGGCGCAGGCACTCTTAGGGACACCGTCTCAATAGATGACCTGTCGGAAAAGGATCATCAAGAGGCGCAGAGGTACTTGAGCCGGGTTAAGACCCAACTCAGTGAGCTGCGGGAACGGAAAGCGTCTATGGAAAAGGAAGTTTCTTTGAGGCAGCGTGAGGGGCGGCCCGTTTATTCCATAGAAGAGGACCTTGCCAGGGTATCGGAAATTGAAAATGAGCTTACCCAGGATAAGGCAGCTTTGGATCTGGCGCTCAAGACACTTGAGGAGTTGTCCCGGAACTTACGGCGTGAGTTTGCCCCGCTGCTCAACCAGAGGACGGGCGAGATCCTCAGGCAAATAACCGGTGGCAGGTATTTTGAGGCGAGGATATCCCCTGACCTTGAGATGAACATTATCCATCCCGGACAGCAATCTCAGACGCAAATTGCCAACCTTTCGTGTGGCACTGTGGACCAATGCTATTTTGCCCTTCGCGTAGCTGTTGCGGAACTGATAGTAACCAGGGATTCATTTCCCCTTTTCCTGGATGACTCTTTCGTCCAGTACGATGACAAGCGGCTTGAGGGGGCGCTCAAGATCGTCGCGGAGCTTTCCGAGCGCCATCAGATCTTGCTGTTCTCGTGTCACGGGCGTGAACAGGCGATGGCCGAGAGACTTGGAATCAGGTGCAACATTGTGAATCTCAACTGTCTTGGGGAACTCACGGGCTAAGCATGAACCTCCACGGATAGAGTTTGGCTTCGCCTGCATAATCAATGCCTATCCTTGGTGTTGTAAGTATCCGGAGCTCCCTGGGAGTTCCCGTTCCCGGGAGTTGGGCGATATATAGGTTTCCGGTTACAAGATCCGCCCCGTTATGCTGTTTGCCGATTCCCATAGCTTGGCATAGCCTTCCAGGGCCTGAGGCCAAGGGCAGTTTGCCGTTCCTGCGGGTATGCATGATGTTTTGCCCAATCACCGGCTCAATGGATCTGACCAGCACCGCATGGGGGATGCCCTCTTGGAACGCAACCACATTGAAGCAGCAATGCATGCCGTACACAAAATACACATAGGCGGTTGCCGGAGGGCCGTACATCGCCTCGTTACGCTTGGTCCTCAGCATGTTGTACCCATGACACGCCTTATCTTCAGGCCCTGCGTAGGCTTCTGTTTCAGTAATCACGCCGGCGGCAATGCCGTCGTTGGTTTGATGAACCAGCAACAGCCCGAGCAAGTCAGGAGCCAGCTCCAGGGCGGTCCTGGCGTAGAATTCCCTGGGGGGACGCTTTGATCCAATGAGGATATCCCGCGGCTCCATGCCGCTCAGCCCAAAATATGCATTTACATCTATGGACCTGTACTGTATCGCTTTTTTCATGTACCCTGAAATCAGTCCCGGAAATAGATTGGAGTAAAATGATTATACCATCACTTCATGCCCTTGCTGCAGTTGGCTGTGTTACTGCAGCGCATGCCGAACATCAACCTGATTACCTAAGAGGATCAAGGGAGGTAAGTTTCATGTCGAAGGTATCAGCTGTTGTGTATGAAGACAGGATTGAATACGCGAACTCAGAGGAACAAGCACTCATAATCGAATCAGAAGGCCCCACTCCCATGGAATTGCTTCTCATGGCGGTTGCCGGATGCAGCGGACTCACCCTAGAATCACTGCTGGAAAGGGATGGGTATACCCCTGAAAGGCTAAAACTCACGGTTGAAGGTACAAAAAGCGACAAGGCTCCAAGAAGGTTCACAGAAATATACATCAACTACGATATTGTGTGCGAGGGGCTGGACGAAAAGACTTTCGGCAAATACCTGAAGATCACAGAGAAGGTCTGCCCTGTTGTCCAATCCTTGAATGCCGCGATTCACCTTAGCTATGCCTTGAACGACCGGTAACGGTAACATAGTATTTTTGCTGTATAGAAGAATACAGATAGGCATTCAACAGCGAGGTGTTTTCTATGAAGCATATTCCTATTGGCACCAAAGGCAGCAAGACACGAAAGGTGACAGCAGACACTTTGGCTTCTGCGACCGGAAGCGGCACTGTGGATGTGTTTTCCACTCCCAATCTGGTGCTGCTGATGGAAGAAGCTGCTGTTGAGGCAGTCAAGGATTATCTCGAAGATGGCGAAACCACAGTGGGAACCATGGTGAACATAAGACATCTGGCAGCTACGCCTCCCGGGCTCAGTGTGACTGCGGACGCTGTGCTCACTTACGTTGACGGACGGAAACTCGTATTTGAAGTGACAGCCCATGATGGTGTGGAAACAGTGGGCGAAGGCACCCATGAGCGGTTCTTGGTCAACCAAGCGAAATTCACCGAAAAATCTCTTCGTAAGACAGTTATCCACAAGGATTGTCACATATAGTGTCGAATATGCAGGCAGTGGCCATATGTAGTGCCAACACATGTTTGGACCTCCCAAATTATGGGAGCAACCAATCTCATAACCGGGGGTGGACAAGTTTGAAGTGCCCTTTTTGCGGACATCTTGATTCAAGGGTGATTGAATCGAGAACCAGAGAGGAAATGACTGCCGTGAGGAGAAGGCGGGAATGTCCTGATTGCAAGCGGCGTTTCACCACCTATGAACGCATTGAGGGGCAACCCCTGGTAGTGATCAAGAAAGACGGCAGCAGGGAAGGTTTTTCAAGGCAGAAAGTCCTCTCGGGTATGCTCAAGGCGTGCGAAAAAAGGCCCATAGCACTTGAGGAACTGGAACAAGCATCTTTTGCCATCGAAAAAGATGTGCGCGATACCGGGAGGGGGGAAGTCACTTCAAGGGAAATAGGGGAACTTGTCATGGACAAACTTAGGCAGATCGATGATGTAGCTTATGTGAGGTTTGCATCGGTCTACCGGGAGTTCCGGGACGTTGACAGTTTCCTGCAGGAAGTGGAGCGGATATTGGAAGAAAAGGGGCAGCGCCAAACATAGTTCACGCTAGGTGCTTCGCCCGGTTTTATCTCTGAGCTAGTAGGAGGCTATTTGATGTCGAAGGTATTGGATGCAATTGAAGCGGAGTTTTCAGAAAACGCCGTAGCCGTGTTGGAGCGGCGTTACCTTAGGAAAGACAAAGACGGGAAGGCCATTGAGACTCCGGCGGAGATGTTTTGGCGGGTGGCCAGGAATATCGCACTCATGGACATTCTCTACCATCCGCGGGTTTATTCTGGCAAACAACCAGGCGTTGTTGACGATGGGCTTGCTGGTGAACCCGGTGCAGGGAAAAAGGCAGAAAAGGCTGCCAAACCTAAGAAGCGGGGCGCCCGGGATTTGCCTGGGATATCAGACAAAGACTGGGCAACGCTGAAGATGGCGTTTGAGAGGTTTGAATCAAAAGGGTTGATCAAGGTTTCCTGGGCTGAAATGAAAGACTTCACCCAGGCCAACGAAGATTACATACTCGACAGGGCGCTGGAGTTCTACAGGGTTATGGTAGAGTGCAAGTTCATGCCCAACTCTCCTGCTCTCATGAATGCAGGGCGTGACTTGCAACAGCTTTCTGCTTGTTTTGTGCTGCCTGTTGACGACTCGATGGTCAGCATATTTGATTCACTGAAGCATGCTGCTTTAATCCACCAGTCAGGCGGGGGTACAGGTTTTAGTTTTTCCAGGCTGCGGCCTAAGAACGACGTTGTACGCTCAACCGGGGGCGTGGCATCAGGGCCCGTATCCTTCATGAAAGTTTTCAACGCTGCCACTGAAGCAGTAAAGCAGGGTGGAGTGCGCCGTGGCGCCAACATGGGAATATTGCGCATAGATCATCCTGATATATCTGATTTCATAACATGCAAGACTGACACGAAGGAACTCACCAACTTCAACATTTCCGTTGGGATCACTGAGAAATTCATGCAAGCCGTTGAAGCAGATGAGGATTATGAACTGGTCAATCCCAGGAACGGCAAAGTCACCGGTAAGCTAAATGCCAGGGAAGTGTTTGAGAAAATCGTCGATCAGGCGTGGCGCAACGGCGAGCCTGGTATCGTCTTCCTTGATCGTTTGAACAAAGACAATCCCACTCCTGAGCTGGGGGAAATTGAAAGCACTAACCCTTGCGGGGAACAACCTTTGCTGCCCTACGAAGCGTGCTGTCTGGGTTCTATCAACCTTGGTGTTTTCACCAAGGCTGTCTGGGAGAAACCACTCCAAGGTACTGCCGATCCGGAGGTCTTTATTGATTGGGAAGGTATGGCGGATGCAGTGAGGCTGGCTGTCCACTTCCTGGACAACCTGATCGATGCCAACAAGTATCCTTTGCCTGAGATAGATAATATGTCCCACGGCAACAGGAAGATCGGCCTGGGAGTCATGGGTTGGGCAGATATGCTTCTGGATCTCGGCATTCCGTACAATTCTGAACAGGCGGTTGAACTTGCTGAGCAGGTTATGGAGTTCATTGAAAAACAGTCGGTTGAGGCATCCAAAGATCTTGCAAAGACCCGCGGGGTGTTTCCCAACTGGGACAAGAGTATCTATTCCAAGAAAGGCATTAGGGTCCGGAATGCCACCACTACCACCATCGCACCGACCGGCACAATCAGCATAATAGCCGGTGCATTGTCGGGAATAGAGCCGCTGTTTAGCATAGCTTTCACCCGGAACGTGCTGGACAACAAGAAACTTGTGGAGGTTAACCCAAGGTTTCAACGGTTCGCAGAAGCAAGGGGTTTCTACAGCGATGAGCTTATGGAGAAAATTGCTGAACGTGGAACGGTGCACGGTCTTTCGGAAGTGCCTGACGATATAAAGCGTGTGTTTGTCACCGCCCATGAGATTACCCCTGAGTGGCACGTCAAAATGCAGGCGGCATTCCAGAAGTTTACCCACAATGCGGTCTCAAAGACTGTAAATTTCAGCCGCGATGCCTCCAGGGATGACGTTAAAGCTGTGTTCGTTCAAGCCTACAAGCTTGGATGCAAGGGGGTTACCGTTTACCGGGATGGCAGCCGTGAGGAACAGGTATTGACCGTGGGTGCCAAGGCAGCTTCAGATTCTGCAAGTTTGGGCGCTCCTGAGCCAGGAGCTAAGCTTGCGGAGGCCGACGGAGTACCAGGCCCGGGCAGGAAGGGCAGGGTGAACGGAGTGTGGGGACGGATCAGGCCTATCGAACGCCCTGCTACCTTGGAAGGTTTCACAACCGCCAAAGAGACGCCTGTAGGCAAACTGTTCCTTACGCTCAACGCTCTGGATGGGCATCCTGTTGAGCTGTTCGCCCAGATTGGCAAGGCGGGCAGCGACGTAGCGGCTTTCACAGAGGCGATTGCCAGGCTTATCTCGATCGGCTTGAGGTCAGGAGTGGATCCCCAGGAGATCGCCGACCAGCTCATGGGCATCGGCGGTTCGAGGAGCATAGGGTTTGGGCCCAACAGGGTACGTTCGGTGCCCGATGCAATAGGGCAGTTTATCGATGAGTATGTGAACCACATACGCAAGACTGAAGATGAGGCTGAAGAAGAGGTTTACCCGTATCAGGATAAGCTGCCGCTGCTTCCGGGCAAGAGGTTCAACCTGTGTCCCACCTGCGGCACCTGGAACCTGGTCCACGTGGAAGGCTGCCAGAAGTGCCTGGCGTGCGGGTACAGTGAGTGCTGAGATGGAATATGGCATCCGGATGCGGACCTACTGAGAATGTATGGTTCAGGGGCGGGCAACCGCCCCTGTTTTATTTCGCCCAACACTGCGAGGTGTATATAATAGGCCTTATTGTAACTACCGCAAAGATTAACCTCATGAGAGATCCGGCAACGAAAGAATGTATACTATGAAGGGACCACTGCTCATAAGCCTCTCGGAAGCCTAACAGGAAGAGCAGCCTTGCTGTCGAAGTTGTCAAATAGACTTCGTCCAGTGGGTCCGTAGGTTCACGGATTCATCCTTTCGAAAGGAGAAGATAGAATGCTTAAAGGCATCTTTGCTCCGGTTCCCACCCCCTTTGTAGACGAAGCAATAGCTTACGATAAGCTGGAGTACAACCTTGCCAGATGGGGCGCTACAGGCCTGTCAGGGATCGTTGTCCTGGGCTCAAACGGGGAACAGCCGTATGTTGATGAAGATGAAAAAGTCCAACTCTGGAAGTTTGTCAGCCGGCACTTTCCCGATGACAAAGTGGTTATCGCCGGCACAGGCGCCCAAAGCACCAGGGCGGCCGTAAGGCTTACCAAAAAAGCAGCAGATGCAGGAGCGCAAGCAGCGCTTATCCTCACGCCCCACTATTTCAAAGCCAACATGAACGCTGAGGCTTTGGAGCGGTTTTACACCGACGTGGCAGATGAGTCCCCCATCCCCGTGCTGCTCTACAACATGCCGGGAAACACAGGGCTCAACCTTACTCCGCCCTTGGTGAAAAAATTGTCAGAGCATCCAAACATCAAGGGCATTAAGGATTCAGGGGGCAACATAGTTCAGATATCCCAGTTCTTGAGGGATGCACCTGAAGACTTTGTTGTGTTTGCAGGGTCAGCCAGCTTCCTCATGCCTGCCCTGGTTATGGGCGCACATGGGGGTATTCTGGCTACAGCCAACGTAGCCCCTGATTTGTGCGTACGTATCTACGAACTGGTCAACCAGGGCCAATATGAAGAAGCCAGAAGCATACAGCTAAAGATAATCAAACTCAATTTCCTTGTCACGGCTAAGTACGGCGTGGCAGGCCTAAAAGCCGCTTTGGACATGATAGGCTACTTTGGCGGCTTGCCAAGGAGGCCTACCCTGCCCATTGGTGACGAAGAAAAGGCCGAAATCCTCGCTGCTTTGGAAGAACTGGGGCTTGTGTGACGGTGCCAAACCTGCTCAAAGGAAACAGTGAGTAATTGGCGGGTACAAGGCACTGTGGTCGAAAAGCCCGCATAAGCAGGAAGTATGATAAGCGGAACATAGAAGTTGTAACGAAGGGAGATACGCACGATATGAGACCGAGAAATCCTAAACACAAGCTGTTGCTGGGGCCGGGGCCCAGTAACCCGGATCCACGGGTGCTGAGGGCGATGTCAGAGCCTACCCTAGGTCACCTGGATCCTGATTTTGTGGCGATAATGGACGAGACTACCGAACTGCTCCGGTATGTTTTCGGTACCAAGAACGAACTTACCATTCCTATTTCCGGTACAGGATCAGCAGGTATGGAGACGGCGCTGGTGAACTCCGTGGAACCCGGGGACAAGGCTATCATCTGCATCGCAGGAGTGTTTGGCGAGCGGATGGCAGATCTAGCCGGGCGCATGGATGTCGAAGTTATCCGGGTCGATACGCCCTGGGGCAAGCCGGTTGATCCTGAGGATGTGCGCAAAGCCGTCAAGCAACATCCCGATGCAAAAATCGTGGCGATTGTGCACGCTGAGACTTCCACCGGCGTACTCCAGCCCCTGGAGGAAATCGTGCAGATCGTCCACGCAAACGGCATGCGGATCGTGGTGGATGCTGTGACCTCATTGGGCGGCATGGAGGTGCCTGTAGACAGGCTTGGGCTGGACTTCGTATTCTCAGGCACCCAGAAATGCTTGAGCTGTCCGCCTGGTTTGGCGCCTATCACCGTGGGCGAAAAGGCTCTGGACTTCATCAGGAACCGCAAGAACAAGTGCCACAGCTGGTATCTTGACTTGTCGATGATTTCCAGGTACTGGGGCGGCGAAAGGTTTTACCACCATACTGCGCCAGTAAACATGATGTATGCCCTTAATGAAGCTTTGCGGATTATCAAAGAAGAAGGCTTAGAAGCAAGGTGGGCAAGGCACAAGCTCAACCAAAAGGCACTCATTGCAGGGCTGGAAGCAATGGGCATGGAACTCGTGGTGGAACCTGAGTATCGTTTGCCCAGCCTTACCACTGTGTATTTCCCTGAAGGGATAGAAGATGTGCCTGCCAGGCTGAAACTGCTCAACGAGTTCGGCATAGAAATCGGCGCCGGGCTTGGGGAGTTCAAGGGTAAAGTGTGGCGCATAGGCCTGATGGGCACCAACTCTACAAAAGGTAATGTGCTCACGCTGTTTGCCGCGCTCGAAGATGTGCTTGTGTCCATGGGGGTCAAGGTTCCTCCGGGCGTAGGACTGCAAGCTGCTTCTGAGGTGTACAGACAGGCTGAATAAGGTATTCCAAGGCAGGGCTTCAGTAAGCCGGCGAAATCGCCCGGGCGATGTCATTTAAGTCGGTAGTCAACCTGGCAGGGGGCAGGCTCTTCAGGATAAACGCGCCATAGGGTCTTGTGATTATGCGTGAATCCAGTATCACAACCGCTCCCCTGTCTGCCTTGGAGCGTATTAGCCGACCGAAGCCCTGCTTGAGTTTCAGCGTAGCCATAGGCAGGGAATAGTGGATAAACGGGTTGAGCCCTTGAGCTCTCCAAAGGGTTTCCCGGGCTTCCATGACAGGGTCTTCAGGCACGGGAAAAGGCAGTTTGGCCAGGACTACGCATGAAAGCGCATCGCCTGGAACGTCGACGCCTTCCCAGAAAGAATCCAGGCCCATGAGTACCCCGTTACCTGCGTCCTTGAACTCCTTGAGCAGCGCTTGGCGGGGCATGTCTCCCTGGACAAACACAGGATAACCCTTTTCTTCGATCTTGTCTCTGATCTTGCTGCTGACCGCCTCCAACGACTTCTTTGCGGTAAAAAGCACAAACATCCTGCCTTGTGTCAGGTCTACGATTTCCAGTACCGTCTCGGATACGTAGTTATCGTAAGCGGCGCTATTGGGTTGACGGCCGCGGCTGTGTTTGGGTATGCACAAACAAGCTTGACCGGAATAGTCAAAGGGGGAATCGATAATCGCCTCTTCCGCATCTATCTCCAGTTGGTGCTTGATGTAATCAAATGAGCCGCCTGTAGACAGGGTAGCTGACGTAAGTATGGCCGTAGGCACCGCCGCCCAGAGGTTTTCTGCCATGTAAGGCCCTATTTCAAGTGGTGCACCGTTTAGGGTCACATACTTCTGCCTGTTGCGCCCTTCCATCTCCGACCAGTACACGAAAGAATCGCCATCGCCTTCCAGGGCATTCAGATTATCCAGCACATGGGCCATGTCCATATAGCGCCTGGCAAGCGCATTGGCTTCAAAGCGGTCCTCATCTGACAGGTCCAGGTTTGACCAATCTGCAACCGATTTGGACAGTTCCCGGAGGGATTCGGGTATCCTGTCATCTATGCTGCCTGGTTCCTGCAATCTGTACTTATCGCTTTTCCCATATTGTAAGGAGTCTTGCCTGCGCCTGGCTTCCTTGTACAAGAGGTTCGGAGACAAGGCAGCCAGGGTCATGTCCATGAGCCCCAGCAGGTGGGCAAGGGCTGACTCAACCCAGGACCGTTCATGGGCACTAAGCAGTTGTGCCAGCGGTTCCCTCGATATAAACCTGGCAGTGTCGTCTGCCAGACGTCTCAGATGGTTATGGCCGACGTTGAAAGTCATGCTGTCTCTGAAAACAGTCTCCAGGTGATGTGCTTCGTCGAATACCACTGCCTCGTACCCGGGCAGGAGGGATACGGTGCCTGCAGTGTCTCCGTATATCCGCAGGTCTGCGGCAAAAAGCGCGTGGTTTACAACTATCAAGTGACAGGTTTCAAGGTATCTTCTGTGCCTCTGGTAGAAGCACGCTTCTCGGAAAGGGCATTTCCCTGACATGCACCTTATGCTTTCAGAGCACACCTCGCTCCAGAGTTGATTAGAGACATGGAAAGGCAGTTTATCGCGGTCGCCGTCCCATGTGCCGTCGTGAATCACCTGCCACAATCGTTCGATCTGTTTTTCCTCTTCGTCTGCTTGCACAAGCTGGAGCTTGCTTTGGGTGTCTTCGTATACCTTGTTCCATCTACGCAGGCAAAGATAATGGCTCCGCCCTTTGAACAACGCGTAGTTGAGCGTACCCAAATTGTCCTCAAGCATCTGTGTAACCATGGGGATGTCTTTGTTGACCAGCTGTTGCTGCAGGTTTACCGTATATGTTGACACAATGGCCCTTTTCCCGGTGGCCAGGCACCAGTGTGCCACGGGGAGCAGATACGCCAGGGATTTGCCCACGCCTGTACCTGCCTCTACAAGCAGGTGCTTTTTCTGAACCAGCGCATTATGGACCAAGAAGGCCATCTCCCGCTGCTGTGGCCTTTCTTCAAATCCAGGGATCAAACGTGACATAGAGCCTTCGTTTTGAAAGGCGTCTTCAATGTATTGCGTGTGTGTGACAGGTGAAACAGGCAACAGGCCGGAATCCTCCCCAGGTATGTTGATCTATCCCTTGCGAAATAACAATCGCGTCATGCGGTGTTGCATACAAGTGTGCAATACCGTAGAAACTTGTGCGTTCCATATACCGGACATTATTCTATCATGATTCCCGATCTGTCAACGTCAGGGATTGGTTTGTCATGCCTGAATCTTCGTGCGGGTTATTGTTAAAGGATGCATTAAGGCAGTACTACATGCTTACTCATGCCGGCATTAACTGCGACGGCTTAAGGAGCCAGGCCTATTTGCCCCATGGGGTGGTTTTTCCTCGTGTCCCGGTATTTGGTTTCCGGGTGGACCGATTGTACTCTGTCTTGCTTGGTTTGTTGTTGCCCGGTTTATTGCTGTCTGGTTTGTTATTGCTTGCCTTGTTATTGGAAGATCTGTCCGTTGCTTGCTTGTTGCCTTTAGCATTGCCCGGCTTGTCAGTTTGTTTATTGTTGCCCTTGGCATTGCCGGAGTTATTGTTTGATGGTTTGCCTTTCTGTTGGCCGTCTGCTTGCGAACCGCCTTGCTTATTTGCCGCTTTGGATGCCTGGGCTTGCTTGACTTTCTCGGCCCATTCCCTGGCAATTTCAGACAGGTAGCTTTTGTCTATTTCCTGGCTCTGGCCCTTTATCTTTTCAATGCCCGGTTTGGGAATGCTGAACCTGAAATCTGCCTGCTTCTTTGCTTGGCCAGGAGGCGCTTTGGGCTTCCGGTCTTCATCTTTTGACTGTCCGAGTTGTTCCTTTTCGGGACGAGCTCCCTTATGGCCGTCGGCCGGCTTTCCGGGAGTATGAAACTTGTTGTTCGGACCGGTAGCGGTTTCAGGATCCATGCCATCGTCTGCACTCTGGCCCGCAGGTTGGGCAAGGGCCTCCGGTAGCTGTATTTCGTCTTGCGCCTGGCCGATGTGGATCTCATCGAATAGAGCCCAAATCGCTGCGCGGGCGGCGGAAATCTTGAGTTCCTTGGCCACTTCACGGGTCTGTTTGTCTAGTCTGATGTGATTGATGGCCGCCGGAGTGAACCACTTCTTGGTTTCAGCGCCCTTGGAATTGGCATCCTTGGGGTGTTCGGTTTCTTTGGGCGCCTTTTCAGCTGGCTTTCCTCCCCTTGCAGCTTGTTTGACAGCTTTCTCGGCGGCTTTTGCAGTTTGCTTAGCGGCTTTTTCCGCCGCTTTCCGTGCATCTTTGAGGATCTTTTCCTCGAGGCGGTCCACGGCGGCGTCTTCTTCCACAGGGATGATGCCTATTACCACTTCAGGCTGATTGCGCTGTTGCTTGTTCTTGAGCAGGGCTTCCACGGCGCAGTCCACCGGCTTCATGTACAGGTTGAGGGAACTTGCCAGGCGTTCGGTTTCTTCATCGAAGTACGTGACTGATTTTATCAGTCCCTTATCGTTAACTTCCAATTCCATGCTTCCCGGCGAATCAACCAGATCGATTGTCACCCAGGCGAGTACCGGCCGCGCTTCCAGGTACTTTGTGTATCCGAAAAACGAGGCACATAGAATGAATGAAGCTACCGCCGCGATGGGCAGGAGCCGTCTTCTCAAGAAATGAACGAAGGTGTGTCTGCCGGCGCACTTGCTTGTGGTTGAAATACCGGTCAGGTCGGGCAAGGTGATTTGCTCTCCAACCATATATACGCTGTTCTTGATCGGGACAAGCCGAAACTGCCCGTCGGAAGTCAGCACCGTAATTCCGTCTTTGGAAGTCTCAACCACCAGGGCTTGTCTGGAACGCACCTTGTGTCACCACCTTCAGCCATTAACGTCAAAATAGCTTTCCATGCTTGGGTAATCACCGGACATGGCGACAGCTACTGCAGTGATATATACTTTCTGCCTCTCAATAGTCTTTCTTGAAACGCGCCTATCCTCTGGCACCTGCGCCAGCAAGTCATCAATGGGAATTTTGCGTGTCTTGAAGAATAGCCGCTTCAACTTGTCGTCTTCAGCGATGCATCTGGCTATGTACATGGCCCTTTCCCGTGCGTCTCTATGTTTTGGGGTAGCTTGAACCACCTGGCCTATGGTAAGGCCGAATTGCCTGAGTGTATCTTTCCAGTTTTCGATGTCGTCCCTTCGTTCCAGTGTGGCTTGCCAGTCTTCAGTGGTATATGTCAGGCAAGAGGGATCGAGATATCCCTCATGCTCATTTCCGCGTTCGTCCCTTGCCTTCATTGTTGAGTAAGGTATTTCCCGGTGCCTGGCTTGCTTTCTGTAATAATCGATGAGCCTGCGCCTTATCACAGTAGCGGCAAAAGCGAGGAACCCGGGCCTCTTGCTCTTGAAGGCATCTATGGCCTCGTTGAAAGCGGAAAGGGCTACGCTGGCCTCATCGTCTTCTCCCAGCACCACGTATCGTTTCACGCTCGAAGCCGCAGTCTTGAGAATGAAAGGCGTGTAATCCCTGATCAGGTCATCCCGTGCATGTATATCACCGTCACGGGCGCGGGCCACCCGTGCTTCGACAGTTTCTTCTTCAATGTGTTTAGCCATTTTTAGTGTCAATACTGCATTCACCATGTGAAGTGTTCGCCTCACCCACTTTCAAATCCTGCAACTGCTGTTGGTTAGAGTCTGCATTGCCTGTAAATGGCAATAACTCCGCTCGAGCAACGGTTTGACCGCTCATGAAGATAATCGAAATGACGCCGGTTTTTCTAGGAAGGGGCAGGGGAGTGGTCGATCTTTAACCGGATTTTGATCACGAGTGGATAATTCCAGACCAGACACCGCTCATTACTGGATGATTTGGAACCGGTCTGGGTTGGAAAAGAGGCGAACTGGTCAATGCTTGTCCAGTTTATGATTTGAACTGGATGTCTCTTGTCCAGGCTTTGTTCGGAACTGGACGATTATCGACCGGACTCGTTGCGTATCGAAGGCCAGGTGTTTGTAAACCAGCTCGTGTCTTCGGACAAGCGGAATGATCAATTTGGACCTATGTTTGCAACACGGCAGTAGAAGAATCTATCGTCGCAAGAAGGATTTTCTGATAACTTGTGATATACTTATATATGCAACAAACATATATATGGCACGTAGTTACCGGGTGTACTAATCAATCCTACCTATACGCTGCAACATTCACACTCATCTCTAATGAAGCCTTGCGCAGGCGGTTATCGCCATATGCATTAACTCCGATGGACAATCTTCAAATTCAACCCGGAGAGGAATGGTAAGTAGGCGGCTTTAATTCAGACCTGGTAGGGAGGTAGGGGTGTCTTATGCCTCGTGATGACCACAGGAGAAACGGATGGGATTGGCGCAATGACGAACGGTGGACGGATTCAAGTCACAGAGACGGAGACGAAAGGCCCACTGATGACGGGTGTAGGGAAGACAGGCACAGGGAAGGCAGGCAGGGGGAAGGCAAGTACATGGAAGAGGAGCATAGGGGAGGTAGCCACAGGGATGGGAAACCCAAGGAACACTACGGTTGGCACCGCCATGAGCATGCCGAAAATGTAGTGCGGCCTGAGAGGTTTATGGAGCCGTGCCTTCTACTGCTCTTGACCGAGAACGTGTCTTACGGGTATGACCTGCTCTCCAGGCTAAAAGAGTTCGGGTTTGGAGACAACCAAGACCCGGGTATGGTGTACCGGTATCTGAGAAGACTCGAGAAGCGGGGCATGATTCAGTCCAAATGGGACACCACGGGTACAGGCCCTGCCAGAAGAATGTACAAGGTAACAGCCGACGGCAATGAGCTATTGTCCGTCTGGACCGAAACCATCAGGTTGAACATCGAAGTGCTTCAGCAATTTCTGGTGCGGTATCGGAAGGCCACTCAAGCCACGGGGGCTCAAACGGAAAGCGGTGATGAGGACGACCACGGCGACATTGAACACAAAGGCAGTGTTTAAGAGAACAGCGTCACCGGAGAGAATGGCGGTAACTAGTGCTACGGCGGCATCTGGAGGTACTAAATAGACTATTTTTACTAACCTTGCAATAACTGAGATAATTGAGTACGATAATGTTTCGTAAGACGATATTATCGGTTGCCAAAACGATTGCTGCAATTGAGTAGGCCGGAGGGAGGGTGGCTCTTGAAAGTTCTTCGGAGGCTCCTGAAGTTTGCAGCGCCCTATTGGAACAGGTACTTGCTTGCAATAGCATTGGTGTTCGCAATATCGGGCCTCAACTTGCTGGAGCCGATGGTGATCAAGTGGGTAATAGACGAGATACTTGAGTCTAAGAACTACACTTTGCTTTTGTACGGGGCACTGGCCATATTAGGCGTAGCCATACTAAAGGGCATACTCCAGTGTTTCCAGCGTTTCAGTATGTCCTGGGCAGGGCAGAAAGTGGTGTTTGACATAAGAAACACGCTATACCGCCACCTTCAGCAGCTGTCCTTCAGTTTCTACGATAAAGCACAGACAGGCCAGATAATGTCCCGGGTTACATCTGACGTTGAGACGACCCAGAGGTTCTTGTCCAACGGGCTGGTCAATATAGTCTCAATAGTAGTGACTTTCACTTGGACATTGGTCATAATGTTGTCCCATCACGCAAAGCTTACTCTCATGGCAATGATCCCCGTTCCTTTCCTGGCGTGGCGCGTACAGGTGTATTCTACCCAGATACGACCTATGTTCTGGAATATACAGCAGCAGCTTGCGGTGCTTACGGCCCGCCTCCAGGAGAACATCACGGGCCAGAGGGTAGTGAAAGCTTTTGCCAGGAAAGACCATGAGATGGAGATCTTTGAACGGGACAATATGGCATTGCTCGAGCGCAATGTAAGGGCAGAAAGGCTGTCCGGAGTCAACTGGGCGCTCATGCGGTTGCTTACAGAAATATCCCTGGGCATCATTTTGTGGTATGGCGGTTGGCAGGTTATCTCGGGCAATATCAGCTACGGGACATTGGTGGCGTTTAACATGTGGCTCGGGCAGCTATTGGGCCCCATCCGCAGGCTCGGCTTTTGGGTGAGTATGGTCCAAAGGACGGTCGCTTCAGGCGAAAGGATCTTCGAGATCCTCGACACAAAAGCTGAGGTTGACGACAAGCCCGGTGCCAAACCGATGCCTCCCATCGAAGGCAGGGTTGTTTTCGAGGATGTAAGTTTCTCATATGACGGCGACCACATGGTTATAGATGGCATTAACTTGGATGTGAAGCCTGGCCAGACCATAGCAATCCTTGGCGGCACAGGTTCAGGCAAATCCACCCTCATCAACCTGGTACCGAGGTTTTACGATGTCACTAAAGGCAGGATCCTTATAAACGGAATCGATATCCGCGATGTTACGTTGGAAAGCCTGAGAAGGCAGATTGGTATCGTTACCCAGGAGACCTTCCTGTTCTCAGCCTCGCTGCGCGACAACATCGCATATGGCAAGCCTGAAGCCACTGACCAAGAAGTGATAGAAGCTGCTAAAGCGGCGCATATACACGATTTCATTGCCGGCTTACCTCAAGGCTACGACTCAATAATCGGTGAAAGGGGAGTAGGGCTTTCAGGAGGGCAGAAGCAAAGGGTTGCCATTGCCAGGGCTCTGCTCATGGATGCCCGCATACTCTTGCTTGACGAATCAACATCAAGCGTTGACGTGGAGACCGAAATGAGGATACAGGAAGCGTTTTCGAGGCTCCTGGAAGATAGGACCGCGTTTGTGATCGCACAGAGGTTGTCTACGGTGAGAAATGCCGACTGGATCATAGTCCTGGACAAGGGTAGAATCGCCGAACAGGGTACCCATGAAGAACTCCTGAAGAAGGGCGGAATATATACCTCGATCTACAACTTGCAGTTCAGGCCTCAAGAAGTGGAATTTGGCGATTCAGAACGAGCCAGGTTTGAGGAGGCAGCAAGCCAAGGAGGTGGAGACTGATGGGACGGTCCAACCGTGGTCTGGACGCAGGAAACATTGAACTTAAGGGCGTTAACTTCTCTCACCTGCCTAAACTAAAGCGGTTTATCAGCCCGTTCAAGTGGTACTTGCTGCTTGCTCTGGCCTTGGCTGTTGCCATGTCGCTTCTGAGCACCGCGGGGCCTCTCCTTGTAAGGAGAGCTATAGACGTTGACATCCCTTCAGGGGATTTCAGTGGGTTGTCCAAGACAGCACTAACCTACTTGGGAATAATGGTATTTATTGAGGTGCTGAGCGTTTCCCAGAGATATGTTATGTCATGGACGGGCCAGCACATGCTGTATTCTATGAGAAGGGCGCTCTTTAGCCACCTTCAGGACCTAGGACTTGACTTTTACGACAAGCTGCAGGCCGGGCGGATTATGTCCCGTGTTACCGGAGATATTGAATCTCTGAACCAACTGATATCTTCGGGAGTACTCGGGCTCTTGACCGACCTGGTTACCTTGTTTGCCATCATAACGGTTATGGTGCAGATGAACTTGAAACTGGCCCTGGCTACATTGACCGTGGTTCCCCTGCTGTTCCTGGTAGTGTGGACCCTTAGGACCAGGATGACCCGGGCATATCACAGGGTAAGGCGGAGAATTGCTGACATTGCGGCTAATCTGCAGGAATCGATTTCCGGTATGAAAATCGTGCAGGCATTCTCCCGGGAAGAACTCAATGCTGAGAAATTCAGCGACACCAACTACGAGAGTTTCCAAGCTCAACTGGAAGCGGCGTGGCTTCATGCATTGTTCCATCCTATGGTCGACATTATAAGCGCTTTGGGTTCAGCTCTAATCGTTTACTACGGCGGGCTCCGTATGTCCTGGAATGATCCCACGGTTACAGTGGGAACCATAGTGGCATTTCTGAACTACATGACCAGGTTTTTCTGGCCGATCAGGAACCTCACTGAGGTATACAACCTGATACTCCAGGCCGGGGTATCGTCTGAAAGGGTATTTGAGATCCTGGAAACCGAGCCCAATGTTAAGGACAAAGAAGATGCGATTGAACTGGGCGAAATCCGAGGGCACGTCCGGTTCAACAACGTGGTGTTTGGATACGAGCCCGGGCTGCCTGTGCTCCACGGGGTAAGCATTGAGGCAAAGCCCAATGAAACCATTGCGCTCGTAGGACCTACAGGTGCAGGCAAGAGCTCCATCATTAACCTGCTGTGCAGGTTCTACGACGTGGACGAAGGCGAAATTCTGGTTGACGGGGTTGACATCCGCGATGTGACCCTGGACTCCCTGCGTAGAAATCTGGGGATAGTGTTGCAGGATACCTTCATATTTTCCGGTACGGTCCGGGATAACATAAGATACGGCCGCTTGGACGCCACAGATGAAGAAATTGAAGAAGCGGCGAGGATTGTGGGCGCCCACGAGTTTATTAGCCGCCTGCCCGACGGTTATGACACCGAGGTCAGGGAACGTGGTTCCAGGCTTTCAGTAGGTCAGCGGCAGCTCCTGTCATTTGCAAGGGCGCTGCTGGCAGATCCGCGGATCCTCATATTGGATGAAGCTACGTCGTCAGTAGACGCGTATACCGAATACCTTATCCAGAAAGCATTGGAGAAACTGTTCCGGGGCAGGACCTCTATTGTAATCGCCCATAGGCTGTCTACAATACGCAACGCAGACAGGATATACGTGATAGAAGACGGCCGCGTGGCTGAAGTGGGCAACCACGACGAGCTGATAGATAAAGGCGGGCTTTACAAAGCCCTTTACGAGAAGCAGTTTGCAGGGGCCCCGCTGGTAGGTCCGGAACATGAACCTGAAGCAGACGTTTTAGGCAGTGACACGGGCCGTGGTGTCACAGGGACACTGCGTCTCAGGCCCGAGCAGGCCGATTGAACTTGGTGCTACATTAACGAGGAGGTAGTCTGGCCGTTTCAGTGCGTCAGATCCGGCCGGGCTACTTTTTCTTCTTCATTATGCCCTGTATTATTGTCCATGCCCGGTGAAACCCGACCAGCAGGCCAAAGATCAGCCCGATGGGGGTGTAAATCTTGGTCGGAGCGCCTCTGTCCATGAGAGAACCAAGATACATGCCCAGGAACGCTGAGCCTACCAGGCTGAACCCGAGGCCCAGGATCGCCCCTGAAATTGCAAGGAATCTGCTGCTTCCTGGTTTCTTAGCCACCGCATTGTGTCACCTGCCTGCCGTTGTCCGCCGTGGGTAAACCGGTTGTACTTCAGGCAGGAGCGGACTCGATTCGACCGCTCCTGTACGAAGTCATGGACCTGGCTGATCTGTCGTCTCTCTCATTATGGCACACCCGGCAGGCTGGAAAAACCCCCATGAAACGCGCCCCATGAAACATGCTGTTAATCCTTACGCCTTTGTCCTCTTGAAGCCGCTCTTGAGTTGCTCAGACCCATGGCCATGTCACACAACACTCTTGACAGGCACTGTGAACAGCCGGAACACCTCCCGCCCGGGCAGGTGTAGAGAAGGTATTGTATGGTAGAACATAGAAATACTCTTGACGGTGCCTCAAGGTTTCTGTAGCATTTCGAGTTGATGGATACGTATTCATTTACCGCGTGTGCCGGACGCTGCCTAGCACCTCATAGATAGTGCTGTGCCAAGCGCCTTCGTTACAAGGAGGTAGGGAGATGCCTGAAACGTACAAGGATGTGCAGGTAGCTGTGGTAGGTATGGGCAAGTCCAACCAGGCCCTTTGCCGCTACCTTCTGGACGAAGGAGCCCTGCTCACCTGTTTCGACCGCAAGACCGAAGACGAACTCGGCGAGGTTTATGAGGAGTTCAGCACGAAAGGCGTCCGGTGGAGCCTGGGCCCCGGTTACCTTGACAAGTTACCCGGCTATGAACATATCTTTCTCACCCCGGGCATGAAGAAGCATCAACCCCAGGTTATCGAAGCCAGGAAGAGGGGTGCCAAGATTTCCACAGAGATTGACCTTTTCCTCAAGCGATGCAAGGCACCGGTCGCAGGTATTACAGGAAGCGCAGGCAAGACCACTACCTGTAAGCTGGTGGGACTCATGTTGGAGCACAGCATGCCGTGCACTCCTGTATTGGTTGGTGGGAATATCGGGCCTGTGCTTATCGAACAAGTGGATCAGATACCCGCACATGCCCGGGTGATACTTGAGCTGTCAAGTTTTCAGCTTCACCTGTGCAGCAGGAGTCCCCAATACGCTTTGCTACTGAACATAAGGCCAAATCATCTGGACATCCATAGGGATTTTGAGGAGTATGTAGAAGCCAAGAAGAACATCTACCGCTTCCAGTCGGAACGGGATTGGGCAATATTGAACTATGACGAAACTGAAACCAGGACTGCTGCAGCCGGATGCCCGGGACACGTAGGGCTTTTCTCTTTGAACGGGTATCCTGCAAGCAAGCCGGGACGCGCCCGGGTGCCTGTTGCATGGCTCGACGGTCATGATCTTGTGTACGACCCGGGTGATGGCAGCGAACCCTGTGTAATTGCGTGCGAGTCTGATTTCAAGATTCCGGGCAGACACAACATATCCAATGCCCTTGGTGCCGTACTGCTGGCAATGCAGATGGGTGCGAATCCTGAAGGTATAAGCAAAGCTATCAGGGAGTTCCGCGGTATTGAGCACAGGATTGAGTTCGTGCGTGAGATAGATGGCGTCAAGTTCTACAATGATTCTATTGCAACATCTCCCGACAGGACTATCGCCCTGGTAGATTCGCTGGAGGGTTCGCTTGTGCTCATACTTGGGGGCTCAGACAAGGGGTTGAGTTTTGACGGATTGGCCGGGAAAATTGTGTCCAGGCGGTGCAAGGCTGTGCTCATAGGCGAGTGTGCAGCCAAGATCAGGCAGGCCATAGAGAACGCATGGGCCGAAGCCGGCCTGTCCGGAAAGCCTGAAATAGCTGAAGCCGGCGGTCTCGAAGAGGCGATACGAATTGCCAGGACCATGGCAAGGCCCGGAGATTCGGTTGCCCTGTCTCCGGCGTGTGCAAGCTACGATATGTTTTCAAACTTCGAACAACGGGGCCGTTTGTTTAAGCGGATAGTTAGGGCGTTATAAGATGGATTGTCCATTGATCTTACAAGAGGTTACGAAAGGTTGCGGAGTATGTTGTCGCGGCAAAGATTAGTTAGGAGCATTTGACATGACACAACACACAGAGCATAACGTAGACGATTTGAGGCGGGAAGGCCCGGACCGCTCAGAACCTGAACAGCCTGACATTATGGCTATCTACGAAGCGGTTAGCAAGCTCTATCCTGACGCCCAGTCGCAACTGCTTGAGCCTTGGCGGGACAACCCCGTGGATGTGCTGGTAGCAACCATTCTCTCTCAGGCTACCAACGATACCCTTAGCGGGCGTGCGTTTTCAGAGCTCAAATCTTGTTTTCCAGATTGGGAGAGCGTGATTGCCGGTGATCCGTGCAAGGTTGAAGCTGCCCTGGCATGCGGCGGGCTTCAGAAACAGAAAACCAAGAAGATACGCAGCGCTTTGTCAAAATTGAAACAGGATTTCGGACAAATCACGCTTGATCCGCTGTTTGGCCGGTCCAAGCAAGAATGTATGGAATACCTGACATCCCTTCCGGGCGTAGGGCCCAAGACAGCTGCATGCGTGGCAGGGTTTGGCCTGGGAAAGCCTGCATTCCCTGTAGACACTCATATACTTAGGATTGCCAGGTGTTTGGGGCTGGCAGGCGAAAAACAGAGCGCTTCTTCTGTCCAGGACATGTTCGAGAGACTGGTTCCCGATGAGATCAAAATGCCCTTCCATCTCATGCTCATACAGCATGGCAGGGAAATATGCACAGCCCGCAAGCCTGAATGCCAGTTGTGCTCTCTTAGGGACATGTGCCTTTACTTCAAAAGCCAAGTGCTTCCGGACACCCTGCCGGGTTCGGGTGAAGGGACTTCCCCGGAACGGGACGAATAGTTGTTACGCGACCACGTCACGCTGTTTGTGTTTATGTTTGTTCATCGTGGGCTTCGACGTTTGTTGCAGGTGGCTCGGGCGAGTGCTGTTGCTTCAGCAGAGCAGCCGCCTGGTGAAGGTCGTATTCAGGTTCGTGTTTGAGTTCTTCTGAGCAATATGGGCATATCCAGGAAGTGTAGTGGGTTGCGGCTGAATACGATATTTGTTTGCATGATGGGCAAAACTTCCAAGGCAACAAGTTCACCTTCTATTAAGAGTCTAGATACATTGTACAGGATAGACCGAACACTTCCAATAGGTGGAGTAAAATTATGGCTAGATTCACTCATCTTCATGTGCACACTGAATACAGTCTGCTCGACGGGGCTTGCAGGATCCATGAATTATGTCAAACGGCCTCCCAGATGGGGATGGAGGCCCTAGCTATAACCGACCACGGCGCCATGTACGGGGTCGTAGAATTTTATAACGCCTGCTTGGAGGCGGGCATACGTCCCATCATCGGCTGTGAGGTTTATGTGACCCGCGGCTCCAGGCTTATTAAGGACAGGGGACTGCGGGACGAGCCCTATCATCTTGTGCTGTTGGCAGAAACCGATGAGGGTTACCGGAATCTGCTTAAAATCGTGTCAACCGGATTTCTCGACGGATTCTATTATAAGCCCAGGGTTGACCTTGAGATCCTGTCCAGGTATTCCGAGGGTCTTATAGCCCTCACCGCCTGCCTCGACGGTGAAGTGCCAAGGCTCATAAGGCGGGGGAGGTTTGCGGACGCTGCCGCCGCGCTTAGGAAATACATAGACATTTTCGGCAAAGATGATGTGTTTTTGGAGCTCCAGCGCAACGGGATCGCGGCTCAGGAAGAGGTAAACCTGGGCTTCCTGGAGCTTTCACGGCAATATGGGATTCCCGTAGTGGCTACAAACGATTGCCACTACCTGAGTCGGTCAGATGCCAGGCACCATGAGATACTCCTGGCGATCCAGACAGGAACCAACATATACGATCCCAACAGGCTCCGTTTTGAAGGGGACGAGTTTTACCTGAAGAGCCCGCAAGAGATGACTGAAACTTTCAGGGACTTGCCTGAAGCCGTAGCCAATACCCAAGTGATTGCAAGCAGGTGCAACGTCAAGCTGGATCTGTCATCTGTGCATCTGCCGGACTATCCCATCCCCCAGGACGAAACTGCTTCTTCGTACTTGAGGAAAAAAGCCCAGTCAGGCTTGCTCGAACGCCTTGGGGGCCGGATTAGTGCGGATAAGCAGGACAGGCTTGACTATGAGCTCAAGATGATAGACCAAATGGGGTATTCGTCATACTTCCTCATTGTAGCTGATTTTGTCCAGTACGCGAAAAAGCAAGGGATAGCCGTAGGCCCGGGCAGGGGTTCTGCGGCAGGGAGCTTGGTTGCGTATTCCATGGGCATCACTGGGATAGACCCGGTTGACCACGATCTGGTGTTTGAGCGTTTCTTGAATCCTGAAAGGATAAGTTTGCCCGATATTGACATCGATTTTCAGGATGACCGCAGGGATGAAGTGATCGAGTATGTGCGCCGCAAGTACGGCAATGACAGGGTGGCTCAGATTATCACTTTCGGTACGATGGCGGCCAGAGCGGTCATCAGGGATGTAGGCAGGGCTCTCAACCTCCCTTACGCCGAGACCGATGCAATTGCAAAGATGATCCCGCCTCAGCCCGGCATCACCATTTCCGAAGCTATGGACACAGTGCCGGATCTTAGACAGGCGATGGAGCGGGATGACATCCGTATGCTCATTGAGACTGCTCAGAAACTCGAGGGGATGCCCAGGCATTCATCGGTCCACGCCGCGGGAGTGGTCATAGGCAAACAGCCCCTGTGGGAACACGTGCCTCTCGGCAAAACCCAAGACGGGGTGATTACAACGCAATACTCCATGGAAGCCCTTGAGGCGCTGGGGCTCCTCAAAATGGATTTCCTCGGCCTCAGGACCTTGACCGTAATCCAGAAGGCAACCCGTCTGGTGAGGGAGAGTACAGGCGCGCCTTTGGACATACAAAAAGTGCCCCTTGATAACAAACAGGCCTACGAAATGCTGGCAAGGGGTGAATCCTTGGGCGTGTTCCAGTTTGAATCGTCCTGGGTGCGAAATTTCCTGAAAGAGATGAAGCCCAGGGAGTTCAAAGATATCGTGGCCGCAGTGGCGCTTTGCAGGCCGGGGCCTATGGAACAGATCCCGGAGTATATCAGGGCGAGATTTGGCAAACCTCACTACCTACATCCTGTGCTCGAACCCGTGCTGCGTGAGACTTACGGCGTTATGGTTTACCAGGAGCAGATCCTCCAGATCGCCCACAGGGTTGCAGGGCTTACGCTTGGCGAAGCAGACATATTGCGCAGGGCTGTGGGGAAGAAAGACCTGGGGTTACTTGTCCAGATGCAGGACAAGTTGCTTGAAGGGGCGGTCAAGAACGGGATATCCCGCGCCTGTGCCCAGGAAATATGGGATCTTATCCTTAAGTTCGCCAATTACGGGTTCAACAAGAACCATGCGGCACCTTACGCCCTGATAGCTTACTGGACTGCCTACCTCAAAGCACAGTATCCGGCTGAGTTCATGGCTGCGCTGTTGTCGTCGGTGAGGGGAACCCAGGGCAAAGTCGGCATATACCTTGATGAAGTCAAGCGTCTCGGCCTCGGGGTTAAGGGGCCCAGCATAAACCACAGTTTGGTGGAATTCTCTGTTGAAATCACAGACGACGGCCCGTGTATCAGGTATGGGCTTGGCGGTATCAAGAATGTAGGTGAAGCCGTTGCCGCCGAAATTGTGAAAGAAAGGCAGCTCAGGGGCAGGTTTGAGTCACTTGAATCCTTCGTGTTCAGGCTGGGCAAGAATTTGACAAAGAAGGCCCTGGAGAGCCTTAGCAGGTGTGGCGCTCTGGATGAGCTGGGCACCAGGTTTATCCACTTGGACAGGTTGGACGAGGTAATGAACCAAAGGGCAAGCCAGCCTGACACCCAGATGTCCCTGTTTGGAGGATTTGAACCCCCGGCACACGAATCTCCTGTAAAGCAGACGCCGGCCGAACCGGTTGCAAGGTCCCATCAGCAGCTTTCACTGTTTTCTCAGGCGCCGGTGCCGTCCGGGTCAAGTCCTGGAGCAGGGCCTGACGGGGACAAGCCTTCTCTCAGTCTTGCCCAAGCACAGGCATACTTCCGGGTGTCTCAAACCAAGGAGGGGAGAGCAAGGCAAGCTGAGGAAGTACCCCTTGAGGTGAGGTTGTCCTGGGAGAGGGAACTGCTCGGAATGTATTTTTCGGGACATCCCCTGGACAAGTACAGAGAGTATCTCAGGCGGCACACAATATCCCTTGCTGCCATCGATGAAGTGTCCGATCGTGCCGAAGTGACGGTAGGCGGAAGGGTTTCTTCAGTCAAGAAGATAATAACTAGGGCGGGGGAAGAAATGGCCTTCGTTTCATTGGAAGATGAGTACGATTCAATAGAAGTGATCGTCTTTCCGAGAGTGTGGCAACAAGCCAGGAGTTTCTTGGCAAAGGATAGGATAGTAATAGCAAGGGGGAACATAGAAGAGCACGAAGGGATCCGGAGACTGTTGGCAAGAGATTGCTCTGCCATAGATAACGATAACACGAACACAGGGAGATAATAGGCTTGCGGTTTTGAGTCGTTTATAATTGGATTGTTTCCGGTGGTATCCGATAACAAACAGCGAAAGGAGGGAAGCCCTCAAGTTCCAACCTTTTTCGGAGCGCATGGGCCTGCCTGTGTGGAAAGTTATCTATGTAGCATCTAATTGGAAAGAGGCAGAGGAGATGAAAGACAGGCTGGCAAAGGAAGGGCTTATGGTGATGCTTAGAACGGGTTGCCGGGATAAGCAGACAGCCAGAAATGTTGAACTTCTCGTGCCCAGGCTTGAAGCCAGAGAAGCTCATTCTATTATCATGCAATACATAGGAACTGCCAGGGTGTAACGTGAAGATCGGAGTATTGACAAGTGGTGGCGATGCTCCAGGCATGAATGCAGCCGTAAGAGCCGTAGTACGCCGTGGCTTATCAGCAGGGCTTGAGGTTTACGGCATACGCAGAGGCTATGAAGGGCTGCTTAACGGTGAAGCCTTCCCGATGGAATTGAGTTCTGTTGCGGACATAATTCATCGGGGAGGCACTATTCTTCATACTGCAAGGTCTGAACGGTTCAAACAGCCTGAGTACCAGGATCAAGCAGTCGCCTGGCTCAGGCAAGCCGGACTAGATGGATTAGTGGTTGTCGGCGGGGAAGGTACTTTCAAGGGTATGATTGAGCTCTGCAAAAGAGGTGTCAGGGCAGTAGCCGTACCCGCCACAATAGACAATGACATTCCTCACACAGATTATTCAATCGGTTTTGATACTGCGGTCAACACAGGTGTAGAAGCCGTAAACCGCCTGAGAGATACGGCCACTTCCCACGAAAGGATTTTCGTCGTAGAAACAATGGGCCGTAACAGCGGACAGCTGGCGCTGGCTGTAGGACTTGCAGGCGGCGCTGAGAGCATCCTCATCCCAGAACTGCCTGCTGATATCGAAAAAGTGTGCACCAAGATTGAACGGGGAATATCCAGGGGGAAAGTCCACAGTATTATAGTCGTAGCTGAAGGTGCTGCTAAGGGCTTCAAAGTGGCTGAGGAGATAGAGCGGTGCATGGGGACTGAAATCAGGGTAACCGTGCTCGGCCATGTCCAGAGGGGCGGAACGCCGACAGCTTTCGACAGGCTTCTTGCATCCAGGATGGGCGCCAAAGCTGTAGATGCACTGTGTTCCGGACATTCAAACGTCATGGTGGCGATTTCAGGAACAGAGCTTAAGCTCGTACCTCTGGAAAAGATAATAGGTGTAAAGAAAAAAATAGATATGGAAGTCTTCACATTGGCAGAGGATTTGGCCAAGTGAAGCCTGCTTGAATGCCGGCCGAGTTATAGCTGAGGCCAAAGGGGTGAACACGGTGAACATCGGGCTGAATACTTCGGCCCTGCCATAGCTTTGGCTGTTATTGCTTTGACGGCTTACATGATGTAGTCCCAATAACATCAGCTGTATGAGCTGTTAAGTTCCCAGAAATGAAAGGCGGGTGAGCAGATGGCCGTCAACAGGCGCCGCACGAAGATCGTGTGTACGATTGGCCCAAGTTGCGGGGAACAGGAAACGTTGTTTCAAATGATACGGGCCGGTATGGATGTTGCCAGGTTCAACTTCTCCCACGGAACCCATGAGGAGCATGGGGCCCGCATGGAGAGCCTAAAGTGGGCGGCCAACCGTGCGGGGAAGAGGATCGGCATAATGCTCGATACCCGGGGACCGGAGATTAGGTTGGGTGAGTTCGAAGGCGGGAAGGCTTATCTGGAGGAAGGAAGCCGGTTTACGCTGACCGCCGAACCAACTCCGGGGAATTCCAAGCAAGCGTGTGTGTCTTTCCCCAGGCTTTCCGAGGTTGTATCCCCAGGAACGCTGATTTTGCTGGACGATGGCAATATTCAGTTGGAAACCTTGGAAGCCGGCGACGGTGTAATAGTCACCAGGGTGCTCAACAGCGGGTGGATTTCAGACCGGAAGAAGGTGTCCGTACCCGGGTCGAGGATAGAGGGGCTGCCTGCAGTCAGTGAAAAAGACAAGGCTGACATCAAGTTCGGCGTTGAGAACGGCATTGACTTCGTTGCCGCTTCGTTTGTGCGGTCAGCCGATGATGTGCTGGATGTCAGGCGCGTGCTCGAGGAACTCGATTCCAAAGCGCAGATCATCGCCAAGGTCGAATCTGTGTACGGGGTCAACTCCGTGGAAGAAATCCTCAAGGCGGCAGACGGGCTTATGGTGGCAAGAGGGGACTTGGGCGTCGAATACCCGCCTGAGGAGATTCCTGTGTTGCAGAAAAAGATGATAAACTTGGCCAACCGCCTTGGCAAACCTGTGATCACTGCCACCCAGATGCTGGAATCCATGATCGACCACCCGAGAGCTACCAGGGCGGAAGCGTCTGACATAGCAAATGCCATATTGGACGGCACCGATGCCGTCATGCTCTCAGGCGAAACAGCTTCAGGTAAATATCCAGTTGAAGCTGTGAAGTTCATGTCGAGGGTTGCGCTTCAAGCCGAGAAGTTGCTCGACCATGAAGCATTTTTATCCAGGTGCACAGGCACAACAACCAATGTGACTGAGGCAGTGAGCCGTTCGGCTGTGGAATCTGCCATGGCCCTCGGGGCTTCTGCCATAATAACTCCTACGGAATCAGGCTATACCGCCAGAATGGTAGCGCGGTTCAGGCCGGATATTCCGGTGTTTGCGGTCACCCCGCATGAAGAGACCTGTGGGTGGCTCACGTGTGTGTGGGGGGTGGAGACGGTTATGGGGCCGAGGATGTCAGGAAACCTGGTGGGACCGGAAGACACGGATGACGTCCTCGATGCCGGACGGGCCTGGATGGCCGGAGATGCAGCCAAGAGCAAGGACACTGGGAACCCCGGAACAGACACCGGCCAAGGGCAGCCTGGAGACGTATCTGATATGGCTATTAATGTACTTCGCGAAAAAGGCTTGATAGAAGACGGGGCGCTTTGTGTGGTTACCAAAGGGGTTCCCCAGGGAGTTTCAGGCACCACTAACGTGATGGAAATAAGAACTGTAGGTGACGTGGTGTTGAAAGGTTCGGGGATCGGGCAGATGGCCGTATCAGGCAAAGTGGTGGTGGCTGATACGGGCGAAGAAGCGGTGGACAAAGCTTTTCCCGGTTGTATTCTGGTGGCTCCGGCTACAGACAAATCGTTTGTTCCGGCCTTGAGGAAGGCAGCTGCCCTGATTATGGAGCAAGGCGGGCTGACGTCTGACGGGGCGATCGCTGCCTTGCATCTCAGCATTCCTGCAGTGGTAGGCGCGCGCAATGCCACAAAGATCCTGAAAAACGGGGACATAGTGACGGTGGACGGGGAGAGGGGAGTGGTATACCGGGGAGTGGCCAGGGTAAGATAGCTGGCGCCGGCAGATAGGTGCCGTTTCAGTGTCAATTAGGATACAATCAGGATGTGCAGGAGCCTAGGGATTGATCGGTTTGACATACACAGGGGTCGTCCATGTATAGTGTTATGTGGGATTTGCCGTTTTCAGTAATGTGTAGCAAGTAAAGCGCGATGAAGGGGAGTAACTTCCCGCCGGCGGATGTGCTCTTGTACAAGTTCGGGCGGGTGGCACTTGCCGTCAGCACGGCGAAAGCCCGGCAGGCCTTCAAAAGTGAGACCTTTATCCTGGATTGAGACGGGATGAGGGTTTTTTATTTTCCCATCCCGGAAGTCAAAGGGAGGGGCTTTAATTGGACGGTTTGCTTTATGGGCTGCTGGCTATGACATGGCAGCAAGCGGTAATGATCGGTATTGGTTTGGGCCTGATATATCTGGCCATCGTCAAGGAATATGAACCGGTGCTTCTCTTGCCCATAGGGTTTGGCGCGATTTTGACCAACATCCCAGGGTCATCAGCGGTAGGCTCTGGCGGGTTCCTTACCATACTGTATGATGCAGGAATTATCACCGAACTGTTTCCCATTCTCATCTTTATCGGCGTAGGGGCAATGATCGATTTCGGTCCGCTTCTGCAACAGCCTGCTATGCTGTTCTTCGGAGCGGCGGCCCAACTTGGCATCTTCTTCACGATGGGTATGGCAGGGCTCGCAGGATTCAGCCTCAAGGAATCAGCTGCCATAGGAATCATAGGTGCTGCAGACGGACCTACTTCAATTTACGTGGCCACCAAATTCGCCCGTCACCTGTTAGGCCCTATTTCCGTAGCGGCTTACTCTTACATGGCGCTCGTGCCCATGATCCAGCCTCCTGTCATCAGGGCATTGACCACTCCGGAAGAGCGCAAGATCAGGATGCCTGCAGCTGCGGCCAAAGAAGTGTCCAAGACGACCAGGATACTGTTTCCGCTGGTAATCACAATTGTTGCCGGGCTGGTTGCTCCGATAAGCCTTGCCCTCGTAGGCTCGTTGATGTTTGGTAACCTCATAAGGGAGTGCGGGGTACTTGACAGGCTCTCCAAGGCAGCCCAAAACGAACTTACCAACCTGGTTTCTTTGCTGCTGGGAATCACTATCGGCTCAACTATGGCCGCATCTGAGTTCCTGCAACCCAGGACGCTCCTAATCATCGGCATGGGGCTACTGGCGTTTGTGTTTGATACAGCAGGCGGGGTGATTTTTGCAAAGGTCTTGAACTTGTTCCTGAAGAACAAGATCAACCCGATGATAGGCGCATGCGGGATATCGGCATTCCCCATGTCTGCCCGTGTGGTGCAGAAGATGGCACAAAAGGATGACCCGGGCAATTTCATCTTGATGCAGGCTGTCGGTGCAAACGTAGCCGGCCAAATCGCTTCGGTAATCGCCGGCGCGCTTATACTCGCTCTGGTTAAGTGAAGCATCCGGACTACGGTGGTCTTTGGGCTACAGGAATTGTACTGTAGGGAGCAGGAGCTGTCCAGTCAGCGAAATAGGCCGGTTGTTCGGAAGGTTTCGCAAGCATTTAAGAAACAGGGAGGGGTTTGAGTGGACGTACTGCGGGAAACACTGCGAATCAGCGGTGTGTCTATGGCAACTATCTTTGCCATGATGACCGGGCTGTATATTGTAATACGGATACTGATGAACGGAGAGCACAATAGAGAGTGATTTCACATCCCCGGCCTGATTCGGCCTTATTCTTGTGACTTACGACTTACGACGAATAACGAAGAGAACGACCAATGAAGGGAAAGCGTAACGAAGGGTCATTTCGCGCTTTACTGGGGCGTTGTCATGCGTAAGCCGAAGACGGTTTTTGTAATCGTTCTCATTCTGGTTTTGCCTTTTGTGGATTTGGCGCTCTTGTTTTGCGTCGTAAAACACCTGGGATTCTGGCGGACCCTTGGAATAGTCGCCGGCACGGCCGCCTTAGGTGTAGCGCTTCTGGCTGTCCAGGGGTTTGGTGTGTACAGAAAGGCTATGAGCGAGCTGGGAGCGGGGCGCATACCGAAAACCCAGGTTGTGGATGGGCTGCTCATTGTGATAGGAGCCGTGCTGGTTTTGCTTCCCGGCCCCATTTCCGATGCGGTTGGGGTTCTGTTGTTGTTTCCCCTCACGCGGTGGCCTATAAGAGGCGCGGTGATACGGTGGATAGAGCAGTATATCTATATAGATATATAGGTCTAAAGGGCCATTTATCCGGCTAAGCCCGGCCTGATAATCCTAATTCAGCCTCTCCTAGGCAGGCTGCCAGGGCCGGTGGTGCCATGTGCTTGTCGTGGAACACTTGCAGCATGAACCTGGCCCGCGACGCGCCCACGTAAATATCCGTGTCGGTACAGGTGCGCTTGCCGGCTTTCAAGCCGATCAAGAACACAATGTCTGATTCGAGTCCTTTGAATGAGCGGATTGTGGCGAACCTTACCGCATTGGCGGGTTGCTGCGGGAGCCCCTCATACGCTTCCTGAAACTCTGCAAGGGGCCAGGAACCTATGGTCTTACACCTTGCGAGACAGCTGTTTTCAAGGCGGTTGGGCGAAAGGATAAGGATCCTCTCGGGCCTGATACCCTGACTCACCAGCCTGCCGACTTCCCGCGCAATCATCCGCTTTTCCTCCTGGGGTGATCCCCACCCGTGGTATATCACGGGGATTCCACCCCGGAGCACCGGCCTAAGGTGCCCGCCAGGCACAAATGGAACAAGCCAATCACTTATAGGCTCGGCGTTTCTGAGATTCCTTGTCAGCCTGTGCTTGGATACAGGTAACTTCATCAGGTGTTCAGGAGTCACGCCAAACAGATCCTGGTTGGGATCGGCGAATATGTAGAACTCGCCGTGTTCCCGATTCCTAAGCATGCTTTCGAGGCACAACAGCCAGCTTTCGTGGAAATCCTGGCCTTCGTCAACGATTATGGAATCGAATTTGACTGACTCAGGTGCGCTTGCGTAATAGTCGAAACCCATTTCAGGGAGGAGTTCGCTAAAGAACACCTGTTGCCGGTCGGGATCTTCCGGTACATACACCTTGACGCCTTGTCTGCTGAGCACATCTACCAGGTACTCATGGAAATTCGCGCATGTGACTTCAGGCGGTAACTGACGCCTGAGGCTGGCCGCCAGATTCCTGTTGTAGCAGGTAAGCAAGACCCGTCTGCCTGAGCGTGCCAGCCGCCGGGCCTTGTCCATGGCCAGGTACGTTTTCCCGGTTCCGGCTGCCCCGAAGAACACCTTCTTTGTGTCCAACTCTGTTTCTTCAAGGATGCGGGACTGTTCTTCAGTGAGCACTCGTTCGGCGGTGGTGTGGAACATTTGGATTTGGTCTTCCAGCAGCGCAAATACCTTGAACGACGGGCCGAGCACCTTGTCTATCAAGAATCGCGTGGCAGCACGGTTAGGTGTTGTGCTTTTCGGGAAGAGCGCCCGGATGTGCGCATCGAGATCTTGGAGGTGGTCATACAGGAAGATGCTGCCCGGGTCAATATGATCGGGCATTTCCCCTGTGATCTTCCTGGTTTCCGGGAAACACAGGGCGAACCTGATGTGCAGGGGGAATCTGTTCTCGCCGGACTTCTGTTTGTACCGCTCCAGGATGGCCCACATAGCTCTTTGCGCTTGCTCCATTGGGTCTTTGCTCATTGGTTCGGTATGATGGGCGCCTGAACGCAACGGCTTGAATTCATGCCATTGGCCTCCAGCGTACATGACGTTGCCTTGCTTGACCTCGAACACCGCATAGCCCAGGTCTGGGTGGACCACCACAAAATCCGCTTCGCCTGAGGCCTGAGGATCCTCACGTCCATGCGGGATGTTTAACCGGTACTTGTAGCTGTAAAACACGGTGTATTCATCGGGAAGTTCCCTGCATGCCATATAAAACATGCGTTCACCGTCGTTGTCTATCATCTGTGCCGGCAAATCGGGGATCATTCTTGCCATGGAGACACCTCCGCCTGACTCTGGTAGTTTCCTTCTACAATTTGCAGATAATTCCTGCCTGGGGATCCGGTGCTAAGGCCGGCAGGTTCTGAGGCTGGCTGGGCGAGGTCCAGCCGGTCCGTAGTTGTGCTCCTTTGGATAGTTGTACTCTCTGGATGCGCTTGGGGCAGCGTGCGTTGTCCTTGCGATGTGGGACTTGCTGCAGGGTAAGTAAGCCGACACGGGCGCGGACAAAGGAATGGACAAAGGAGTGGTATTGCGGATTCGGTGGGCTGTTTGCACTGTGTCCGTGGCAATGATGGTTGCAAGACATACATGCTGATAAACCCGAGTTGGGGGAGAGTGGGTGGAGGATGCGAAATGTGATCGAACTTCTGTTCCCGACACTGTGTGCCGGAGGGTCCAAGTATAATTCAAGTAATGGATTCCGGTGGCGACACAACTCGGAAGTGATAGAGCGCGATTGAGGATATCCGGTGGTTGGTGAGACCTGCATTGTGCGGACGTATGGAAGTAGAATGTTTGTTGACTGTAAGAAGAGTCGTGGTAGCCTGAAGGATACAAGAAGGAAGGGTTTTGGGGAACTAAGATGAAGTAATACTAGTAGAGCCCTTTGGAGTCAGTTCTACTCTGGTTATGAGGGCAAAGTATTTGCTGAAGTGACTATGAATGGTGTGTTGCCGATTATCGAAGTAAGGTTAGGAAAAAACAGACGTGAAAGCCTTTTGTGGTATGGGGATGAAGACGGATGAAGTACATTGCCGTTGATCTTTTTTCGGGATGCGGGGGAATGTCCGAGGGTCTTCGTCAGGCCGGATTCAATGTCATAGCGGCTGTGGAAATAGATAAGCACGCTGCTATGACTTATCGGCTGAATCATCACGACACCATTCTGTTTGAGGAAGACATCCGTTCTCTCAGTACCGATAGAATCAAAGACATACTGAACGGGCAGCGCTTGCAACTTCTTGCCGGTTGTCCGCCGTGTCAAGGCTTTTCATCGATTAGGAGGTTGAATCGCAAGAAGGCTGTGGAAGATGAGCGCAACGACCTGATCCTTGAATTCTTAAGATTTGTCAGAGAACTAGAACCTTTGACCATTATGATGGAAAATGTCCCCGGCATTATTAGATATCATTTATTCCATGAATTTGTAGAAGCCTTAGAAGAACTAGGATATGGTCCTCGCTTTGAGATTGTAGATGCAGCAGACTATGGAGTCCCACAAAGACGCAGACGATTGGTATTAGTCGGCTCTGTGTTTGGCGGCCTGGACGTTATGAAGTGTAAGATGGAGATTGTTACCGTAAGAGATGCAATCGGCGGGCTGGAAAATGTATGTGAGACGCAAGACCCACTACACAAAATCTTTCCTAAACACTCTAGTCGGATACAAGAAATGATAGAAAAGATTCCGAAAAACGGGGGGAGTAGAAGGGACTTGCCTCCCGAAGACCAATTGAAGTGCCACAAGAGACAAAACGTTGGCTTTAACGATGTTTACGGGAGATTGAGGTGGGATGATGTTGCATCAACCATTACAGGTGGATGTCTCAACCCTTCGAAAGGCAGGTTCCTTCATCCTGAGGAGAACAGGTGCATTTCTGCAAGAGAGGCAGCGTTATTACAGTCGTTCCCTCCGTGGTACGAATTTGCCATTGATGTTCCACGCGCATCTTTGGCTTCTCAAATTGGCAATGCATTACCTCCGAAGTTTTGTTTTGTTCATACTCGTAGCATCTACGGCCATCTTCACGAGTGTGCTGGTTGACATCGTTGCGGCAGGTTTTCGGTGGAGTCGCAATCGGACGAGAGTCTTGTGCTGAAGGTAATTCATCTTCTCGACGGAGTTTCTGAAGGCTGAAGAACGTGTGAGTAGTGCACAAGGAGAGGAGGTGGATCAAGATTACCCCTGATATCTGCCAGGACTTGTCTTTTGTTCAAGACCTTGACCTTCGATATGGCAGTGAACCATACTCGTTGACCGATTATGATATTCATAACATTATTGCTGTTTACGATTCGCTCATTCGCGGTACGGGAGATCAGGCTATACTGGGGCCAACGGGTTTCGCGACCATGCTTCTGAGCTCAATCGTGATCGCTATATGCTTGATACATCGTAGCCTCAAGTCACAGAGCGAAGCTATGTACAAAGTACTGAAGAAAGGAGACATAGTCCGTCTCGACGGAAAACGTGGGCAGTTCATAGGTGTGGATCCTTTCGAAGGTTCTATCGATACGCGACCGAAGATAAAGATAGGATTCAGAGGTGGTCTTGTTGTAGGACTCGATCTCGATCAGGCCTGGAGATTGACCAAGTGTGCTGCCGGAGTGAGTCGCATCGACAGATTTGACAAGAAGGTGCCGCAGACTACAAGCCCTCATTACATACTCAAAGAGATTCTAGGATTCAAGAGAAACCAAATACCTCCTGCCCTCAAAGTTAAGTTGCCCGTGGTGGCAACGAAACGAGAGTCGTTGCTTCATTATTCCAACATCTTCGTCGGTGATCAGCCGTGTCCGACCATTTTGCCCGCGGGATACTATTCACGGGAGAATCACTTCGAACGAATTGGAGAGGATCCGCTTCAAAGAGAACCTGTCATATGTTTTGCTTCAGAAATGGAGGTAGCCGCCGGCATTGCGAATAAGCACCAAGGCACTGCTGGGATCATCGTTCTTGATTATAGCAAACTAAGAGGCAATCTTTCGCGAATAACGGATTTGCAAGCGAATAACAAACGAACCGTGTTGATTTCGGATATTAGCACGATTGATAAAGACGATATAGGTAACTTGGAATCGTTAGGCTTTAATATTACGGCTTGGACGCCTTCTACCGTGCGAGCCGCCAATGTCAAACGGATCTCACAGCATGTTTCAAGCGCTGAGTCTGTATCAAACCCGTTTACAAGAGCGAACTGTGTTCTGCACAATGTGGCTTATGGGACGAGCGAGCGACTGTTGGTAAACAGCTTAGAAGGTGAGACAATCAATGCTATTGGAGGCAAATTGCGTTCAATTTCGAGACAACTTTCACAAACTGATGCTGTTAGCAGGTTTATTATGATTTGTTACGAGCTCCTCATGCAACTTAGGTGTCTGCCGCTCTCACTAAAGCAACTCAATGCGCTCGGACATAGCCCCCAATACCTTTTAGATAGGCTAGATGAGTTGTCTGTTCTAGACTTGTACCATGTAGTTCCGTCCGCTATTCTGCCGGCTTTACTCGAGATCAAAGAAGGCTTGCATCATTGTATGGAAAGCCACGGAAACAATCATCCGAAACACGCGATATTTTGCGAATCGATTAGGAAGTTGGGTGTGAATGACTGTCTGTTGGTTAGGAACCGCAGAGAACAACGGGTTCTTCTTGACTGGTTTTCGAAACACGCTGACCTAGACGTTCTCCCTTTCAAAGTGTTGACTCTAACAGAGGCTCTTGCTAACCGCGACCCCGTCGAGAAATGCTTGACCCTAGGCTGGTATGGACGTCGGTATCTTAAATTGAGGCACTCCGGTTTTTGCGCGAAGGAGACACTCATTGTGTATCCATTTGAAAGTGAGCAGAAAGATATTGTCGTGGATAAAATGTCGAGTTATCTAAGAAGGATTTCCCGAGGCTCCAGTCTGTCGTCCGGAATAGCAAGAATCGATTCTGGTTGGCCGGATCTCGAAGAATGCATAAACAGGTTTGCGGCTCAGTGGGAGGAACATATGTTCAAAGGGCAACCTCATATGCCAACCGACCAGTCTCTTGTACACGCTGTTCCGGTTGAATTTGAGGAGGATTATGTGGCGTTTATTACCTTGGGTCATAATTGCAGGTGTTTGGATGAGGAAGAAGAGAGGATTATCGCGAAGAAAGCAAACGAGTTAAGACCTGGAGACTTATTGGTCTTTGTCAAAGATTCATCCGACGACATTTTTGACAAGCTCACCGAACTGGTTAAGGGAAGCAATCCGGACATAAGGAAGTTGACGGACTTGACAAACCTCTGGAAGGATGCTCTTAGTAGGTACATTCAAGTTCACGGGCTTAGTCTTAGGGAATTTCAACAGATGTTGAGTAATGAGGGTGTTAAGAGGACGATTCCTGCTATCAGAGCGTGGCTCAAGGAAGATTGCATAGGGTCCGAGGACGAGGCTATAGTAGCCATAGCTCTGATTACGCAAGATAGGGAACTAAACGATAAGCTAGACGAAGTGATAGCAGCTTGTACACAAATCAGGTCTTTACATATTAGGCTGGGTAGATATCTTGCCAGAGCAATTGTAGCCTCGACTACTGGGGGTCTGCTTTCGGAAGAAGAACCTTTATTGCAGAAAGTGACAAACGATTTGTCATCGCATGCCGAAGTGGTGTCAGTTCGAAGAATAGCGGCAACAACCGCAAGTGTCCCGCTCAACAGGGCGAACAGGCTCATTAATAAGTTCCTTGACATTTAGGATTTAGGCAAGTGGCCCAACCAGGAGTTTGGAGGGACCGGGATGGCGCAAGGTTTTGCTGATATCAGAGATCATATTGTTGAGGCTGTCATCGCTGAGATGATGGGACCGGGGTCAGAACTCCCCGTGCCGCCGTGTGCGGAAGATGCAAAGTTCGAGATAATCAGTGAGAATCCTCTCCAGCGGTATTCAGTTGGTATTCTCTACGAGCAAAAGGTACCTAGGGACATTGATGACGAAAGCACTGAGGAGCGAGACGTGGACGGCAGAGCTGAAGTTGATGAACTGCTCGATGTAGCAACTACAACCGCCAATCAGTACTACCCGTCTTCGATAGGTATGAGTTTTTATGCAACCGGTCAAAACCCCGCCATAATTGTGGATATTACTGCGGGTCAGTACAGGCGTCTCGAATGGGATGAATGTGTGGCGAGGGTAACCGCCCTTTCTGAGGGGATCCTCAATGCCCCCTTCTTTCATGAGCATTTGGTCTTGGAAGACGGTATCCTCAAGTTAAAACAAAAGATGACGAAAGACGCAAAGGAAACGCTGAAGAAGCTGGATCCGAAGTCTGAAGAGTGGGCTCAAGCGATAGACAGGCTTTATAGCTTGCAGTTCGATGGTTGGAAACGAACACCCCTGGGAAATGGAGGAATCTCCGTAGCTATTCCTCATGTAAGCAGTGATAAGCCCACAAAAGAACCTTATGACGTATGTGAAGGCCTGGAATGTGTGTGTGTAAGAAGGCCCAAGCATGGCTCCCAGGCTACGCTGTTCACCATTGCTTTGATAAACGACTTCGAGGGCGGTGATCGAAAGAAGGCAGAGAGAAGTTTTTTCCAAGTAGGTTTTTCTGTCAGACCGGCTGAACAGGGTGTGAGATTTCTGGATTATGAGCGTTTGTCCGGGGTTAATGAAAGAGATTCTGAACAGGTTTCAATGGCTCTTCTTTACCGTAATCGCAAAGTCTTCGCGGTTGGGCACGGATGTGCGGTTAGTTGGAACGAACAGGGGACGCTATTGAGAACCGAAATAATTCCAAGTTACGAAGTACCAAGTCTTGACTTTGATGCCGAGGAACTGTCGCCGGTCGCGGAGATCTTGAGTATGCGTAATCTTTCTGACATCTCATCATTGGGCAAGGCCGAAATAATAGAAGGGTTAGAGCGTTTTGTAGCCATTTATAAAGACTGGATAGACAGGAAGCATGGCACTATTCACATGTTGGATGAAAACTTCCGTTCTACAGCTGAAAAGCACCTTGCCGACTGTTATGAATGTGCTGACCGGCTCATGCGAGGTGTGCGTTCTTTAGAGAACCCCGTAGTATTTAAGGCTTTTCAGCTTGCTAACAGAGCTATGCTGATGCAGAGAGCTCACACCCGGCTTCAGGAAAAGAAAAGATACCCTGACGAAACAAATGGTATCATTTGGCCTGATTATGATGAGTTTCCTCTGGAAGAGGCGAGCTGGAGACCTTTTCAACTTGCCTTTTTTCTGTTGAATCTGGAGAGTATCATCGATCCGACAAGCCGAGAAAGGCACATCGTTGACCTGATCTGGTTCCCGACGGGAGGCGGGAAAACTGAGGCCTACTTGGGAATTTCGGCATTTACCATATTCTTGAGAAGACTTCGTCATCGGGACAAGGGGAAAGGGACAGCGATAATAATGCGCTACACATTGAGGCTCCTTACTGCGCAGCAATTTCAAAGGGCAAGCACTCTGATTTGTGCATGTGAATTCATACGTCGAGAAAACCCTGACCTGTTCGGTGAGTCGAGTATCAGCATCGGATTGTGGATAGGCAGCTCATCGACCCCGAACAGTCTGAGTGAAGCGGAAGCGGCATTGGATAGGTTGACGAGCGGTGCGGTGCGAGAGAACCCATTCCAAGTTCTCAGTTGTCCGTGGTGTGGCACAAGACTCACAAAGGATCGGGGCATCGGACGCTGGGGCTATGAGCTGAAAACCCGCCCAAGACGTTTTGTGATTCGTTGTACTGAAGAAACCTGTGTGTTCAAAGAAGAGTTGCCCATAAAAGTGGTTGACGAAGATATATACAAAGATCCACCAACGCTTCTTTTTGCTACTGTTGACAAGTTCGCTATGTTGCCTTGGAAACGAGAGACGAAGAATATATTCGGGTTAGCCTCAGATTCCGTGTCACCGGAACTCATAATTCAGGACGAACTTCACTTGATATCAGGCCCTCTAGGTACAATCGTGGGGCTATACGAGACAGCGGTTGACTTACTCTGCTCTACCCAAGAGATTCCACCGAAGATCATCGCATCAACGGCCACCATACGAAGAGCCGGCGATCAGGTCAAAGCTCTGTACAACAGAAAGGTTTACGTGTTTCCTCCTGCGGCTATGGAGGCGGAAGATTCTTTCTTTGCCCGCGAGATAGATACTATTAGGAAGCCGGGAAGGATGTATGTGGGCATTATGGCCACTGGTAGGACACTGACGACCACTCAGATAAGGCTCATGGCAGGATTAGTCCAGCATACCTATGAAATGGACTTTCCTCCTGAGATCAAGGATCTTTACTGGACCCTCGTCTGTTACTTCAACACCATCCGGGAGCTCGGCAGAACATCAACCCTTGCTCTGGATGATATCAAGGATCAAGTAAGAAGGGTTGCTCTTAGAAGAGGCACCGAGCGAAGGATTTATTACCAAGCGCACGAACTAACCGGTAGCCGCAAGAGCGAAGATATTCCTGCAATGCTTGAAAAGATGGCGATTTCTTACCCTAATAAAGATGCCATAGATATACTATTGGCATCGAGTATGATCTCGGTGGGCATTGACATTGACAGACTGGGCCTTATGACTGTCGTAAGCCAACCGAAAAGCACTTCTGAGTACATTCAGGCTACCAGTAGGGTGGGACGGAAACATCCGGGGTTGGTATTCACTCTCTATGATGGTGCCAGGCCGCGAGACCGTTCGCACTATGAGAGGTTTATCGCTTATCATCGGGCCTTCTATAGATATGTTGAGCCTACCAGTGTGACACCGTTCTCCGGTCCTGCAAGAGACAGGGCGCTTCATGCTGTCTTGGTTTCTCTGGCCCGTCATTGCTTGGATGGTCTATCGAGAGATAATAAAGCCGGGAATTTCAGCGCTGAGCATCAGGAACTTCACAGGATCAATGAGGCGATCATTGAACGAGCAAGGTCTGTAATGCCAGAGGAAGCAGAATCAACGGCTAGTCAACTTGACAGTCTGATCGAAGAATGGTCTCAAATTGCGAAGTCGTATGAGGCAGTTTGGTATTCACGTCGTACGCCGCGTATTCTCTATCCTGCATATAAGGCTAAAGATGGGCTTTGGCCGACGATGCAGTCAATGAGAAATGTGGATGTTCCCAGCAACATCAAGGTCTTGGAGGAGGATTGGGGGATTTAAAGTGAGAAGGAAGTCGATTAATTCCAGGTTGCGTTATGGGCAGCTAAGAAGAACTCAGTCGATCGCCCCCTTTGGAGTTGGAAGCATTATAGATCTTCCTAATGAATCCTTAATGCCGGTATCCATAGATTTCTGGCCCAACAACTTAGGGGTTCCTATTCACGATGAGCGACTTGAAAAAAGACTTGGTGTCCGCTATTTCAAAATGGTTCCGTCTGAGGACGAGTGCCCCGATGATGGTGTGCCGTTCACCCGCTTCCCCAAATGGCTTTTCTGTCCTCAATGCAGGTCTTTGAGACGAATTGATGATTGGACTGACCGTTACAGAAGTATCCGCGATGATGAATGGGATGTTCCCCGATGCGATAGATGTAGAGCAAAACTGGTCCCCAGCAGATTCGTTATAGCATGTGAACGAGGCCATATTGATGATTTTCCATGGGTGGAATGGACTCACGGAGGAGCTCCGTGTTCGAACCCTGACTTGAAGATACATACAGGCGGAAGTCATTCGGGGCTGGCTGGAATCACAATAGAATGCAAGACCTGCGATAAAACAACAACTATGTTCGGTGCATTCAACAGGGATGCTCATTCAAAGTGTTCCGGCAATATGCCCTGGTTGGGTAAGCGTGAGCGATGCGATTGTACACCAAGAACATTGCAGAGAGGCGCTTCTAATGTATACTTCCCTCAGGTCATAAATTCAATAGTATTGCCGTCATATACCGACCGGATCTATGAAGCCGTAACAAAAACCAGTGCATGGCAAACCTTTATCAAAGCCGGTGTGGATGATGAAGCATTGGGCGAGGTACTCATTAATCTCATCGCCGGAGAAGCAGAGCTGGATGTTTCAGAGGTTAGACTGGTTGTTGAACAGGCACTGTCTGACATAGCAGAAACAAAGACTTGTTCGGAGATCGAATACCGATATGATGAGTACAGGGTATTTTTGGGGGAGGGCGAAAAGCCAGGTCCCAATAAAGATCTTGAGATTCAAGTGATCGACGGTTCCAATTACGAGATACCCGGCATCGATACGGTTACGCTGGTGCACAGGCTGAGGGAAGTTCGTGCACTGGTTGCTTTCAGCCGCCTTCATCCGTTGGATCGACATGCGATTCCCGATGAGGATGATAAGCAAACGCATGTGTGTGCAGTATCTATACGGGGAAAAACTCACAGAAACTGGTTGCCTGGGGTCGAAGTCAGAGGGGAAGGCATCTTCTTAGCATTCGATCAAAAACAGCTTAGAGCTTGGGAAGACAATCCGTTGGTTGTGAAACGCGCTGAAACACTCAATGGACGATACCAGAGAATGGCTCTCGACCGTGGCTTTTTGCCCAGACCTATCACTCCGAGGTTCGTTTTCCTGCATACTTTGGCTCATCTTCTCATAAGGCAATTGGCATTTGATTGTGGATACGGAAGTGCTTCACTCAGAGAACGCATTTACTGTAATGAGACTCCTGAACAACCTTATATGGCCGGTATACTGATTTATACTGCCAGCGGTGATGCTGATGGTACGTTGGGAGGGCTGGTGAGGCAAGGAAAACCGGAGTTTCTTTCGAGTCTGGTATCTAAAACTGTTACGGCCGGTTACTGGTGTTCTTCTGATCCTTTGTGCATCGAGAGTCAGGGTCAGGGCATGGATTCTCTAAACCTCGCGGCATGCCACGCTTGTGCTCTCCTGCCTGAGACGAGTTGTGAAGAATTCAACCGACTACTCGATCGGGCTTTGGTATTGGGGCTTCCCGGTGAGCCTGAAATCGGTTTTCTGTCAGGTATGCTAAGTCTCTAACCACTATTGCAAAAAACAGTGTCTTGGACGGGATGCTTAAAATCACCACATGGGTCCGCAGGTATGTTTGCATGAAAGGAATAGAGGAGTCGATTAGATTGGACAACAAGAGCAAGGAAGAACGAAGTAAGAACATGGCTGCAGTTAAGAATAGAGACACAGATATTGAACTCAGACTTAGAAGGGCACTATGGCGAGAGGGTTTGCGCTACAGAATTTCGAGCGAGCTGCCCGGCCGCCCGGACATCGTGTTCCCGGGGAAAAAGGTTGCCGTATTCTGCGATGGCTGCTTTTGGCATGGATGTCCCAAGTGTGGTGAGGTACCAGAGCAGAACAAAGAGTTTTGGGTCAAAAAGGTAGAAAGAAACACTGAAAGAGACCGCCAAGTTAATGAAGAGCTTACTGGGATGGGGTGGAAGGTTTTGAGATACTGGGGTTGCGAAATAAAACACGAACTGGGTGAAGTTGTACAGGATATTAAGCGGCATGTTCAGTAGACATTCATAGTTGTCAGTTTGCTCATTAAGCCTCGATGTGGTCGTAGCCTGTGGCGCAAGTGTTGTGCCGGGATTATAGGGTTTATCCAACCAAAGCGGGCCGCGGGTAAAGATGGCCGGTCTTTTCTCATTAGCGATCGACCATCCACAAGTGTCAGAACCCCAACATTCCGAGGGCCCATGACAGGCCCTCGGAGGATTACCGGGCTTATGGCTCCCGATCAGCTGTGAGTGTTGAAGTGCCAGATCCCCGTGGACCAGATCAGTCGAGTTCCAGGAGCCTGTAGATGATAACCGCCGCCTCGCGCCTGGTGGCGCCGTTTCCTGGCCGGAAGGTATTATCAGGATACCCTCTGAGCATATCCCACTCTACAGCTTTTGCGACATACCCTCTGTATGCCGGAGGAATGTCTTCGTAGTCGTCAAATTCAGGCAGCGTACCGGCATTCTCACGTGCTTCGTTTTCGAGCCCGAGGGCGCGGGTTGCCATTACGCATACTTCCATGCGTGTGATGGGCATGTCTGGACCAAACCCGTCAGGGTACTCCTCCGGCAGGATTATTCCGACAGCCATTGCAGTGTGGGTGTATGGCTCAGCCCAATGGCCGTCTTCCGGCCCGTGGAGGATGTCCTCAGCAACCTTGTCTCCCTCCAGGGACGAAACCGGCTTGTCAGGATCGGCCTCCATGGTCAAATCTTTAGCTTGAAGGGGTTCGACGCCACAAGCTCTGAGCAGCATTGTCACAAACTCAGCCCTTGTGAGGGAGCCCTCAGGGTCGAACAAGTCGGCGCTCTTGCCCTGTACGATTTGCTTTTCGTAAAGGCTCAGGACGTGTGGATCGCTCCAGGGGTGCTCACCGGTTATGTCCTTAAACGGGCTGTGCTCCGGCATCTCCGGGTCAGGATTTTTCTGTTCCTTATCCGTCCTGAGGCCGGTGATGCAGAACAAGGCAGACATTATGCCATCCGGAATCTCAAGGGTTACGACGTACAGGCCTGGGGCTACTTGATTGCCTTCGCCATCAGTCTGATCCCAGGTCCAGGTCTGGCTTTCGCCGGGGTTAACGTCCACAATAGCCATAGTGGAGAAGGGTGAGAATACTACAGTGCCGTAAGGTCTGCTGATTTCCCATGGTGCTCCGCGTGAAAGCAATACCGCTGACTCGAGCAGGTTTGTGAACGTGAATTCTACGGGCTCGCCCTGGCGGTAGATTGACTTGCTCGTCTTGAACGCTGTTTCGGCTTCAACCGGCCATGCACTAATGGGACGGAAAACCGGGTTGAATTTGGCCGGATAGCTCATGTGCGAGGAAGATGCAGTTGCCACCCCTGCTGCCATGGTCGAAAGGACGATGCACAACGACACTGCTAGGCAGATTGCTGAATAAGAAGTCCTTCTCATGGAAAAGTAACCTCCGTTCTTTAATGGTATGTTCTAGGGCAGGCGCTCTCGTGTTCATGCCGCAGCAGGTATATAGAGATTGCTTAAGGAGCGCCGTGCCTGGCAGATCTATAGACCTTCGCGCGATTTGGTTTGTTCCACGTGCGTATGCAAACTGAGCATAATGAGGCGTCCCTGGTGTACCGGTTTCCCTCCATCCAGTGCTGCATTCGGCAAACCTTCCTGTTCATTTGGCGTATAATGAGTTGTACATCGTTTTGGAACAGCCGTTTCAGACCAACCGGGGCAAACCGGGCTAAGACACCAGGGAAGGAAGGCGCTACGTGAACATACGGCGTCGTGTGACCAGCGTAAAACCAGGGCGGCGTCCTTCTCCCAGGCGGGCGGTGTCCAGCCTTATTGGTCTTATGGTGAGCGCTTGTGCACACTAATGCCTCAATATTGCTGAACAGTTTGAGACTACTGAGAAACACGGGGGAGTTTGCATGGACAAGGACCGGTCACAGACACAACAGCCGCAACGGGAGTACTGGCACGGAAAGGCGTTTGCCTTCTTCACCAACAAACAATGCGAGTTCTTCCCTTGCCACACTGGGGTCGATCCCGATGAGTTCAACTGTCTGTTTTGTTACTGTCCGCTATATGCCCTGGGAGAGAAGTGTGGCGGCAAATTTACCTATATCAACGACATCAAAGACTGCAGCAATTGCGTTGTCCCTCATCGGAGGGAGAATTACGGATACATTACCGGCCGTTTCAGTGAGATAGTTGAAGCGATGAAAAGAATGAAATGAGTCACCGGGCCTGTCCGGTGGCTTCCCAGAAGCGTCTTGATCCTCGATCTCAGGTTGCGGTTCTCTTGCTTCATGTTTCTACGGTCCTGGGATTGCCATTTCAACGGATTCAAGCATCTCCAGAAATCTCTCAAACTGCTCCTGGGATGCCGAGTGTTCCCACAGATCACCGCCGACACGCGACTCAGCCATAGCACGGGTGAACTCTATCAAGTGTGAGTCCGAACCGTCGTCAAGTACAAACCTGATGTTATCGGCATTGTGTATCAAGGACAACATGATAACCGCATTCCGGTAAAACGGGCGCTTATTGAGGTCCTCTGTATAGAAATTCAGCGTATCAGAGTCTGTATTGAGCCTGACGACAACCGCAAACGGCCGCGAGCCGGTAAGCAGCTCAAAAGAACCGTATTCGACATTTTCCGGGTACTCAAGATTCATTATGATGCCGCCGACCTTTGAGTTGTCCCCGATATACTCGGTTCTGTGCTCAAGGAGGCGGGCAGCGAAGTTTTTGGCGCGATCGCGAGGATTCACCGCAAACCCGATAATAACCGCCAATACTACAACCAATGCCGTAGCTGCGAGCCAAGCTTCAGGCTTCTTGTAGTTCAGCACGTTCTTCAGCCGGCTCTTGGTATCGCTTTCGCCAAAAGCATATTCATGGCTTTACCCCCTGTTTTTGGCCTGATGCTCGTCGATGAGCTTCTGCAGCTCTCTTATTTCCTTTTCAGTCAGGTGCTTGCGCTGCGCGAAAGCTGCCAGGAACAGCGGGAGTGAACCATCGAA